>NZ_JAOQJJ010000007.1:0-152456 GCF_025567135.1 Bacteroides cellulolyticus
TAAGGACTCGCTTTTCTATTGTACAAACAGGGCACTGGCATCTGTAGGTACGAACTTATTTGTGAATTACTCATATGTATAAAATTAATTTTGAATAGTTACTTATTTGATTAATTATATCTTTATATGTTACCATAATCACATAATTTCTTTTTATACTCCAGTCATCCTAACAATTTCGTAAATAATACAACCTTTATCCGAAACATTAGCCTTTTTCCCATTTGATATATATTTCCAGATACAAAAATAGTGATAAATAATTAATCTAAATGGAAACTACTTTATATATTAGTTTTCCATATTAATAATCTGATATCTATAAAAACTGCACTGCCATGCATTTGAGTTTACATATAAGAAATGACTATCCCATAGTAAACACCGGATTATCACCGGTACTTTCATGCTCATTATAACAAAATCCTTCCCATTCGAAAAGTTTAAGATGTTCAGGGTCTTCTATCCTGTTTTTCAAGATATAACGCGTCATTTCGCCGCGACACATCTTGGCATAGACAACCACTGTAGAAAGCTTACCGTTTTTGTAAACATGAAAATCAGGAGTTATTACTCTGACTTCACTGCACACACGTTTCCAGTCGAAAAGATCCTTCATCTCGCTACTGGCAAGATTTATAAGAATTCCTCCCTTTTTCTTAATTTCATCAATAAAGAAATCAGTCAAAACAGGTTTCCAATAATCAAACATTGTCACGTTATCCCTTTCCGGAAGTCTCACATCTCCTTCCAGACGATAATTCTTTATAACATCTAGCGGACGGAGTAATCCATAAAGAAAAGAAGTTATTAACAGATGTTTCTGCGCATATTTCAAGTCCTCATCCGAGAAATCCTTCACAGCAAGACGTTTGAACACCATACCTGTGTACGACAAGATGGCAGGAAGACCATTATTATCTTCCGAAAAGAAATTATGATATCTGAAGTAATTCTCGGCAGCAAGTTTGGAGTTTATTTTAAGCATTCGCCCTAGTTCCTCTTTATTGAATTGCGACATATACATCGCATTCTGCACAGCCTCGTTATAAAATACCGGTTTTGTGGTTAACGGTGCTTTTTGCTTACTTTGCGCTGTCATTGTTTTAGCGCAAGATATATAAACCAACATAATCAGAATAGTGTTTAATCAATATTATCTTTTATCTAATATCTAATCAGAAATATCTTCTGTGATGTTTCATAAAGTAATCTTATTGGGGAATATCAGTATATTCCTCAGATTTACAAAGATAACTCTTCTAATGAAACATTCACGTCATACAAACAGCAGCCGAGAGAATACTTTCAGAGAAGAAAAACATCCCGAAGCGACAAAAATCTAAATTCATTTATACATTTCATTTAAATCTTTCTCCCTGCACCTGTTGAAGAAATAATCCAGTATGAACCGGGCATTCTTCCTCACCAGCTCTTTACCGTGTTCCAGTCCTTGTGTGTTATTTAAGGCTGCATCCTTCAGGTATCCTCTATCAAGAAGTTCGCAAGCCAGTTCGTATGGTATCAATTGGTTATTTGTCAAGAAATTAAACGCATTCTTTTCTGCCATTTCCTTATTATAATATGGATTATCAGGAGAAGCGATACATTCACAATAGTTACGCACAACAGATATTCCTTGTTTAGGAGTAATACACAACATCAATACGTCATTTCCCGTATCAGGAATTTTCAGTCCTGAAGCTATTTTATATTTCATCTTGTTTGAAATGAAATCGTTCATCTCTTCTTTTCCTTTCAGGAATACAAAATGTTTTCCTTTAGTTGCCGCAACGAAGTCATCGTATGCCGCCTTTTTGTTAGCATCCGAGAGTTTATTCTTAATGTCATCAAGTTCTGGAAAATCTTTAATGCTATAGATATTCATAGCCCCGTTGTGTTGCCAATACTTTCCAAACTTGAACAGAGTTGTTGCAACTATCATATCACCCGGTATTAACTTTGGAGCGTTCAGTTCAATAGAATCTTTTGTTACTTTATAAGTTTCCTCCTTGCCTGAAACCTCTTTGAACACATAATAATCATCTGTATCGTCCGTCACCAGATAAAATGCTCTCATCCTGCTGTCCACATCCATATATGGTGCATCCACATGATTGACAGCCTGTTCCTCAAGAAGAAGTTTCAAATATTCAGGAGCAGTAATGGCAAGAAGAGGAGTTCTGCCCGACACCACGCTGTTCATCTTAAAGGAATATATCATCATATCCATCGTACGGTCATCAAAATCCTTACGCTTCTGATATTCCACTATTTCATCAGATACGGTATCCAGATAAGATTCATAACAACCCATGTTGATATATGAGTCAAAATAGAACCACTCTACTTTATTTCTGTATTCAATGAAATCACCCTCTGTCAAATAAGAGAAATCAAAGAAATCCTGAAGTCTTTCATTCACCGGAGCTGTCTCGAACTCCTCGTCGAAGATATCGTATATTTCATTTGCCAATGCCAAAATACCGGTATTCTCAGGATTATAGATTTTCTCCCCTATTTTATCTCTCTGAAAGCAATGCCACAGAATGAAGCGTACGTCTTCCACATTTATTTCGTCGGGATAATAATCTTCGCCCGTTTCATAGAAAGGCAATCGGCTGCCATAGCGTTTTTCGCACTGCGAAGTGAATACCTGCCAGACACCGGTCTGCGAAATAATATCTTCAAACCATCCGACAAGAAATATCGCCGTGTCTTCGTAAATCTCGTCTTCCGGCTCTGTTTCTCCCTCCATTATGTCATAATCATATAACAATTCAATTATTCTGTTTACCAATTTACAGTAATAATTGTCTGTCGCATCGGTTTTTGTATATGGATGCATAGACACCCATTCTCTAGGATAAATTTTTCTCATTATTACCAGTTTTTGATTATATTCAATAAATATCACGCCAATACCTCATTCACAATCTGCAACATCTTTTTGTTGTTAACCTGTGTTCTGAAATGTACTGTATAACCTTGCGAAGAAAGATTGTCGAAAAACACCTTGGCACACTCTATCTTGAGATTTTCCAATCCACGGGTTCCGGTCATATTGTCAACATCTTTAGACTCCACTACTATGTTCAGTTCCTTTTCACCATTTTTCTTTTTTACCACATACATAAAGTCTGGGCTATAAGTACCTCCTGCCACAGTAGGAATAGCTATACTGTTTCGCGGAATCTTGCCATAGACAACAACCTCGGCTATGTCAGCATTTATATTTTCCAGTTCCAATGGAGAATCAAACGCCTTAGTATTATACAGATATTTTGCCATAGGCTCTCCTTCTACTACCTTTGTACCTATCCTGCCCTGAGCTATTTCTTTTCTTACTGTGCCATCACTGTAAGTCAATGCCGTCGCTCCGATATTTCCATTCGTCTTTTTATATTTGAAATGCCCCATCAGGTTTTCCGCCTTCCATTCGGCAAATTTACTGATTATAATCCCAGCCGACTGCTCATTAAAGAAGGAGTTCTTCAGTCTACCATGCTTTTCCACATAATTGTTTAACGCACTGTGCAGCACAGGTATGGGAATATTGGTAGCCAACGAAATACGTTTCAGGAATACACCGTATGGCAGTGAGTTCTTTATCGTATATTGCACTCCCCCATCCATAAGAAGAGACATCTGTTCGCCGTCACTCTTCACCACATCCCTATGACTTGTGATGACCTGCTCGGAGAAAACACCTTCCGACTCTAAAATATATGCCAGAGCATCCCGGATTTTAGAATTTAGTTCTTCTTCATACCAGATGGTATATCGCCTGTTCAGAATACTCCACAATTCGCTGATTTCCTCAAAACGAGCTTTTCGTATTCCCACAGGCTTGTTTTTCAACTTATTATTATCCTTAATCTTGTCAGATACAACTCCCGAACGGAACAACGGATATTCATCAAAGAATTTTACCCTGTTTTCAGGAACAATGGAAAGCATATCCGAATCATCGGGATCCAAATATCTTTTTGTCAGAAGTTCTGCTATAAGGTCTCTCTTGTCCACTCTCATTTTTGCGGCTATCGTACCAATATGTCTGAATGAGATAAATACAGTTTCAGGAACCTCGCTGTTAATTTGCTCTACTAATTTGTCGGCAAAATCAGCTTCAGTGAAATCCACAATATAATTAAGCATGAAATCCTCATTTGAGATTCTGTTGCCACACTCATCAACCGGGAGACGCAATCCACGGCCTACCTCCTGAAGCTTTGAGTTGTCACTTCCGCTGGAACGTAGTTTGGCTATGGTGAATACGTTGGGATTGTCCCACCCTTCCTTTAGCGTCCATTTGGAAAAGAGAAATCTTCGCAATATATAATTACCGTCTTTATCCCTGAAAGAAAGAAGCTGTTTCTTACCGTTAAGGATATCGTCCACCTCGCGTGCTATATCCTCGTCCGAAGAGCTGTTGTCCTGCGCAAAATACCCTGCATGACAGGCTTTTATATCACTAAGGCTTGCTTCCAGATAATCCCTATATTCTTGTTCGCTGTCGCTCAGTACGGCTATAGTTTCTTCAAGCTTTTCTTTCAGCAACCGTTCGAAAGTTTGTAGCAGATAAGGTTTCTTGCCATCGGAACTTTCTCTATACGAAGTTATATCGTCAATAAAAAACAGGGCCAAAGTCTTGATTTTGAACTTCCTTCCGCTAAAATTTGAACGTTCGGTTTCAAAATGCCTTTCCAGTGCAAGACGGAGCATCTGCTCCTGATATGAATTCATGTATATGTCCACATCTATCTCCTCTCCCACATTCTTCGTCAATCCATTGGAGAGTTCTATACAGTTTCTGTCTATGGTTTCTATCATGATGCCGCTGAACTCTTCCGCCATTACGGACAGCGAATCACCGACATGCAGATGAAACGTACGTGTAGGCTTGTCAGCACTCCTATACTGGAAGGTAGCCACATCATTTTTCACTGCGGACAACAGTTTCACCTTTTCATTCTTCTTTGAGACAGGCTCGAAATGCTCCTTTGCAACCCCCTTTATCAGTCCCTGATTGAATGCCTGGCAGGCGTTAAGGTCATAAAGCAGGTTTTTATATTCCTGAATAGCCCTCTTGGTCTTACCTTTACCAATAGTAATTTCCGGGAAAGTGGCACCAAAACGTATTATACACTGTGGTGCAAGCTCATCCATTATCACACCGAAGGCTTTCTGTTCGCGCGAAAACTTGTGCGGTTCGTCTATTATGACAAACGGCCTTGTGGCACGCAGAGCATTAAAAGGACGATAAAAGCCCTCTACAACCGTTCCGTAATCATCACGGCTAAGCATATAACCTTTAGCCACTTTCAGCAGCTGCATATTAACCAGAAGAACATATATCTTGTTGGAATTGCGGCTTGAGCCTTTTACGAACTCACTTACAGCCGTAGGGAAATACTGCCTTCCCTTTTTCTTGTTCTTCGCAGGCTCCAATGTGAGCAATTCTATTTCAGCTTCATATCCGCAGACATCGCGGAAATGACGTTTCACTGCATAATCACCCATAAACTGCCTTGCTCCTGCCTTTATGGGAAGTGTAGGCACAGCCACTATGAATTTGTTGATACCGTAACGTTTGTGCAGTTCGTACATGGCATGGGTATATACATACGTCTTTCCCGTACCTGTCTCCATTTTTATATCCAGATTCAGGCACTTACTGTCATAGCTGTATCCCTTGTATTCCACAGACAGCCCATTGGCATCCTGAATATTCTTTATATTGGCTCCTACACCATCTATATATGTAGTTATCTGCGGATTGGCATAATATACTGATGGCGGCTCTATAGTGGTCTTATGAAATACATCGGCTATAGCGTCCACGGCTTTCTGCTGATGTGGCAACGATGGTTGAAGTATAAGTTCCATATATATTTATGTCAATAACGGATATCAAAATTAATACGCATATTCTTTTCCCCAGCCTGAACTGTCTGCATATTGTCTTTCAGTCCCTGCTGCTCATTCCAAGACAGCGCATATCCATATACCACTATATTCTGCGGATTGAATTCAGCCTCTGTCTGATATTTGTCAAGCAGTCCTCCTACAGCCTCATTCGTAAGTCCGGGGTTAATAATATAGAGGTGGTTAGGCATACAGTAAACCTCGTACCCGTCGAAATCGAGTGTTTCTATCTCCGGAGTCAATCCGTAGCCGTCCCTTACAAGCCATGTGGCAATAATGGCAGGTACACCGAACTCATCAACAAGCGTTTTGTCGCCAAATATATATTTCGGGTCATAATTTTCTATTTTTTCCACTGCTATGTCCGAAGGCTCTTGCAGAGTATAATGCCTGAATCCCAAATCGCCGTGGAACAGAGGATTTTCCTGTTTTATCTTGTTGGCGGCACGCTTGATGCGCTCCATACCTATTTCGTCTATGGTTCTGAAACCACATTTGAAAGCTTCAGAATCCTTTTCACACAACTCTTGCAACTGAACCAATATAAAAGTCCTGTCACCACCATCTTCAGAATTTTTCTTCATTAAAGCATGAGCCGTAGTAGAAGAGCCTCCAAAGAAATCAACAATAATGGAGTCTTTTTCCGTTGCTATAGTAATAATCCTATTCAATAAATCTATAGGCTTTGGAAAATCAAATACTTTTTTCCCGTCAAACAAATCCCTGACTTCTCTTGCAGCCTTCTTATTGCCCTCAAGGTCGTTCCATAATGGAGAAGGTCTCTTGGTTCGCCCATCAAGATAATATTTAACATACGGCCACCAAACTTCCTCATTATTGCGCATGGTCTTTTTCCAAAGAATCATATTGTTTTTCACGAGATTCTCATACGAAGTTTTCTCTACACGCCAACGACTGTCATACCCTGCAGTAGCCGAAGGATACAAAATTTCTCCATCAGGATTTTTTATTCCATAATATAGATTAGGACGATCTTCACGTTTATCATTAGAGCCGGTCTTTCTCAATTGGTCATATGCGTAAAAGCCTACATCATCCTTATCCTGGAAACGCTTTTTGTCTTTTTCAGAAAGTTCCAGCCCGTTCAATTCATAACCTTCCTTCCTTGAATATACAAGAATATAATCAAAAGAACTTCCAAGTCCGCCACTATCCTGCCCGGTAGTCTGACCGGTAGACCTGACGATATTACCAAGAAAATTCTCTTCCCCAAACACATCATCACACAACAACTTCAGATTACTCTGTTCATTATCATCTATGGATATAAAAATCACACCGTCGTCAGAGAGCAAGTCTCTGGCAAGCACAAGGCGGGGAAGCATGAACATCAGCCATGCAGAATGAGTGGCCGAGCCACGACGTGTCAAATCAAGAATTCTAATCGCTTGTTCCTCAGAAATACTAAGTTTGGAAGACAGTTCTTCGGGAGTAAACTTGAAAGAATCGTTATATACAAAACCGTCGGAACCGGTGTTGTACGGAGGGTCTATGTAGATGCACTTTATGCGTCCGGCATAAGATTTCAGCAAATGCTTCAACGCATCTATATTGTCACCGCTGATATATACGTTTTTGCTGTCCTTGTTCTCGGGCATGCTGTTATGTTTTTCATCAGGGACAACAACTGTTGTGGTATCGAGCGAAGCCAACAGTCTGGCATAATTCTTACCCAAAAAACGAAGTTCATACCCCTCATCCGTCACATTTATCTTGTCTTTCAAATATTCTTTAAAACGTTCTATATCGAAAGAACCGTCGGCATGGAAGCATGCTGGAAAATTTTCCCTCAGCACTTCCACTTCTTTAGCTCCGAGGGTGACATTATTATTCTTTTCAGTTATATCCTTTATCATTATTCATTTGAGTTATTATGCGACAAAATTAATATTTTTTTCACATATCTGTCCACCATATAAACACCAACCTAGCTTCAATCCTCGTTTAATTCCTCAAAGAAACCTTCCACACCGCCTTCAATCTGCTTACCCCAATCCTCTATCTGTTTTGAAAAATCTTTCAAGGCGTTTTTGGTCATTTTTGCATAAATCCTGCCTTTCAGCTTTCCTATCTCCTTCAGTTCGTCATCGGTAAACTCGTATTTCGACATTTCCTCTTCAATCTTCTCATACTCAGAAGCTATCTTTTCCCAATCTTCTTCCGTAAATTCATCATACCTGTCTTCCACCTGTTCTACCAGCGAAGACAGATGTTCTATCGGAGTTTTTGAGGTTTCGCATGACGAGATACATAACGAAAAAGCTATTGCAGCCAGGAATACATTAAATTTATTCATAATCAATGGTTTATATTTGGTTCTTAATATACATCGGCATATTCACTGTTCCCACATTCTTCAGCACTCCGTCTGCTACAAGAATTTTCAGAGTGCGCAAAGCTTTAGACTTGTTGAAACCAGTCAGCTTTTCAAAATCCGCACGGCGCATGAAACGGTTATACACAAAGTATCTGTCAATCTTGACTATTATATCAGCTTGTTCCATATTTCCGGAATGACGGGAATCATCAATATCATGTTCGAAATGAACCTTATTAAGCATTTCTAGCAATTTCTTGTCGGGAACAAAGCGGATACCTTTTACCTTTATGTCTTTGGAAGATACATATTTAGGATCTACATCGGGAGCGCATTTAAGACTGAGATTAAAACTGCCGATACCCTCCAAATTGACAGAATAACCCTCGCAGAAGGCATTATAGAATTCTGTCTGCAGGGCTGTCAGCACTCCCCATACATCAGAAGCGGTAAGGGAACATTTCTGGTTTACTCTCTCACCAAGGTTTCTTGTATTCACAACTCCTTTTGATATTACTTTGGCATGTAGTTTACGGGACGTAACTCCCTCTTTTTCAGGATTACTATACAAATCAAATTTTACAGGCATACTTTTATTCTTTTTATGTTTTACGCTTTTCAATTAAAAATTCCATATCAAAGATAGCGGAACACGTACGTGTAACGCGCGGAACACGAACGTGCAACGAGCGGAACACAAACGTGTAACGCGCGGAACACGAACGTGTCACGGTAAATATGGCAAGAAATTTTGACATAAGAAAGCATCCGCAAAATAAATATGTTTCGCCATGCAACAATTAACAATTAATAACAAGGGGTGGAGGATTTTTTCATTACCTTTGTTTTTAAGTACAAACTACACATTTTTATATGCAAAACAGTGACAGCATCATCATAATTCCTACTTACAACGAGAAGGAAAACATTGAGAATATAATCCGTGCCGTGTTCGGACTGGAAAAGTTTTTCCACATCCTTATTATAGAAGATAACTCGCCGGACGGAACAGCAGACATAGTGAGAAGGCTGCAGAAAGAATTTCCGGAAAGGCTTTTCATGATTGAAAGAAAAGGTAAACTGGGACTAGGAACTGCATATATCACAGGATTCAAATGGGCTATAGAAAAGAAGTATGACTATATTTTCGAAATGGATGCCGACTTCAGCCATAACCCTAACGACTTGCCAAGACTCTACAAGGCTTGCCATGAAGACGGCGGAGATGTGGCTATCGGTTCAAGATACATCAGCGGAGTGAACGTGGTTAACTGGCCTATGGGCAGAGTTTTGATGTCGTACTTCGCATCCAAATATGTGAGATTTATCACCGGAATACCTGTACACGACACTACTGCCGGATTCAAGTGCTACAGACGTGAAGTACTTGAGACCATCGATCTGGATAAAATCCGCTTCAAGGGATATGCTTTCCAGATTGAAATGAAATTCACTGCCTACAAGTGCGGATTCAAGATTATAGAAGTGCCGGTTATATTCATCAACCGTGAACTCGGAACTTCTAAGATGAACAGCAGCATATTCGGTGAGGCTGTGTTCGGAGTAATGAAACTGAAATGGGATAGTTGGTTCAAAAAATATCCTAAAAGAAAAGGTTGTTAGTTTTCAGACATTGGTTATTAGTTTTTAGAATTAGAAATCTAATCAATTAGTCAATTCTTAATATATAAAGATGAAAAGAATTTGGATAAAGAATGCTGTCATCGTGAACGAAGGCAGACAGTTTAAAGGCTCGGTTGTTACTGAGGATGAAACAATATACAGAATTATCGAAGGCGATGCTACGCCTGAATGTGATATAAACGAGACCATTGACGCAGAAGGTTGCTTCCTGCTTCCTGGAGTGATTGACGACCATGTGCATTTCCGCGACCCTGGACTTACACACAAGGCTGATATGGCTACAGAAACCGCTGCAGCTGCTGCCGGAGGTGTGACTTCGTTCATGGATATGCCTAACTGCAATCCGCAGACCACTACCATCGAGGCTCTGGAAAACAAGTTTGCCGATGCCGCTACCAAGTGCGTGGTGAACTATTCTTTCTATTTCGGGGCAACGAACAATAATGCCGACCAGCTTAAAGATCTTGACAAGACTCACGTCTGCGGCGTGAAACTGTTTATGGGCGCAAGTACAGGCAACATGCTTGTGGACCGCATGGAAGCTCTGAAGAAGATATTCTCCGAAGCGGGAATGCTGATTGCAACTCACTGTGAGGACCAGACCGTGATTAGCCGCAACACAGCCGAAGTGAAAGAAAAGTATGGCGAAGATGCCGACATTTCTCTTCATCCGATAATCCGCAGCGAGGAAGCTTGCTATAACTCATCATCTCTTGCCGTGAGACTGGCTAAAGAGACAGGAGCGCGTCTTCATATCCTGCATGTAAGTACAGCGAAGGAACTCGAACTGTTTGAGGATAAACCTCTGAAGGAAAAGAAAATCACTTCGGAAGCTTGCGTTTCGCATCTTATGTTCTGCGATGAAGACTACAAGACTCTTGGCGGACGCATAAAATGTAATCCTAGCATCAAGACACGTGCAGACCGTGACGCTCTGAGAAAAGCATTGAGCAGCAATCTTATAGACGTGATAGGTACAGACCACGCTCCTCACCTTCTCTCCGAAAAACAGGGCGGTGCACTGAAAGCTGTATCGGGTATGCCTAGCCTGCAATTCTCATTGGTAAGTATATATGAGCTTGTCAAGGAAGGTGTGTTGTCAGTGGAACAGCTTGTGCAGAAGATGTGTCATGCACCTGCCGAGCTGTATCAGATTAAGGACAGAGGATTTATCCGCGAGGGATATAAGGCAGACCTGGTGATACTGAATCCTGACCATGAATGGACTGTCACTGCCGACTGCATAAAGAGCCGTTGCGGTTGGAGCCCAATGGAGGGAAGAAACTTCCATGCCAAGGTTGAGAAGACCCTGGTAAACGGAACCGTGGTTTACGAAAATGATACCGTAAATACTGCCCACAGAGGTCAGGCACTGGTATTTAACAGATGATTTGTTAGTTTTTAACTATTTAATTTTTAATTATTAATTCCTCAAATGCGTACAGACATCACCGTAAAGGAATACGACATACACGAACTGGCTGACTACATAAACTGGATTTACTTTTTCCACGCATGGGGATTTCAACCCAAATATTCGTCAATAGCCGATATTCATGGTTGTGACGGCTGCCGTGCAATGTGGCTTGTATCTTTCAAGGAAGATGAAAGACCAAAGGCTTCCGAGGCGATGCAACTGCACAAGGAGGCACAGAGAATGCTAAACAGTCTGGACGGACGCTTCAAAGTTTATGCCATGTACCGCCTGATGGATGCCAATTCGGACGGCGACAATCTGATAATGGAAGGGACAAGATTTCCGCTGTTAAGGCAACAATCAAGAGTTAAAGACTCTGACCCGTTTCTGTGTCTTAGCGACTTCGTCAGACCTGCATCCTATGGTATGACTGATACTGTGGGATGTTTTGCCACCACAATTGACCCGGAAATGGAAAAGGAATTCGAAGACGATGACTACAAGCATATGCTATGCAAGACTTTGGCTGAAAGACTGGCTGAAGCGGCAGCAGAAAAGATTCATGAAACAATCAGAAAATCGGTCTGGGGATATGCTCCTGACGAAAACCTGAGTGTGAAAGAGCTGTTGGATGAAAAGTATTGTGGAATACGTCCTGCTGTAGGCTATCCCTCACTTCCAGACATCTCGGTGAACTTTCTGCTTGATGATTTGTTGGATATGAAGCGCATAGGAATAACTCTGACTGAAAACGGAATGATGCATCCTCATGCTTCAGTGAGCGGACTGATGTTCGCACATCCGCAGTCAAGATACTTCAGTGTCGGAAAAATAGACGAAGTGCAACTTGCCGACTATGCTGAGAGACGTGGCAAGACTGCCGATGAGATGAGAAAGTATCTGAGGGCAAATGTTGGGTAATCAGTTGTTAGTTATTAATTTTTAATTTTTAATTCTAAATGATCTTACTTAGAGTTGCAATATTTTTTCTGCTGATGCTGTTGTTACCGGACTGGTACATACACCGTGTATATATAAGGTGTAAGAAAAACAAGCTTTACAGCAGGCTTCTTTGGTGGCCTACCATAGGTCTGCTACTGCTGCTGGCTATCTTCATAGCCTTACACGACAGTCTGCACGACTATTTCGGCATATACCTTATCGTAACTTTATGTTTCTGCATTCCAAAACTGACGTTTGTATTATTCAGCCTTATACTGAGGAGTATCAATAAAATTGCTGGATTGAAAATACCTCACGCAACCATATCTACCCTGCCTGCTCTGGCTATGCTGGGGTACATTCTTTTCGGAGCAATAAAGGGAAAAGAAAACTTCAAGGTTAAAGAGGTAACATTCACATCGGCAAACCTGCCTGAAGTATTCGACGGCTACAGGGTTATGCAACTCTCTGACATACATTCCGGAAGCTGGAAAGGAAATCCGGAAGCCTTGAAAAAAGCCATAGACTTATGCAACAGACAAAACGCAGATTTGGCTTTGTTCACAGGCGATCTTGTAAACAGCCGTTCCGACGAACTTTTAGAGTTCACAGAAATTTTCTCTGAACTGAAAGCAAAAGATGGTGTTTACTCCGTATTGGGAAACCATGATTACGGGACATACGTCAAGTGGAATTCCGAAGCAGACAGGATTGCAAATATAGATTCTCTCATTGCCCGTGAAAACAGAATGGGATGGAGAATGCTGAACAACAGTCATACCATCATCAGAAGAGGTAATGACTCTATAGCAGTGATAGGAGTAGAAAACAGCGGACGCCCGCCCTTCCCAGACTATGCCCGTCTGAAAGAGGCCTCAGCAGGCACCGAAGGTATGTTCCAGATACTGATGAGCCACGACCCTACCCACTGGCGCAGGCAAATTCTACCGGAATCGGATATTGAACTCACACTGTCGGGGCATACACACGATATGCAGATTACGTTCTTTGGGTTGTCTGTATCATCGTTCATTTATCCTGAACACAACGGCATGTATATGGAAGGAGAAAGAGGACTTTACGTAAACATAGGACTAGGGCACGTACTGTTCCCGATGCGACTTGGAGCATGGCCGGAAATAACAGTAATCACACTAAAGAAAAAATAACAGAAACTCAAAAACTCATAAATATGAAATTATTGTACATCATCTATCAGATTTGCATTGGTTTGCCGATATTCCTTGTAACAACAATTCTTACGGCACTGACAACAATGATTGGATGCCATCTTGGCAACGGACATTTCTGGGGGTATTATCCCGGAAAACTCTGGTCACAAATAACATGTTACACTTTACTTCTGCCTATAAAAGTAAAAGGGCATGAAAATATAGACCAGAAACAATCATATGTGTTTGTAGCAAATCATCAGGGTTCGTTCGACATCTTCCTGATATACGGTTTTCTGGGAAGAAACTTCAAATGGATGATGAAGAAAAGCCTTAGAAAAATACCATTTGTGGGTAAGGCATGCGAATCGGCAGGATTTATCTTCGTTGACAAATCTGGACCTAGAAAAATACACGAAACAATAGAACAGGCATTCCATGTGCTGAAAGACGGAACTTCACTGGTGGTTTTCCCTGAGGGAGCTAGAACATTCACCGGACACATGGGTATTTTCAAGAAAGGAGCTTTCCAACTGGCAGACGAACTTCAGTTACCGGTCGTTCCTTTGACGATAGACGGCTCGTTCAATATACTTCCGCGTACTGGAAAACTGTTGTCATGGCATCCTATGAAGCTTACTATCCACAAGCCTATTTTCCCGAAATGCAAAGGTCCTGAAAACATCAAGGAGCTTATGGAAGAATCGTATAAGGTAATAGAAAGTGCGTTACCGAACGAATATAAAGGAAAAGTCGATAATCCTGACCAATAAATCTATAGCATAAAAAACAGCTCCGGCATATTGGAATTTGTTTCCTTATGCCGGAGCTGTTTTTTTATATAAAATCAATATGAATTGATTACCATTCTACGAATTTGCCACGAGCTCTGCGTTCTGCAAGAATTTCTTTCAGACGTTTGTTCTTCTCTTTTGCGATGTATTTACGTCCGAAGATGTTAGGGATGGCAACCCCAAGGGAAATACATAATATCACCATACCGGAAGTAATACCGCTCTGTATAGCCTTCATCAAGATTGAAATCTGTTCAGGCGATTCCACATTCATATTGATGATACCGAAAAGCATACGATACATAAGCACTCCAGGAATCATAGGAATGACAGAAGGGATAGTCAACACGTGGTTTGGACAGTGGAACCAGTGTACAGCCTTGATAGCTATAAGACTCACCAATACAGAACCGGCAAACGATCCTATCACTAGTCCCATATCAAGACCTATATTGTCTGTACTTGGACCGAGGTTCACAAAGTTACGTGTACAAACAGCTATTATACCTCCTATGGCAACAACCCACAAAAGACGGCGCGGTATATTGAATATCATAGAGAATCCCATTGCTGAGATGGCAGCAGCTATGGCATATTCAATATAATTGTGGTGAGGAACCATACTGATGGTCGGGAAGAAATTTTCAATATGACATATCTTAACGGCAAATGCTATACCGAAAGCCATGGCAGAAACCATAAGCAATGTATTGACCGCACGTACTATACCGACCTGAATATAATTGTCCAGCATATCATCAACAAAGTTTATCAACGGCACTCCCGGTACAATGAACAATGCACATGCCAAAAGCGGATGCCATGGAGTGGTTGTCCACGAAGCAGGCAATAATGTAGATGCCCATGCCAACATTGTAGAAATAAAAGCAGCAATAGCAATACCCATGTAATGATTTAGACCTGACTCATTACATTTGGCACGTACTCTCATACCGATAATGGCAGCTATTGACGCATAAAGGAAAGCAACCCAGTCGCAACCGAACTGGATACAGAATCCACCGCAGGCAAAACCGGCACCGACAGCAACCTGCCAAGGAGTATAGTTACGCTTGCGTTTACGAATTTCTTCCAGCTCCTCTTCATATTGGTCAAGGGTGTAGTCATTCTCGATTGCACGCCATGACAATTTGCTCACAGCCGATATGGCAGTCATGTTCACTCCATGACCATCTATCCTCTGGAATTTTGTGAATGAATAATCACCATCACTCACATTCACCATAAGCATGGTAAAGCTGACGTTGATGTGAAGTTTTTCTTCCGGAATACCTAGGAAAGCGGCAGTACGCTTCATATTCCTTACCACACGGTTGGTGTCTGCAAGGCTCTCAACCAGAAGTTTTCCGGTGCGTAAAAGTAAATCTACTCTTCGATGAAGCAACAGCTCATCGTGTACTTTTTCAGTCGTCTGAAGATGTTCCATATAGTCAAGTTTTGTTTTCGGCTGCAAAGGTATTAATTATTCCTATTTTATGTGTATCTTTGTAGCGCAATATTATACAAAAAAATATCCGGATTTGGTAAGAAACAGAAAAATCACATATCGTTTCCACAGTTTTGTGGAAAAATTACACACCTTTTAATAATAAAAACTACTTGACAATACATTTTAAACAGTTTATTTTCAGCAAATTAGATTCTCCGTCTCAATTATGGCATATGGATTGCCATTAATTTAACGGCATCTAAAATATTAACAGATTTGTATATGAAACGATTTTTGACAAGAAAGGACTTGAAATTCAAGAAGAAACAAGCCATTTACTCATGCATCTGCATTATCTTAGTAGTAGGTCTTTATCTTATCTTCAACAGAAAAGAAAAACCTGTTGTTGAAAGACCTATTGTATGTGTGCAACCTGTTGTACAGGAGAATGTTGAAATCTATGGAGACTATGTAGGACGAATCAGGGCACAACTTTTCGTTGAAGTAAGAGCCAGGGTAGAAGGCTTCCTTGAAAGAATGCACTTCGAAGAAGGTAGTTACGTTAAAAAAGATCAGATACTTTTTGTTATCAATCAGGACCAATACCGCGCAAAAGCCGATAAGGCTAGAGCACAGCTAAAGAAAGACGAGGCTACGGCACTGAAAGCCAAACGTGATTTGGACCGTATCCGCCCACTTTATGAACAGAACGCTGCCAGCCAGCTTGACTTGGATAATGCCATAGCCGCATACGAAACAGCAGAGGCAAGTGTAGGTATGAGTAAGGCTGACCTAGAACAAGCTGAACAGGAATTGGGATATACAATCGTACGCTCTCCTATTTCAGGACATATCAGTGAAAGACTTGTTGACCCTGGAACTCTGGTTGGTACCGGAGGTAAATCATTGCTAGCTACAATAGTAAAGAGTGACACTGTTAACGTGGATTTCAGTATGACAGCCCTTGACTATCTAAAAAGCAAGGAAAGAAACGTTACTTTTGGTCAGAGAGACACTACACGTACATGGAAACAGACAGTAACAGTTACACTGCCGGACAATACCGTATATGAACATAAAGGTCTGGTGGATTTCGCAGCTCCACAGGTTAACCCTAAGACTGGTACATTCCAGGTAAGAGCCGAATTGCCGAATCCTGAACATGTTCTTCTTCCAGGACAATTTACTAGCGTAAAAGTTCTTCTTGACGTAAGAGAGAATGCTACCGTAATTCCAAAGAAATCGCTTATCATCGAAAAAGGTGGGTCATACGTATTCGTGATGCGACGTGACTCCGTAGCAGAAAGACGCTTCATCGAGATAGGTCCGGAATTCAAGAACGATGTTGTAGTGGAAAGAGGTCTGGCACCGGGAGAAATGATTGTGACAGAAGGTTACCACAAGCTCACACCGGGAGTGAAAGTACAGGTAGCTCCTGAAGATATAAGCAATGAGGAAAACAAGGCTGACAATGACAGCAGCACTACAAGCAAGTGAAATTAACACAGAGGTAAACTAACCAAGCTACACATTTATGAAAGTAAGTTTCTTTATAGACAGGCCGGTATTCTCGGCTGTCATCTCAATACTTATTGTCATAGTAGGTATCATAGGATTGATGATGCTTCCTATCGACCAATACCCACAGATAACTCCGCCTGTGGTTAAAATCAGCGCCTCATATCCGGGTGCGAGTGCCGTAACCGTTTCTCAGGCGGTGGCAACTCCTATCGAGCAGGAACTCAACGGTACTCCGGGTATGCTTTATATGGAATCAAACAGTTCGAATACAGGTAGTTTCTCGGCTACTGTCACTTTCGACATTTCAGCCGACCCAGATATGGCATCCGTTGAAATACAGAACCGTGTGAAACTGGCTGAATCAAGACTTCCGGCGGAAGTTGTTCAGAACGGTATCGAAGTGGAGAAACAGGCAGCCAGCCAGCTTATGACTCTGACTCTGATGTCTGACGACCCGAAATTCGATGAGATTTATCTTAGTAACTTTGCTACACTATATGTACTCGACCTTCTTCGCCGTATTCCTGGTGTAGGCCGTGTATCGAATATCGGTAGCCGCTATTATGCAATGCAGATTTGGGTTGATCCGGCAAAACTTGCCAATTACGGACTGACAGTGCAGGATTTGCAGAGTGCTCTTAAAGACCAGAACCGCGAATCGGCAGCCGGAGTACTCGGCCAGCAGCCTATGTCAAACGGTATTGACATAACTATCCCTATTACAGCTCAGGGACGTCTTTCTTCGGCATCCCAGTTTGAAGAAATAGTTCTTAGAGCTAATCCTGACGGTTCTCTCATCAGAATGAAAGATGTGGCAAGAGTTTCTCTTGAAGCATCATCATACAGTACCGAGAGTGGAATCAACGGTGGTAACGCAGCGGTACTTGGCATATACATGCTTCCGGGAGCCAATGCGATGGAAGTTGCACAAAGAGTAAAAGATACAATGGAGGAAATCAGCCAGACATTCCCTGAAGGTCTGGAATACAATTTCCCGTTCGATATGACAAACTACATCTCGCAGTCTATCCATGAGGTGTATAAGACTTTGTTCGAAGCCCTGTTCCTGGTGATTGTGGTGGTGTTCCTGTCTCTTCAGAGCTGGAGAGCGACGCTCATCCCTGTGGTTGCAGTACCTATATCGCTTATCGGAACATTCGGTTTCATGCTGATATTCGGGTTCTCACTCAATATGCTTACACTGTTGGGACTTGTTCTTGCCATCGGTATCGTGGTGGACGATGCCATTGTGGTAGTGGAAAATGTGGAACGAATAATGGAGGAAGAAAAACTCAGTCCTTACGAGGCCACAAAGAAAGCTATGGAAGGTCTTGTTGGAGCCGTAATCGCAACATCACTTGTGCTGGCTGCGGTGTTCGTTCCTGTAAGTTTCCTTTCCGGTATCACAGGTCAGTTGTACCGCCAGTTTACTGTAACAATCGTAGTGTCAGTACTTCTTTCCACTGTTGTGGCATTGACATTAAGTCCGGTGATGTGTTCTCTGATATTGAAACCTACAGATCCGAACAAGCCTAAAAACAGGGTGTTCAACTGGATAAACAAATGGCTGGGTATCGGTAATAACCAGTACGTGAAATATATAAAACGTATAATCAAGAATCCTCGCCGGGTAATGGCAGGTTTCGGTATGGTTCTTGTATTCATATATGTATTCCACAGATTAGTACCAACCAGCTTCCTTCCGGTAGAAGATCAGGGATATTTCACTGTAGAACTTGAATTGCCTGAGACTGCCACACTTGAGCGTACACGCAAAGTTACTGACAGGGCAATCGACTTCATAATGAAAGATCCTGCTGTGGAATATGTACAGAACGTTACAGGTACTAGTCCACGTGTGGGAACAAGTCAGGCAAGAAGTCAGCTCACAGTCATTCTGAAAGAGTGGAAAGAGCGTGACAACACTACAATAAACGAAATTATGGACCGAGTTCAGAAAGAACTTGAAACATATCCAGAGAGCAAGGTGTTCCTTTCTACTCCACCGGTAATTCCGGGACTTGGTACAGCCGGAGGTTTCGAAATGCAGCTTGAAGCCAGAGGTGAGGCTACATACGATGATCTTGTGCGTGCCACAGACACTCTGATGCATTATGCTTCTATGCATAAAGAAATTGCAGGTCTGTCATCGTCACTGCAGGCTGAAATTCCACAGTTGTATTTCGATGTTGACCGCGACAAAGTAAAATTATCTGGAGTACCAATGGCAGATGTATTCTCTACGATGAAGACTTATACAGGTTCGGTTTATGTGAACGACTTCAACATGTTCAACCGTATCTACCGTGTATATATACAGGCTGAAGCTCCTTATCGTCAGCAGCGCGAGAATATAGGTCTGTTCTTCGTAAAAGGTTCGTCAGGCGATATGATCCCGCTTACAGCACTTGGAACAACAGATTACACAACAGGACCTGGTAGTATCAAACGTTTCAACATGTTCAACACATCAGTTATACGTGGTACAACCGCCAATGGCGCCAGTTCAGGTCAGGTAATGGAGATATTGGAACAGATAGCACGCGAAAAACTTCCTGACAACATAGGTGTGGAATGGAGCGGTCTGTCATATCAGGAAAAACAGGCAGGCGGACAGACAGGTATCATATTGTCACTTGTATTCCTGTTCGTATTCCTCTTCCTTGCGGCACTCTATGAAAGCTGGACAGTGCCTATCGCGGTATTGATTTCACTTCCGGTTGCAGTGCTCGGAGCATACGCCGGAATAACATTATGCGGACTTGAGAACGATACCTACTTCCAGATTGGTCTTGTAATGCTTATCGGTCTTGCAGCAAAGAATGCCATCCTTATCGTGGAATTCGCAAAAGACGAGGTAGATAAAGGCAGAGATGTGATAGAATCTGCCATACATGCGGCACAATTACGTTTCCGCCCTATCCTTATGACATCATTGGCATTTATCCTTGGTATGCTTCCAATGGTATTGGCTACAGGTCCGGGATCTGCCAGCCGACAGGCAATCGGTACCGGAGTATTCTTCGGAATGATTATAGCCGTTACAGTAGGTATCGTGCTTGTACCTTTCTTCTTCGTAATGATTTATAAGGCTACAGGCAAAATGAAACAGAAACGTATCAACATAAAGAAAGCATAACTTATGAAACATATAGCATCTATATTAAGACTGACAATCTTTTTCCTTATGGCTTCCACTATCGGTGGTTGCCAGTTAGGAAAGCACTATACACGTCCTCAGATTGAGATGCCTGAAGTGCTTGACAGCATGAGCATGGACAGTACATCAATGGGTGATTTCCCTTGGGAAGAACTTTACACGGACACTACACTGCAGGCTCTGATAAGAAAAACACTTGAATACAACAAGGATATGCTTATAGCCGGCGCACGTATAAAGGAGCTGGCTGCCATGAAGCGTATCGATTGGGCCAACATGTTTCCGGCTATAACCAACAGGATTTACGCCGAAGAGGAAGAGGAGAATTATGGTGGAAACAACCGTAAACCGGACGACCAGTTTGATATTAAACTCGGTGTTTCATGGGAACTTGATTTATGGGGTAACCTACGCTGGGCACGTGATAAGGGTATAGCTGATTTTATGGGATCTATAGAAAATCAGCGTGCTCTGAAAATGAGTCTCATAGCACAAATGGCACAATCATATTTCGAATTGGTGGCATTAGACAATGAATTATCCATAGTTCGAAAGACCGTCGATGCCAGACGTGAAAGTCTGTATCTTGCCAGAATCAGATACGAAGGCGGGTTAACAAACGAAACAGCGTTCAGACAGGCTCAGGTGGAATTAGCCAGGACTGCAACTCTTATTCCTGATCTTGAAAAGAAAATATCATTGAAAGAGAATGAAATAGCTTTCCTGACAGGCGAATATCCACATCATATAAACCGCTCAGTGCTGCCTGAAGATGTATTGCTGCCGGCGACCCTACCTGTTGGTTTGCCATCGAGTCTTTTGGAAAGACGTCCTGATGTAAGACAGGCTGAACAGTCGCTTATCGCCGCAAATGCAGCAGTTGGAATTGCATTCACAAATATGTTTCCAAGATTGACCTTGACAGCATCATACGGAGCTGAGAGTGAAGAATTAAAAGACATTTTCAAATCTCCGCATCATCTTATTGCCGGTTCGCTCATTACCCCAATATTTAATTTCGGCAAGAACCGCGCAGCGCTTAAAGCCAAGAAAGCCGCATACGAACAGGCTACATATGCCTATGAGAAAGCAGTGCTAAACGCATTCAAGGATGCAAGAAACGCTATCGTAGAATTCAACAAGACACGTGATATATACGAAACCAGATTGAGACTGGAACAGGCTTCAAAAAGCGCTCTTGACCTTGCCGAACTGCAATATATCAACGGTGTTATCGGATATATCGACTTGCTGGATGCGCAGCGTGGTTATCTGGATGCACAGATTGGATTGAGTAATGCCATACGCGACAAGCAGATTACTCTTGTAAATCTATACAAGGCTCTTGGCGGCGGATGGTCACAAGACGAAAAATAAAATAAAAGAATCCATACCTAAAGTTTTCAGGCGGTGTTCAGTGATAATATCACAGAGCACCGCCTGAAATGTTTTTAAATGACTTTTAAACTGTATTTAATTGAAGAACTTTATACCGATAAATATAGTTCTAGGCTGTGTAGGACCGTAGAAGTATTTTGAGTCACGTCCTATACCTTTATCCAAGTCTTTCTGGAAAGCATTGAACATATTGTTCACACCACCGTTCAACTGAAGTTTCAGATGGTCGTTCAATACAAAAGTGTAGTTAAGTTTCAGGTTAAGTTCCATAAAATCCGGAGTCTTTTCAAGAACATCTTTCTCTATATAACCGGCAAAGTGAGGTACCAGCATACGTCCTGTATATACACCAGACAATGAAAAATCAAAATTCTTGTTCTTGAATGGAGCAGAAGTAAACGTAAAATAACCGTACAGGTCAGGAGTACGCGTCATCTTCTTTGTAGGTGCCACATCTGCATCCTCGCTCCAATAAACAGCCTCTGTATATCTGCTTTGCTGTGCAGTAAAACCTAACTGCAACTGGGCATCCCTGCCATGAGCAATCTTATAGTCGATATTCGCTCCATACACTCTCGCTCCACGTCCGTTGCAACGCTCCTGTATGGTAGTTCCCTGCTGATCGCCTTCACCTATATTTTTAAGATAGAATACATCATTAAGCATTGTGTAGAAACCTTCAATCAAAAGGTTTGACTGGAAATGACCGAACGAAGCACTCCAATCTACCGAACCGCTGAAACTGTTTGAGCGTTCAGGCTTGAGCCCTTCCGCCAGACGTATAATCATAGCCTCACCACCTACCGCAGCTACGTGAAGATCCTCATCGTATGCCTGTGGAGCACGGAAACCTGTTGACCAAGTCAGACGTCCCTGTACCTTATCCGATGGTTTCCACAAGGCATTCACACGCGGACTGAATATCACATTATCCACAAGATTATGCTTGTCAAGACGGAATCCTGCCAACAAAGTGAACTTATCCATCTTCCATTCGTTCTGGGCGTATGCGCTGGCCACTTTTACATCCTGCTTTAAATCGCGGTTATATCCCGCCATGATGTCATGCAAGGCATTGTACTGATATTCCAGACCACCGGTAAAAGTAGCCGGAGAGAAAAGGCACTTATCCATATTACCTACATACATTGCTCCACCTACGGCAGTAAGGTCGTCAGTAGTTCCGTATGCCTTACCCGGATCATCAAGTTCCTGTGTACCATAATAGCTGTTACGGTCTGTATGCTGAACAGAACCGTAAACAGAGAGTTTATGACGATATTCATTGAAGAAAACATCATAAGTCAAGCCACCACTGTTTATTATATGTTTAGTCTGCTCACAAATATCTGCCTCATGAGGCTGCAGATTGAAATTGCTTCCTCCACGTCTGAATTCATTTGTTGTATGATATTCCAGGCTGATTCGGCTGAAATGAGTCGGGCGGTAATAAGCTCTGAGTCCGAATGTATTCATATTCAGTTTTCCCAGTTCCGAGAAACCGTCGCCATCAGCGTCATACGGATTTCTGTTTCTATAAGACTGATACAATGCTATACCGTATGTATTATCAGAAGATACGAGCGAGGCATTCGCTCCCATATACTGTTCCCAAGATTTTCCTCCAAGGTTAGACATATTGGTAGAAACCTGAAATGAATTGTTTACAGGATCTTTTGTTATGATATTGATAGTACCACCTACAGCGTTTGCACCGAAAAGAGCCGATCCACCGCCACGCACTACCTCTACCCTCTCTATCATATTCACAGGAATCTGCTCTAGACCATACACTCCAGACAATGCGCTCATCACCGGACGGCTATTGATAAGAATCTGCGAGTATGGCCCTTCAAGGCCATTTATACGAACCTGCGGGAAACCGCAGTTCTGACAATTATTCTCCACGCGCAATCCTGACTGATAGTTAAGCGACTTTGCCAAATCAGTAGAATTTACCATTTCGAACAGTTTATTGTTCATCACATTCACCACCACAGGAGCAAGTTTCCTGCTTGTTTCATTTCTGTTGGCAGACACCACGACTTCATCAGTCATGATTGTTTCTTCCGAGAGGACAAAATGCACATCTACAGTATATTCATCGCTCACACTCACCTCTTTAGTCTGTTGTGCATACCCAACAGAATTCACTTTCAACGTATATTTACCTGCAGGAACTTTTTTCAGCTTAAAATATCCGTCTGTATCAGTCACTGTTCCCTCACCCGTTTCAACAATAATGACTGTAGCATATGGAAGACTATTTTCCGTACCTTTTTCTATTACATGACCTGTAATTACGTTACCCTCTTTCACTGGGCTGTTATCGACCCCTGCCGCCATACTGACTATGGCGCACACAAGAGCCGAAATGAATATTGATAATTTCTTCATTTCTTTATTGATATAAATTTGATAAAAAGTTACAACGTATTTATTCCATGCCTATACAGAAATACAGGCACGAAAAGACAGGACACCATATATGGTGCCTTACTATACAAATAGAAATGAAGAATAAGGAGGTGCGCGCAGACCTATACCGGAATCAAATTCCGGCAACAGACATGTAGGAACATGTTCTGTATAATCAATAAGGAATACAGGTTGAAACGGTGTATCGACAATCAAAGGTTCCGAAGCTTCCAATGAATGGAAATCCGTAAGAAAATGAAGAACCAGAGTCTGTCCGGCCGTATGTGAATGCTGATCCGAGAATGGATGCGAATGCACTACCATTACACCGTTCACAACGTGTACATGGGCATAAGCAGAGACTATGGCATAATATGCCACAAACACAGTAAGAAATAGCGAGGCCATTATTCTAATCCATGCTCCAGTGCTTTTTGTCATAACTCTATTTATACTCATTATAAATTGCGCAGCAAAGATAAGCAAAATATTAAAGCATTCAATGTAATGGAACAAATTTTATGCGTTATATAATAAAGATGCCATGACAAAATCATATAATATGACATTATCATGGCATTCAGAAACTATTTTACATTAAATCTGACAATAGCCGTAACATATCAGACAGTAGAGTTTCACCTTAGAACAAAGAACATATCATACTGTTTACTTTTACCAACATATACCACAGTGAAACTTTATCGTTATCCATCATTTTCCATCGCTAATCTAGTCTTTGTTTACGGAAGCGGCAAGCATACTTAATGTTTCATATTGTCACATTAAATTAAAATAAAAGCTACACGGTTACCAATAAAAACCTCAGTCTTTTTACAGATAAATCCATAATGATATTTGCATTTACAAAAATATCACGACGAAAGAACAATGGCTCGGACATTATCGAAACAATGTTGCTTCAGATCAGAAGGAGAAATCAAGAAGTCAAGCACTCCTACATCCATAAAATTCAGGATGAAATCATCACCTTCGAACGAATCTACCTGCAATAAAATCTGCCAGTCCTCATAAGGATGATCCCAATTATCCCATTGTCTGAACTGCGGTTCTGCCAACAAAGCATGCTCGTCCGAATCATCATTTTTACTTAGACTGAAATCTATCTTTATCTCATTGGGAACAATAAACTCTGCATTTCCATTATCAGGCTTTACCTCGCGAACACCTTCCGACATAGGGAAATATATAACCTTAACAGCATTTGAATTGCTGACAACACCTCCAATGGGAGTTGCACTATTATAATCGCCAATATAACTTCCCATTATTGCAAAAAACGACAAAACACCATTATGAGGAAGAATATTATTTATATCGTACGGAGCAACATCTGCAAGATTAATCTGGCACAAAAAATTATAATTACATTTATTCCCTTCTTCATCCACATATTCAGGAAAGGAATAATCCGAAGGCAAATCAGGATTTCCCCAAAATCGTGAAGTACCGCAAGGCAACTTTTCACCAACATTTGACAATATAAGATGAACAGGTATCATAGTATTATTTTTTAGATATAAAAATATATATTACGTATATAAACAAAAATAACAATTATATTTATAATAATGAAGTTTTAGAACAAATTATTAGAAGAATTGTTGTATATTTGTTATAAATATACAAAAACGAGACCGATGATAACAAAAGTAACAGAAAACGATGCAGCCGAAATAGCTGCCATATATAACTACTATATACGCGAAAGCGTAGCCACTTTCGATACAGAAGAATGGCAAACAGAAAAGATGGAACAACGTATCATTACATTGTCCTCATCTTATCCATATATTGTTTACCGGACAGAAGATGGAAAAATTGCCGGTTTTTGCTATGCCCACCCATGGAAAGAAAAAGATGCATACAGCCGTACACTTGAAACCACTGTATATGTATCTCCAGAACATACTGGACGCGGAATAGGACAGAAACTAATGGAAGAACTGATTGATATTTGCCGTAAAAAAGGTTTTATGACACTTATAGCATGTATCACAGAAGGAAATGAAAACAGTTTCAGGCTACACCGGAAATTAGGATTTAAGCAAGTATCACATTTCAAGAAAGTAGGAATGAAATTCAACCGGTTTCTTGATGTGATAGATTATGAGTTAATTCTTTGAATAAAATAATTTACAAGAAGACACAAATATGTACGAAGATTTATTCCAAGTAAGATCAAACGACCTCACTCCTACGACAGGCAGAATTCTCATAGCATCGCCACTCATAAACGATTATCATTTTCAAAGATCCGTAGTAATGCTGATAAATAGCGAAGAAAAAGGTAATCTTGGGATAGTTCTGAACAAAGAACTAAAGGTTCAGATGTCGCTCAATGAACTTGTACACGAACTGGATGATGTTCCAAGAATTCCTCTATACAAAGGAGGTCCCGTGAACCGATACAATTTATCTTTCATCCATGACATTCAGGAGATAGACCAGTCCATACCTTTGGGAAACGGCCTGTTCTTGAACGGAAGTTTCAACCTCATGCTTAAATATATAAAGCAAGGAAATCCTCTAGAAGGCAGGGTACGCTTCTATATGGGACTTGCAGGATGGAATGAAGGACAGCTGCAGGCTGAAATAGATAATGACACATGGATTATAAGTAATCCACGAAAAGATATAATTATGGGAGAAGATATCGGTAATATGTGGAAAAATAGTCTGGATATAATGGGTGAGCCGTATAGTACATGGTCCAAATATCCGTTGATACCATCGATGAACTGATATCTTATAATTACAAGGCAGCTATCTTCTGATATAAGCACACATCATAATATTTGTTACCTCTTCTGATCCACGATTTGAGTACGGCAACTTCTGTAAACCCACACGAATCAAACACAGAACGTGCCGTAACATTATCGTTTCGGACATAAGAATACAACTGATTTATCCCTATAAATCCGAAACAATGTGCCTCCATTCGGGAGATTGCCGCCTTTGCTATACCCCTTCCTCGAAACTCCGGCAACACGACAATGCCAATCTCTGCCTTATTATTTCTGACATCGAAATCGAACACATCAACCATTCCTGCTATTCTTCCGTCCTGAAGCTCTATCATCATCCTCAATTGCCTGTCTGTAAATATATCATTAGTATTCTCGGCAATATACTGCTTCATCTGGTAGCGGGTATATGGTCCTGTATTTTCACTACTATGCTCCCACAGCAAAGGATCATTCTCCACAGCCAGCATTATTTCCAGATCCTCAGGCTCCGGTGCACGAAGAATAATGTCGCTCATCATAAATCCTCCCCTTCTGTTTTCTGCAAGTCAAGTTCAGAAAGCATACGTCTTCTGCCAGGAACGCATAACATAGTAGCCAAGACTGCCATGCCACCACAAAGAATACCTGTAGTATCCATTGTCCAATAATAAAGCGATATATTGAACACTGCTACTACAAGCAAAAGTATAATTCTAACCTCGCTCCAACGGCGATAACTCTTCAAGGCTTTTTCTATATTCAGGTTCTTTATATACTTTGTCAGAGACAGATTGAAAATACGAAGCGACATAGGAATAAGACATATGGCCAACAAGACTCCGGTCAGCTGTGCCACATATTCCGCATTGGCATTACCCACAAGAGCACCCTCTTCCAATACCTCACATTCATATCCTGCAATAAGAGCAATAATAACAACCCATGCCAATATAAATTCAATCTTTAATAATCTCAATAATCCTTCTATTTTCTGTTCCATCACAATTCCTTTTATTACATTTTTCCCGTAAACTCAATTCTGTTTACTATAGAACGTCCCAAAGTAACCTCATCTGTGTATTGCAGTTCGTCGCCTATCGAAATACCGCGCGAAATCACGGACACCTTCACATCAAGTCCGCTCAGTTTGCGGAAGATATAGAAGTTGGTACTGTCACCCTCCATAGTAGAGCTCAATGCCAGAATTATCTCTTTCACTCCACCTGCCTTTACACGATCTACAAGACTGTCTATCTGCAAATCATTCGGTCCCACACCATCCATAGGAGAAATCACACCGCCCAGCACATGATACAATCCGTTAAACTGCTGGGTATTCTCTACAGCCATCACATCGCGGATATTTTCAACCACGCACACGATTGAAGAATCGCGCGACGGTGTGGAACATATCCGGCAGACATCCGTATCCGAAATATTATGGCATACCTTACAGTATTTCACCTCATGCTTTAATGTGACTATCGCATTGCCGAACGCCTCTACAGCTTCGGTGTCCTGACGCAAAAGGTGCAGTACAAGACGCATCGCAGTCTTTCTTCCTATACCCGGCAATCGTGAAAACTCGTCAACGGCCTTTTCCAAAAGTACCGATGGATATTGTTGGTTCATTGTGTCTTTTTTTTGAGTTTGTTAGTTTACTTCAAGCCGCAAAAATACAAAAAATCTGATTATCTTTGTGCTTTAATTTACTATTAACATGAACGGCATATTCATTCTAATCACAATAATAATCTATTTCGGAATATTACTTGGCATATCGCGTATAACAGCCCGCAGACATTCGGACAACGATGCATTCTTCCGGGGCAACCGCCAGTCACCATGGTATATAGTATCATTCGGAATGATAGGCGCATCACTGTCCGGAGTAACATTCGTTTCTGTACCAGGCATGGTGAAAAATATAGACATGACCTACATGCAGACATGTATGGGCTTCTTTGTGGGCTATCTGATAATAGCTCACGTACTCCTCCCCCTATACTATAAGCTGAACCTTACATCAATATACACATATCTGGGGCAAAGGATAGGCAGATATTCATACAAAACGGGGGCTTCATTCTTCCTCATATCAAAAATGTTAGGAGCAGCTGCCAGGCTCTACCTGGTATGCATTATCCTGCAACACTACGTATTCGATGACTATAACATACCGTTTGCCGTGACAGCCATAGGAACCGTATTGCTGATATGGCTATATACACACAAGAGCGGCATACGTACGATAGTATGGACAGACAGCCTGCAGACACTGTGTCTCCTGCTGGCATTGGGACTGATATTATATAATGTAGCAGACAAGCTGAACCTTAACATTGGCGGAGTGATAGACACCATAAAGAACAGCAGAGAAAGCCGTATCTTCGTTTTCGACGACTGGCAGTCTAAACAAAACTTCTTCAAGCAGTTCTTCAGCGGGATATTCATAACCATAGTAATGACAGGACTTGACCAGGACATGATGCAGAAGAACCTCTCCTGCCGTAATCTTAAAGAAGCACAAAAAAATATGTACTGCTACGGAATATCTTTCGTGCCGGTAAATCTGCTTTTCCTTTCATTGGGTATCCTGCTCATGGTAGCAGCCACACAGATGAATATAACAATTCCGGCTAAGGGCGACGACCTCCTTCCGATGTTTGCGGCAGGCGGTCATCTGGGATATGCAGTACTGGTTTTCTTCACCATAGGAATAATAGCGGCAGCATTCTCCAGTGCCGATTCCGCTCTAGCAGCCCTGACGACAAGCTTCTGTATAGACATTCTGAATACGGACAAATATAGTGAAAAGAAAGCCGAGAGAGTAAGAAAAATCACTCATCTTGGTATAAGCATAGTGTTCGTGGCATGTATTCTGATATTCGAAGCCATAGACAGCCAAAGCGTGATAGACACTATATATACGCTTGCATCATATACCTACGGTCCTCTGCTGGGACTTTTCTGCTTCGGACTTTTCACCAAATTAAGGCCACGCGACAAATATGTGCCTTATATAGCAATTATATCACCTGCCATATGCTACATAATAGACATTCTCACATTCAATGCCACAGGATACAAGTTCGGTTACGAAATGCTGATGTTCAACGGTTTTCTCACATTCATGGGACTTACAGCATTGAGTTTGGGAAAGAAAAGGGTAAATTGTTAGTTTTTAATTGTTAGAAAATTTATAAAAGACATATATATGGAAATAAAAAGTGCAGAATTCACAATAAGCAGCTCAAGAGCTGATATGTGTCCAAAATCGGATATACCGGAATATGCTTTCATAGGCCGTTCCAACGTGGGAAAATCCAGCCTTATCAATATGTTGACAAAGAAGCCGAAGCTTGCCATGACTTCATCCACTCCAGGTAAGACTCTGCTTATCAACCACTTCCTGATCAACAAAGAATGGTATCTTGTCGATCTTCCTGGATATGGATTTGCATTGAGAGGCAAGAAGATGATGGAAAAGATCAAGAACCTAATAGAATACTACGTTCTTGAGCGCGAACAGCTTACCTGCCTTTTTGTACTAATAGACAGCCGTCATGAGCCTCAGAAAATAGATCTTGAATTCATAGAATGGCTTGGCGAAAACGGTGTTCCGTTTGCAATTATATTTACAAAAGCCGACAAACAGACTGTAGGCAAGACAAGACAGAACGTAAACAACTACCTGAACAAGCTGAAAGAGCAATGGGAAGAATTGCCTCCTCATTTCATTTCCTCATCTGAAAACGGTACCGGCAGACAAGAGATACTTGACTATATAGACGGTATAAACAAATCACTGAAAGAACAATAAAAAATTAATCCGCTATATACTTCTTTGATAGATGTATAAAGCGGATTAATTTTTATAATCGTTTTCTGAGCAAGAAATACAAAACATTACCTACACAAAACGTACATCTTTCAATATCTTCTTCATCACATTACGTCTGGCCGTTTTCAGTCCTGAAGATAAAGACTCAGCAGATATTATTTCAAGACAATTACTTAATTCAGACAGAAGTTCAGGAAAAAATCTGCACTGCTCGTACGCCAGCTTCATACACAAAGCACGGTTAGCATACGACTCATGCGATGACTGTATAGTATCAAAACAGAAATCAATAAAATCGGTACGCAAAGTATCACGGTCAAATGACTGTCTCAATATAAGAGTGAGCAACAAACGCCTCTTTCCCTCATGCTTTTCAGCTATAACCTTATCAATCAATTCGTCATGCTTTGCATACAGCCATTTATTGTTCGACAGGTCAAAATAGGTAAACACCCACAAGGCATTATATGAAACCCTGACATCCTCATCAGATATCAGGGTATATAGTTCTTCTTTCAGACTGTCGTTGTCCGTACCTTGAGTGAGAAAACATATCTCGTGTATGTCGTCCTGACTCAAACGCTGAAGGAGTCTCTTACGGAAATCCATATCCTATCCCTCAATTTCGCTGAGTTCCATCCAGCGCATGGTCTTCTCGTCAATCTCGTCAGTAAGTATCGGCAGACGCTTCGATTTCTCAGTAAGTTCGTCCACACTCAATGTACCACTGCAAAGAGCATCTTCTATAGCCTTCTTCTCCTCTTCCAGTTCAGCTATTTCCTTTTCCAGTTGCTCAAACTCCTTCTTTTCTTTGAAGGTCATGCGGCGCTTGTCGTTCAGGCGTACTTTCTGTGTCTTCTCCTCCTTTGGTTTGGCAGCTTCCTTTTCGCGATCCTGCTTTGCAAGTTTCCAGTCGCGATAATCAGAATAATTACCCGGGAAGTCACGAATATCACCCTGACCGTTGAACACAAGGATATGATCTACCACCTTATCCATAAAGTAACGGTCGTGGCTTACCACAATAACACATCCCTTGAAGTTCTGAAGATATTCTTCCAATACCTGCAAAGTCACAATGTCGAGGTCATTCGTCGGCTCGTCCAGAACAAGGAAATTAGGATTACGCATAAGTACAGTACAGAGATACAGACGTCGTCTTTCGCCACCACTCAACTTATATACGTAGCTGTGCTGAGTCTCCGGAGTGAAAAGGAAATGCTGCAGGAACTGCGATGCCGTAAGTCTCTTGCCATTACCCAACTCTATTACTTCGGCAATGTCAGTTATCACGTCTATAACCTTCATTTGCTCGTCAAACTGAAGTCCTTCCTGCGAATAATAACCGAAACGCACTGTCTCACCTATATCCAAGCGTCCGCTGTCAGGCTTTTGCAATCCCATAAGGATTTTTATAAAGGTTGACTTTCCTGTACCGTTGTTTCCCACGATACCCATCTTTTCATATCGCGCAAAGATGTATGAAAAATCATCAAGAATCTTCAGGTCGCCGAAACTCTTGTAGAGATGGTCGGCTTCAAATATCTTAGAGCCGATGTATGAAGCCTTCACGTCAAGCTTCACGTTCGAATCGTTCATTCTTCTTTTTGCCACCTTCTCCAGTTCATAGAAAGCTTCCTCCCTGTATCTTGCCTTATGTCCGCGTGCCTGAGGCATACGGCGCATCCATTCCAGCTCGGTACGGTAGAGGTTGTTCGCCCTTGCTATTTCCGCATTGGCGGCATCTATCCTCTCCTGGCGTTTCTGGAGATAGTAACTGTAGTTTCCTGTATATGAATAAACCTGCTTGTTGTCAAGTTCGATAATCTCAGAGCACACACGGTCGAGGAAATATCTGTCGTGAGTCACCATCAGCAGACTCAGAGTACCACGCTTGAGATATTCCTCCAACCATTCTGTCATATCGAGGTCCAGATGGTTGGTTGGCTCATCAAGTATAATCAGATCCGGCTCGGTGATAAGCACATTGGCAAGAGCCACACGCTTGAGCTGACCTCCGGAGAGTTGTTTTATTTTCTGGTCGAAATCCCTGATTTTCAACTGCGAGAGAATCTGTTTTGCTTTTCTTTCGTAGTCCCATGCCTTTTCGTGCTCCATGCGTGCCAGCAAGTCCTCCAGTCCGGGATTTCCTTCGGTCTCCATACATTTCTCATATTCCTTTATGAGCTGTACCACCGGAGTACCATGATAGAAACATGCCTCAAGCACAGTTATATCGTCAGGATACTGAGGGCTCTGTTCAAGATAGCCTACACGAAGATCGCGACGGAAAGTAATCTTTCCATCGTCATAACCTTCCTTTCCTGCAAGAATGTTAAGCAAAGTAGTCTTTCCGGAGCCGTTCTTCGCTATCAGACCGATACGCTGTCCCTCGGCCACTCCGAAAGATATTGAATTGAATAGAACCAAATCGCCGAAGGATTTGGTAAGATTTTCTACCTGTAAATATGGAGTCATTTGAGTTTTTAATTATTAATTATTTATCGCCTTTTCAACCTCAGCCTTGATTTTATCGAATTCGGCTTTCAGGCTACATGACTTACCGTTCTTAACCCTGCTCCATACCAACTGCTGCGGATACACCATAACATCAGTTTCGGCAAACTTCAGTGCAGGATACTCTTTCTGTCCGTCAACCACAGTCACCCATTCCATACCGTCCATCTCATTGACAAGTATGGCGCCGAAAGCCATACCGAAAGACTCCCAGGCCTGGCGCTGGCTGTTGTTGAACTTGCCACTGTCCATCACTTTCTGAATGCTTGCAATATCAGCCTCTGATGAAGTAAAATCTTTTGTAAGCTGTTTCTTGATAGTCATTACAGCCCAGTCGAAGCTCTCGTTTATGGCATTGATTTCAAGTACACGCACAGGGATGACCCCTTTCCAAGGTTTCTCTCCCTCGCATCTCACCTTCAACGAAGTTATAATGCTCTCTGCAGGTTTCATACTTTCTCCTTTAGCCACAGTAAAAGAACATTCCACAGAAATATCACCCTTTCCTGTAATCCACAGATGCGAAGTGTACCAGTTTCCGTTTTCCTGGAAATTCTCAGTTGAATAGACACACGACCACTCTCCCACCTTCACCAGTCGTGAAGTACGGTTGTTCTTCAATTCATAATCCATACACTCTTCGGCATACTTCTTGTCCTGCCCTTTGAAAGCAGAGATTCTGAAATTACCGTTCCACTTTTCAGGATTGTAAAAAAGGAAGCTGTCTTCTGTATCTTCAAACTCATGCCATCCTGCCGGATATTCCAGCGAGAACCATGAACCGGGAGAAATATATTTCATATAAGAGATAGTTTAGATGTTAATACTTAATTCTGTATGCAAATATAATGCTTTATAGAATAAAATAAAAAACTTTTCCACCGTCAAAACAAGTTTTCGTGCCAGTATAAAATCATTATCTCCAAAGCCCACTAGCCCCAATTACAAAACGCAATAAAACCATTAAATAATACAGACTAAAAATCAAGGCATTAGACTATACACACTACAAAATAACTTTTTCCGCCATAAAACGAAGTCATTTTGTAATATCGTAAAAAAGTATATCAATATCACAAATAAATATTATTTTTATTTTGATTTAAGTTTTTTTTCGATTACTTTTGTAAAATAGGTTTAAGAACAAACTAAAAAAGATTATTATGAAAAAATTACTTATGGCAGTTGCAATGGCCTTCATTTCAGTAGCAGGCTTTGCACAATCAGGATCCTGGTCAGTTGGTTTGAACTTCGGTTATGGTACAGACATCAGTAAACCATTCCTTGGAGGTAGAGTAATGTACGGCATCAACGACGCGTTCGATGTAGCAGGAAGTTTCAATTACTATTTCAAGGATAAATATGATTTTGGATACGGTGATGATTTTACAATGAAATGGTGGGACATCAATGCCGACGTTCATTGGAATGCTTTTAGAGGTGAAAAGTACAAACTCTACCCATTGGCCGGTCTGACATTTATGCAAGCAAAAGCTTCATCCGGCGGTGTGAGTGATTCTGACGGTAAGTTCGGAGTAAACTTGGGTATCGGCGGCAGCTATGATTTTACTAGCCATTTTGCCGTTGGAGTTGAGTTGAAGGCACAGATAATCAGTGGAACCCAGTTTGTTCCAATGGCATCTTTTATGTATAAGTTCTAAAATATCATTAAAGGAAGCAGTTTCATAATAGAATAGTTAAAGTAAAAATCATATAGATTTAAACTTGAAAATAAGAAATCTCCTGTTTTAGTCATTTATATGGCTAAAATCAGGAGATTTTTTATGTAGTAACCCACAGACGAACGATCGCAAAACTTGTAGTTTATGTAGTATAAAATAATTTACGTGCCGGCATAAAACTGATTTTATGCCCGTAAAATTCATAAATACAACTTGCACTTTTATAAACCACACTGCGATTTGTAGAAACCACAGTGTGATTTATAAAAACAACACTGTGGTTTATAGAAAATATAAGCAAACCTATAAAATTCTTCTGACTTGATAAACAAACCTTTGACTAGATAACGAATATTTCAAAGCTTTTTAAAAACAAACAAATTACTAAGTAATTAATAAGCGTAGATTGGATTAGAAAACAGGCAATATATTATAAAGGAATGCTTCAAAATTCAATAAATGCATTTCACTACAGTCCTAATGGGAAGATTTGGCAAATAAATGATGAAATTATCTCTCCATAGTAAAAGAAGATTTTGAAAAAGCAATGAAATGTTAGCATATAAATGGATATACCGAAATTGATGAACTTAAATCCAGCTTAGAATATATTTTATAACATTAGTACAAAAAAACAACCTATACAGATATTTTTTCAAAAAAAAGACTTATCATATTTAAAAAGAAATTAACTTTGCAACGTCCAGTTAGCCCGGAGGGGCAGCGGGATGTTTTTTTTAAAAGAAAGGCGTTTACTTTGACGTAAATCTTCTGAACTCAAATCTCGCAAATTTGTATCTGTAAGAAGAGACGGCAACGAGTAACGCCCGTTCAGGTGTCGTATCCGGCATCAAGCCATACATGTATATGTTATGGTAAGGTGTTATTGTATACTCACTCTGGCATGGGCTAACTGCGTTGCTTATCCTTACAGATGGGCAATGCGAGAGCCTGAGTTCGGGATAAGCAAGAAGTACAGACTCCCATGCCTTTTTTTATTTATAGCCCAATGAGGGGAGACTACGGGCAAATAAAAAATTCAGATGCTATGACACTCAAGAATGTTAACGCTTTCTGCAACAGAAAGAATTTTTCTTTAATTAAAACCATTTCTGCGGGACTTTTATGCACAACAATTTTCTTAACCACCTCATGTGGCAGCAAACAAGTGGCGATGATGACTACTCCACCCCCTACACCTGCTCCAGTGGCAAATGATCCAACGCAACCAGTAATGGCAAATGGAGAACAAGTACTAATTACTTTTTGCTTAGACGAAGCATACGATAAACCAGGTGTATATATGGCAGGACTAGGTATTGCTGAAGATCGTAGCGAACGTCCACGTGCAATTGCTGACGCTAACAGAATGGCCTCTGTAGATATTATGACCAGATATATCGGTATGATAAAGAATGCTATAGAAGACTATACTAAGGATGTTAACGTACCAAGTGGAAAAAAAATGTATGAAAGTGAACTGGAAGGAGGCGCACAATCAATCGGTACAGCGGTAATTAACAAATATTCAAATGTGGTATGCCGTAAACTAACACAAAGTGCGACAGGTGGATATACCTGCTATGTTGCTGTACAAGTATTATTAGAAGATGCTCGGAAAGGTTTGGCTGAAGAATTGGAAATACGAAAAGTTGATTATGATAAAAAGAAATTCTTCGAAAAGATGGACGAAGAACTAGCCAAAGAAGCAGCCCGCAAACAAGCAGAATTGGATGCAATGCAATAATTTATATTTATGAGAATTATTTCACTGACTATATTATTGATAACATGCACCTTGTTTTCATTTGGGCAAGGTGCTATGCCTTCATGGGTACAATGCCCACCAGCAAAAACAACAAGCTATTATTACAGGGTTTCACAAGGTACGGGGCTTACCGAAGAAGCTGCCACGAAAAAGGCTTTTGCTATGGCCATTTTCGAAAGTGCTTTTGCCATTGGTATTCCTGTAGATATACAGAAAATGGAACAAATGGAAGGAGACAGTTTGTTGGTAGAAGCTTCACGTTATGTAAAAATACCTATTAATAAAGTATGTCAATATACCAGAGAACTAACTACCAGACGTGGCTATAAAGTTTACATATTATGCCAAGTAGCCAATGACGTACACCAAAGGCCAAAATTCAAATCTTTCAATTGTATAACAAACAAAGAAGAGGAATGAAAAATATTATTTATAGTATATTGTTGCTTTTTGCGACAAATATAACCGTTTTAGCACAATCATCAACAGAGTTAAGACCATCATGGGCATATTCTACACCTGTACCTCCTGCCGGCGCTAATTTTTTCTTGAGTTGGGGTGTTGGAGAAGGTCATGACGAACAGTCCGCAACCAATGCCGCATGGGCAGATGCGTTGAGAAAATCACTTCATGAACTAGGTCTGATTGGAATTACCGAACAAGACATTAGTATGGTAGCCACTCAAGGCATCAACGCAGCTGTAAAATTCAATCGGATGAAACGCCGTGTTGTAAGCGCGACCGAACCTATTTACTTAGGGGAGAACAAAATGAAAATATATATACTTATACAGGTGCAACGTAACGTTAATGGAGCTGATGATTTTTATCAGCTGAATACCAATTATTTCCGTGATAAAAACTTCGATAAGCAACTAAGGAGCTACAATGCTTCTCTTACCGGACGTTACCCCTTCTCCGGAAGAGTATTCATACCCGGATGGGCACAAATACATAAGGGTAGCAAAGGCAAAGGTGTATTTTTCATTTTAGCCGAAGCGGCATGTATCGGTGGTATAGTAGCGACTGAAAGCATGAGATCATCCTACGAATCCAAATTCAGTTCCACCAATAATGCGGACAAGAGAAGAAGCTATGCCAACAAGGCCGACAACTGCGCTAACATAAGAAACGGATGTATTGCGGGTGCCGCTGTTTTCTATATATGGAACGTCATTGACGGAATTGCAGCAAGAGGAAAACGCAAACCATTCATGTTGGGTGAGGCTCAAATGAAAGTATCTCCATACGTAACAACACAATCAGGCGGATTTGCAATGTCTTTCAATTTCTGATACTGAATTTACCCATAATAAAAATTTATTTCTATAATGAAAAGATATAAACTTCTCAGGTATATATATATAATATGTATATTTTTTTCAATGATAGCATGTAGCGACAAGGACGAACCATTAATAGGTCGCTGGGAGATGCCTGTAGAAATGGATGGTGAAAAGTTCTCTTATGTAATAGAGTTAAATTCCACAGAAAGGACATATGAACCTTTTAACGACCTTAACGGACGAAAGAGTTATGGCTTCATGAATTTCAGCAATCTCAGGCGTATTTATCAATACGATATTGATTCTATAGCTTCGCTCGGAAACGGATTGTTTGTGGTAAAAACTGTTGACTCCAATAATCAAGTGTTTGATCCATCATTGGCTATATCAATAGATACTTTACGTCTCAATGCTGACAACAGGCAACTTGTATATCAAAGCGATTGGGTTTTCAACTACATAAATCCAGAAACAGTATCAACGCCGAAAGACAGTCCTGAAAAGAACGAGCCTTTTGGAAGTACCTGGAAAGATAAACTGCTAATCATATGGGGAATAATTTTTTTAGTAATCATTTATTATCTGGCAAAGATTCTCTTGGGATATGTTTTATCGACATTATTGGCAGGTGCAATTGGAGCCGCGGCAGGCGGATTAATATTATGGTTGCTTATGGGTGGGTTTGACCTGGATTTGCCACGTTGGCTGATTATAACCATCATGTCAGTCACAACAGTTCCTATGGCACTGTTCGGATTGTGGAGTGCCATATTAAGTACAAAAGACTTGGCAAAGGCACCTTTAGCGTCACGGTTGGCCCATGAAATAATGAAAGAAAATAAAAAGGGCGGATATATCGTTGACGAATATGGAAATAAATCCAAAATAAGAAAAACGGAACGAGGTATCCTCGGTGAAAAGTACATCGAGACTGAAGATGGAAAACATTATGAAGGAGGCTGGGGTTCCGATGAAGTGAGAGAGAACGAATAGCAATCTGAATTTTCAATTTAACTTTAACAAAAAAACAACAATGAAACGTATAATTAATTTCTTTATCATAATAACCTTATTCTTAGCTTCCTGCACGGAAGAGGAAAGGGACTATACAGGAAATATTCAGGGTATAGTGACCGAATCGGGAACAACCAATCCGATTTCTGGTGTACAGGTGAGTGTGGTGGATTTAGGCGCCAGTACAACAACAGGTAGTGACGGACAATTCCGTTTCAGCGATTTGGAAGCACAAAACTACCAATTGCAATTCAAAAAAAACGGATACATAACCAATACGCGCAACGTAAACGTGTTAGTAGGCGAAACTGCAAAATGTGATATGCAGCTTGAGAAAGAAAAAGAAGAGGCAGAAATAGAAATCACACCTTCAACCCTCAACTTTGGCACTGCCCAAACAGAATTATCAGTAACTGTAACCAATCATGGCAATGCCGCTACAGAATGGGCTTTGGACATGGGAAATAATGCCTGGCTTACTGCATCACCTCTTTCAGGCAACATTGCAGGCAACAAGACACAGAGCATTGTCTTTACTGTCAACCGCGACAAATTATCAGAGACAAAAAACGTTAAAGTCACTTTATCGGCATTTGGAAACTCATACACTATCTCTGTATCGTGCGCTCCTGTCAATGCCAAATCTGAAATGGCAATAACTCCAACATCCATAGATTTTGGTGATACCGACAATGAAAAAAACATAACCATTAAAAATACAGGAAACGCTCCTCTCACATGGAACATTTCAGGTATCACGGAAGAAAGCATATCTGTTTCAGAAACAGAAGGTACTGTGGAGTCTGAAGGATCAAAAGTAATAAAAGTGAAACTTGACCGTACAAAACTGAACAACAATCTGAATACATCTTTTGTTATCTCAGACGGCATAAAAGAACAGACCGTTACTGTAAAGGCTACAAAGGTGGAAGAGAAAGCTGAAATGAAGATAGAACCTACCCTACTTGATTTCGGACATTCATCAACAGAATTACCATTAACTGTAAGCAATACAGGAAAGGCAGAACTGAAATATTCTGTTTCGGGAATATCTGTTAACTATATAACTGTTACCCCTATGGAAGGAAGCGTAGCGGCTGAGGGTAATCAAGTGTTACAAGTAAAACTTGATCGTGAAACTATGCCGGAAAATGCCAACACAACATTTAAAATTTCTGATGGCACAAACGAAGAAAGTATTACAGTTAAAGCCACTAAACCTGTTGCAAAAATGGAAGTATCTCCGCTTTCTTTGGATTTCGGAGAAGAAGCTACTGAAAAAGTATTTACAATCAGTAACACAGGTACTGCAGAATTTACATGGAATATAACCGTCCCAACAGGAACAGGCTTAACAGTATCTGAAACAAGCGGAGTAACCAAACCGGCCGAAACTAAACAGATAACAGTAACGTTAGACCGTTCCATAATGCCGGAAACATTAAACACAACAATAGAAGTTTCAGACGGTGTTAATAAAGAAAAAATATCAGTTAACGCAATAAAAGGCAGTGCTATAGCCGGAACAGTCGTTACTCAAGGATTATATACATATTATAAGTTTGACGGTAATTTTGAAGACGCTACAGAAAACGGTATAAACGGTTTCGGTTCACCGGCTCCAAGCTTTGTAGAAGGTGTAATACCTGAAGGAAAAGCTATAAAATTCAGCAAAACAGACAATAGTACATTTGTCGTTTCCAAACCGATAATTGATTCAAAAGAAATGACGATTAGCTTCTGGGGAAAGGATTTCAGTGACGGACATATTTTCCACCTAAATTCTTCATATGAAAACTATCCTATGCTATCGTTAAGTATAGTTAACGGAGCCTTAAAATTCGCTGTTGATGGATACCGTAATCATTATCAGTTCGAAAATGATGTACAACCATTTGTTCATCCGACATTAACCGATGGAAAATGGCATCATATTGCTATTATATCGGATTATCATATTACAACAATATACAAAGTAACGGCTACTCTTTATGTTGATGGTATGGAAGTATATACAATAACACAAAATTACACTGACAGTTATGGTGGATATGGTACCGGCACCAGCTTCACAATGGGAGGTAGCCTTAAACTGAACAATAGCCTTACACTTCCAGCCACCAACATGAGTGTAGATAATTTCCGTGTTTATGATACTCGACGTCTGTCAGCTAATGAAATCAAGGAAATATACAACAACAAACAATAGTGAAAATGAAGAAAACATTTTTTCTACTAATAATAATCTTGTTCCCCGGCATTAGTCGGGGACAAGTTTATATAGAAGACGACTTTGAACGGTATTATAGGGAACAAAAAGCCGCCTTCAATAATTATGCCCAAAATGAAGATAAAAAGTTTAAAGCTTATTACGATTCTATAAACCAGGAGTTCGCTAAATATCTGGCTGAAGCATGGCCGGACTATTCACTAAAGAAAAAAGAACCGCCAATTGTAAAACCTGTTCCACCTACAGTTTACAAGCCTGACACACCGCAACCCAAGCCGATAATACAACCTGTAAAAGAAGTCCCCAAACCTACAACTCCGGATATTCCCTCCAAAGATGAAGAATCAAGTAAATCTATAAAAAAAGATTTATCACCAAAAATTCCTATAAGTAATGCGACAAACAGTATGAACATGATTTTTTATGGTACACCGGTAGCTATCTCCAAAGTCAATTATAATCTGCCACGTCTAACAGGAATAGACGAACAATCAGTAGCCAAATATTGGAATGCGATGACCAAACTTCCATATACAGACTGGACGGAAGAAATAAAACAAAAACGTAATGCATTAAATTTAAATGACTGGGGTATGTATATTCTCATAAACCAAACATTTAAAACAAAATTTCCTGGAAGAAATTCAAACGAACAGACTGCATTCGTCATATTTCTTCTTAACCAATTGGGATATAAAGCAAAAATAGGTCGCTCACAACAAGAGCTAATTCCGCTTATAGCATTCAAGTGTAATGTATTTAACAGTTCATTCTTTAAATTCGGCAATGCCAACGGAACCATATATACCGTATTGAACCCTAAACATACGGATTTATCAAGTATAAGAAGTTGCGGTATGGAATTCAAGAGTGCCACACGCCTAATGGATATGTCCTTATCCTATTTTCCGTCTCTACAGGCAAATGCCACATTACAACCATTGAAAGCAAAAGACCAATCATACAATGTATGGTATGACAAGAACTATATGCAGATGCTCAGCACATACCCATGTGTAGATTTCAAGTTATATGCAGAATCAGTTCCAAGCGAAACGTTTCTAAAAAGCGTAGAAGAAGAACTGCGTCCATTAGTTAAGAATAAATCGCAAGAAGAATCTATTAATGCTTTGTTGCATTTTGTGCAATATGCATTCAAATATAAAACCGATGATGAACAATTTGGTTATGAACGATGGTTCTTCCCTGAGGAAACAATTGCCTCCTCGTATTCTGACTGCGAAGACCGTGCAATCCTATTCAGTCAATTGGTACGTTATTTATTAGGAATGGAAGTTGCATTAGTGTATTACACCGGAAAACATTTGGCGACAGCTGTAAGATTCGATAATCCAAATACATCAGGAGATTATTTGAAAATTGATGGTAAGAAATTTCTGATTTGCGATCCTACATATATAGGAGCACCTTTAGGAAAAGAAATGCCAAACCTGAAAAATTCACCCAAAGAAATAATTCGCCTAGAAAAATAAGAACTGCTTTAAACAGCATTTAAACGGTATTTAAGCACCGTTTAAATGCTGTTTAGATTAAAATTATATTTGCAAGCCTTTTGCAAAACATTTGCAAAGCCATAATTCATCAATACTCTATCACCATTCCGTCGTAAGTCTGATGCATGTGCTCCGGCAGCATTTTCTCCACATCTGCGTGCAGACCTATATGATGGCTGGCATGTATGAAATATGTTTCCTTGGCAGAAATCTTGTTTGCTCGCTCAATAGCCTCCGGAAGACTTTGATGTGTCCAGTGAGGTTCAAGACGGAGTGCGTTCATTATGAGACAATCCAGATTTTCCAGAAAGACATTGCTTTCTTCAGGCATTTCAGTCATATCAGTAACCCATGCCATATCTCCTATTCTGAAAGCGAGGATAGGCATCTTGCCGTGCATGACTCTGAAGGGAGTGATTTCCACAGTATTGCCATGCATTCCTTCCACAGAAAACGGTTTGCCTGGTTCTATCCTATGCAGAGGTATTCTGGGAACACCCGGATACGGATGTTCGACAAAACAATATGGTATGCGCTGCTGCAGGCGTTCGGCTGTATAATCTTCGGCATAGACAGGCACATCCTTGAACTGGCAGAAAGGACGAAGGTCATCAAGTCCGCCCACATGGTCGTAATGTTCGTGGGTGATAAGCACGGCATCGATAGGTCCGAAATCCTCCAGACGCAACATCTGCTCACGAAAATCAGGACCACAGTCTATCAAAATCCTTACTCCGTCAACTTCTACCAGCCCTGAGCACCTGAGACGCCTGTCGCGAGGGTCGGTACTGGTACACACCGGACATGTACACCCCACTTGAGGTACTCCGGTAGATGTTCCGCTTCCTAATATTGTTATCTTCATAATAGTCGTACTTTATATTGTATTATGTATTATCAGGTCAATAAATATAATTCACTTCGGGATGTATATCTATTCCAAATTTATCTTTTACTGACTTTATAATTTCATTTGCGAGATTTGAAATGTCATTTCCTGTAGCGCCACCAAGGTTTACCAAAACAAGGGCCTGTCTTTGATATACTCCTGCTGGTCCTATGTTGCGTCCCTTCCATCCGCAACGGTCTATCATCCATCCGGCAGGAACTTTCACCGTATTATCATCTACAGGATAATGCGGCATGTCAGGATATTCCTCCTGCAACTGTCTGAACTTCTGCGCTGAAACCATAGGATTCATAAAAAAGCTTCCGGCATTACCTAATTCAGATGGTTCCGGCAATTTGGAACGGCGCACATCTATTATTACGTTTCGCACATTTTCCAGCGATGGCTCTAGACCTCTTCTTTCGAGTTCGGCACTGATATTTCCGTACGAGAGATGATATTCGGCTTTCTTACTGAGACGGTATGTGACGTGCGTAACTATGTATTTTCCTTTTAGTTCTTCCTTAAAAATGCTGTTACGGTAAGAATAACGACATTCACCGTTTGTGAAGACGCGTTCGGATGCATCAGAGACACTGACCGTGTGGACTTTCAGGATTATGTCTTTTGCCTCTACCCCGTATGCACCTATATTCTGTACGGCAGACGCTCCTACTTCACCGGGTATGATTGAAAGATTTTCTGCTCCATACCAACCTTCGGATACGGTATATGCCACAAAATCATCCCATACCTCGCCCGCTCCGACCTTTATGTCTATCCACTCGTCGGACTCACCCTCTATGCTGAAGCCTTTTATTGCAGAATGTAATATTGTACCCTTGAAATCGGAAAGGAACAGAAGATTACTTCCACCGCCAATATGCAGCAAAGGTGACGCAACATCACGTGATGCAAGAAACGTTTTAAGCTCGCCAACGGATGAATATTCCACAAAACGGGATGCCTTGACATCCATTCCGAATGTATTGTATTTAAGTATAGGATAATCTGTATATTCTTTCATTATTTCTTCGGTTATATTTATCAGTCGCCCAAATCTTCAAATTTATATAGTTTCCACTTTCCGTGAATTCTCCTGAAATAAAGAGTGTTACTCAGTCCGTTTCCCAAGCCTTTGAATTCTACGATTTTAGTATTAGACTCCTCTGTTTCCTTCTGTCCGTAACGTATATTAGTAAGTTTTTCGGTTGGCATTGGAGGACGGAAAGCAAACCACTGACCTCTTTCCAATGTGGTCTCAAGAACAGAAAATTCGTCCTCGGGGTCAACAGTGGAGAACAGCAAAGGTTCTGACAATCTTTCAGACTGGAAAATTGAATCAGAAGCAAACCGATGATAGAAATCATAGAAATTTTCTCCTCCGTGTTTCGTACGCGTCATCTTTTCCTTATTTACCGCTTCCAGATACCAACGGTCGTCCTTCAGTTCGAAATAATATCTCCTGATATGATAATCCGACAAATAAATCCAGTCAATCTGTACGCTTGTTGTTGACGAACCGTTCTCCAACTCCAAATCTTCTTCCTTGTCGAATATCACTGTGTATAACTGGTCGGAGTCAAACATAGGATCGAAAACCCACTCATCGGAAGTAAGCCTTGTCACTGCAGTTTCATCATAGAAAGATACGGGAAACTGGACACGGGAATGCTGGAATTCCTCATCGGAAATGAAATAATAAAGAAAATCGATGAAACTGGCATCGGCGGTGGTCGGCACCACTTCATCCACAACGATTAATGTATCCGACAATTCCTCATCGGATATTGAAACAGAATCAGTCTGAACCAGTTCAATTCCCTGCTCGTCCGACAATGATTCGGACCTTTTATGCTGCCCTACACACGACACAACCATGAGCAACAAGACATATCCCAATAGAATACTTTTCATTTAATTATGTCTAATCTAAAAATACGTGACAAAAATACCTATTTTTTTCTTTCGTAAACGAATATAAGTCAAGTTTTCTTTTTTATTACCTGAAAAAGAAATTATTTCAGTTTAAATAATTAACTTTGCGCCAATGTAAAATACTTAAAACAGTAATATATGTTAGCAAAAATAGAAGAGTTACTAAAGGAAATAGAAGATTTAAAGGCTTCGAATGCAGAAGAACTGGAAGCTCTGAGAATAAAATACCTTAGTAAGAAGGGAGCTATCAATGCACTGATGGCTGACTTCAGAAACGTGGCAGCAGAACAGAAAAAGGAAGTGGGAATGAAGCTGAATGAGCTGAAAAACCGTGCGCAGGAACGTATAGCAGCTCTGAAAGAAGCTTTCGAAATGCAGGACAACGGTGCCGCAGAACTTGACCTCACTCGTACTGCCTACCCTATCGACCTGGGTACACGTCATCCGTTAAGCATTGTAAAGAATGAAATCATAGATATATTCAGCCGCATGGGATTTACCATCGCCGATGGTCCTGAAGTGGAAGACGACTGGCATGTATTCTCTTCTATGAACTTCGCTGAAGACCATCCGGCACGCGACATGCAGGATACATTCTTCATTGAAAGCCATCCTGACATTATACTTAGAACACATACTTCATCAGTACAGAGCCGTGTGATGGAAGTTTCACAACCTCCTATCCGCGTAATCTGCCCGGGACGTGTTTACAGAAACGAAGCTATCAGCTATAGAGCACACTGTTTCTTCCATCAGGTAGAAGGTCTTTATATCGACAAGAATGTTTCATTCACCGACTTGAAGCAGGTACTTCTTCAGTTTGCACAGGAAATGTTCGGCGAAGGTACAAAGATACGTCTTCGTCCGTCATACTTCCCATTCACAGAACCTAGTGCAGAAATGGATATCAGCTGCGATATCTGTGGCGGCGAAGGTTGTCCGTTCTGTAAATACACTGGTTGGGTGGAAATTCTTGGATGCGGTATGGTGGATCCTGCCGTGCTCGAAGCTAACGGAATAGACAGCAAGGTTTATTCAGGTTACGCATTCGGTATGGGTGTAGAACGTATAGCAAACCTGAAATACAAGGTGAAAGACTTGCGTATGTTCTCTGAAAACGATACAAGATTCCTGACTGAATTCGAGGCTGCCAACTGATAAACGGTACTTCGAAAACATATAATTTATATCAAGGCACGGTGACCGCAATATGGCGATTCCGTGCCTTTGGATTATAAAACAGGCAAATCACATAATATAGATATGAGTAAAGATAAACTTATCACACCAAGCTATTGCTGCATCCTGGCTGCTAACTTTCTGCTTTATTTCGGTTTCTGGCTGCTTATTCCGGTACTGCCTTTCTATCTTGAAGAGATATTCGGTGTATCAAACACCACAATCGGAATAGTGCTGTCATGCTATACCATTGCGGCTTTGTGCATACGACCTTTCTCCGGATATTTTCTTGATACCTTTGCCAGAAAGCCTCTTTATCTTGTGGCATATTTTATCTTCACGTCTATATTTGCAGGATATATGCTTGCCGGCACTCTTACCTTTTTTATTATACTGAGGGTTATACATGGACTGTCGTTCGGAATGGTTACAGTAGGTGGAAACACTCTGGTGATTGACATCATGCCTTCTTCAAGAAGAGGTGAAGGATTGGGATATTACGGACTGACAAACAACCTGGCCATGTCTATAGGTCCTATGTTCGGACTATTCCTGCACAATGCTGGAGCGTCATATACAACAGTATTCTCGTATGCCTTGGTTTCAGGAATGCTGGGAATAATAATGGCATCGTGTGTGAAAACAGAATATCGTCCGCCCGTAAAACGTGAGCCTATTTCGCTGGACAGATTTATTCTAATAAAAGGGCTACCGGGAGGATTGAGTCTTCTGTTGCTCTCTATTCCATACGGAATGACTACCAACTATGTGGCTATGTATGCAAAACAGATAGGTATTACTGCAGAAACGGGATTGTTTTTCACATTCATGGCTGTAGGAATGGCTGTAAGCCGTCTGTTCAGTGGCAAACTTGTAGATAAAGGAAAAATTACAGAAGTAATAATGGCCGGTATGTATCTTGTATCTTTCTGCTATTTCGGACTAACGGCCTGTGGATGGACTATTGAATGGAATTACATGTTTACTACCGTATTCTTCTTCGCAATATCACTTTTGCTTGGAATCGGTTTCGGTACAATGTTTCCGGCCTACAACACATTATTTGTAAATCTAGCCCCGAACAATCAGAGGGGTACTGCGACAAGTACTTATCTGACATCCTGGGACGTAGGTATAGGTATCGGAATGCTGACTGGAGGAAGTATTGCAGAGATCTCGTCTTTCAAATATGCCTACCTGTTTGGCGCCGTATTAACTTTGGTTTCTATGTTCTATTTCAAATTCAAGGCAGGACCTCATTTCATCAGAAACAAAGTAAGATAAGGGATATCAATCTTTATAAGTAAAAACATAAATGTGCGAATATCTTCCGTTTATCTCTGTAACCTGTGATGATATTATAAAAGAACGGAAAAGTCCGATATTGTCGCAAATAAATCCGGGAATGTAAGGTGAATATTGTTCTATATTCTCGGCAACCTTATCCATATCTGCAACCATAATATAAGAAGCGTCTCTGGAGAGATTGGAGAGACATTGGTCAAAAATTCTATTCTTAGGTTTTGAAATGGCATTTGTTATACATGAATCTACCTTTTCATGACCGGAAACTATAAGGATACTGTCTGACGAAATATTATGGATATTGTCCAGACGTAAAGCTATATCATGAGAACAGCTGTCAGGTTCGTACATTGAGCCGCTAAGATATAAGACATCACTATTGAGATGAAGTTCAAACTCGCTCCATACATTATTGTTGTCTGCCAACAAAGGGAATGATGCAGTACGTCCGTAGAACGTCATATAATTGGCAGATTTTTTCATCTGATAGTTTTTGAAAACAGCATCGTTAGCCAATGAGGTGCCATCCTTGATAGCATCAATGACACGTTCAATCAGCATTTTATGATAACTTACAATTATATATCCATCACCGCTTAACACAGAAAGGAAGTTTGCTGTTTTACCCAACGGATATATTTCTATCTTCTTTCCTCTATATTCTTCAGTTTTAGGATATATATCCTGACCATATTTCTGGCGAAGAATATCGAGCAAGAACTTATTTCCGCCACCTGCTATCTTAAAATATGCAACAACGTCTTTAGTAGAAGTAGAATTATGAAAACTAATCATAAGACGCTTGATCTGGTTTGAAAGACCATGCGTATTAACAGATGTGTACTTGGAAATGTCTGTAAGGATATTATTTATCAGTTCAGAGTGATGTAATGTATCAAGATCTATTGCATATGAGGTACGCGGAAATTCGCTGGTATAAAAAAAGATATTATCAGTATCAAGAACGCCATTACAATCATCAGGAACCAAGGCAAACATATTTACATCTTTACCCTTTTCTGCGTCCGTAAGACTAAGAAAACTATAAAATGCTACTCCTATACAGAATAACAAGACCGATAATCCAACCCCTATTTTTACGACCGTACGAAACCTCATATAACTCTTTTTGGCAAAGATAATAAAAACTTTATAAAAAAGTACAAACAAAGCCAAATATTTATATACAAAAAAAGTCCTGCATTGCAGGACTTACTAATTTTTATGAAGTTGGGGTGACTAGTGGGACTCGAACCCACGACATTCAGAACCACAATCTGACGCTCTAACCAACTGAACTATAATCACCATGTTTGCTTTAGTAAAGGAGGGTGACTAGTGGGACTCGAACCCACGACATTCAGAACCACAATCTGACGCTCTAACCAACTGAACTATAGTCACCATTTGTTGGCTTTCCTTTCAAAAGCGATGCAAAGGTACGCATTATTTCCATTTATGCAAACTTTTATCCCATTTTTTTTCATTTTTATCCGCATTTTACTGAAAGACCTTCTTACTCAATATTTGCCCGGCATCCTCAATAAAACGCCTAATCCTCTGTCTTTCACTATCATTCAGATATTTTTTATCAATATTGCAAGGATATAATATAAAATCGGATTTTCCACTCAAAACAGGTCTTGAAGTCCAGACCAACGAGTTTTCATAAGAAATCAATCTGGTTATCCCATTTATCTTTTTAAAAAACAGTTTTACCGACAAACCGCCATCAGTATTTCTGGCACTCATATTCGATATATAATTACCTAACGAGAAAACTACAAGATGTTTTTGAGGTGAAAGCGTATCCCCTATCATAGAAACAGGCTGGATGACATGAGGGTGGGAACCTATAACATGATCAACACCCATACTTATCAACCATTCAGCCATATCAATTTCATTATCGGATGGCATCGTTTTATATTCCTGCCCCCAGTGCATAAACGCTATTATTACATCAGGCCTCATAAGACGGGCTTTCATAATATCAGACTTTATCTGTTGCCTCTCAATATAATTCACAATATTAGGTTTTTGAACAGACATTCCATTTGTGCCATATGTAGCATTAAGGAAAACAATCCTAAATCCTTTTTTCTCGACCAACAATGGATAATTATGAATTCTTTCTTCTTTATTTTTATATGTGCCGGCATGTTTTAATTTAAGAGAGTCAAGCTTTTCTATAGTTCTTGTCAGTCCTTTTGAGCCCCTGTCCAGACAATGATTGTTTGCTGTCATAAGCACATCGAAGCCGGCATCCTTAATGGCATAAAGGTATTCATCAGGAGCACTGAAAGCAGGATACCCCCTATAAGGCTTATCCCCCAAAGTTACTTCCAAATTCGCTACTGCTATATCAGCAGAACGGACATACGGCTTGACGTACGTAAAACAATTACTGTAATCATATTTCCCATCAGCTCGTCTTGCAGCATTTATTTGCGCATCATGCTGCATAAGATCACCGGCAAAAAGAATTGAAAGTGTATCCGAAACTGCAAAAACAGTTGTTGCCGACAGCCACAAGGCTATCGGCAACAATTGTGATATATACTTATTTAATCTGTTCATATATCAAAATACATATACAAAGAATTAAGCGGTATTCAAACATCGTTTAATCAATGTTTAGCATACTTGTTTAAACAAGAACGATACAAATCAAACTATTTATAAATAGCTTTTTTTCCGGCAAGGAGTGTATTTTTCATGAGAGATACTATTGTCATTGGACCAACTCCACCAGGAACAGGAGTTATATATGAACATTTTGGTGACACCTCATCAAACTTCACATCACCTGTAAGTTTAAATCCGGACTTTCTGCTTGCGTCTGGAACTCTGGTTGTACCAACATCTATTACTACAGCACCTTCCTTAACCATTCCGGCTGTTACAAATTCCGGCTGACCTAAAGCTGCAATTATAATATCAGCCTCACGGCATTCTTCAACCAGATTTTTACTTCTGCTGTGGCAGACTGTAACAGTGGCGTCTCCAGGGTATGCTTTCTGCATCATCAAGGTAGCCATAGGCTTTCCTACTATGTTGCTTCTACCCAAAACCACACACTTCTTTCCACTGGTTTCAATATTATATCTTTTCAGCAATTCCAGAATTCCATTAGGCGTTGCAGATACATAGCATGGCAAACCTATTGACATTCTTCCTACATTGATTGGATGAAAGCCGTCAACATCTTTCCTATAGTCAATTGTCTCAATCACCTTCTGCTCTGAAATATGTTTAGGAAGAGGCAATTGTACTATAAATCCATCGACATCATCATCTGCATTCAATTCCCTTACTTTAGAAAGGAGTTCATCTTCTGTCACATCCGCTTCAAACCGTATCAATGTTGACTTAAAGCCACATACCTCACACGCTTTAACCTTGTTAGCCACATACGTTTCACTACCACCGTCGTGACCTACAAGAATTGCCGCAAGATGCGGACGTTTTCCACCTGAAGCTACAATCTGGGCAACTTCCTGAGCAATTTCCTGCTTTATCTGTTCGGATATTGCCTTACCATCTATCAATATCATAAGCAATAATTTTAATAATTACAAAGACTTATATTTATATATTTCCCATTCAAATTAAGCAATATGACAAAGATAAGAAAAAAAGTCATAATATCAGATGAAATAGTATATTTTACTGTTTTTAGCCGATAAAATATAAAATCTTAAAGATTACAGCGGAAATAATACGCAAAAATATTAACTTTGCACCGATTTGTTTACATTATTATATAGAATGAATATTTTTAACAGAATACTTTTATTCCTTTGTTTATTCGCATGTTCCTATCCTGTCATAGGGAATACCATAAACGACAAATTCATTGTCGTCATAGATCCCGGACACGGCGGGAATGACCCGGGAGCTGTAGGTAAAAAAGGAAAAGAAAAAAACATAAATCTTAATGTAGCAAGAAAGCTAGGAAAACTTATAGAAAACAATTGCAATGATACAAAAGTCGTATATACAAGAAAATCAGACATTTTTGTGCCATTACACAGAAGAGCTGAAATAGCAAACAATGCAAAAGCCAACCTTTTTATATCTATTCATACCAATGCTGTAGCAAAAAAGAATTCATACGTAAAAGGAACTGAAACATACACTCTTGGATTACATAGAACTGAAGAAAACCTTGAAGTTGCAAAAAAGGAAAACTCTGTTATCCTTATAGAAGATGACTACAAACAAAGATATGCAGGTTTTAACCCAAACTCTTCTGAAAGCTATATCATATTTGAATTCATGCAAGACAAAAACATGTCGCAAAGCGTGAATTTCGCCACACTGATCCAACAGAATTTCAAGAGTTATAACAGAATAGACAAAGGTGTGCACCAAGCTGGTTTTCTTGTGCTAAGAGAGACATCTATGCCAAGTGTACTTGTAGAATTAGGTTATATATCCAACCCGTCGGAAGAAACATATTTATTGTCGGATAAGGGAACAACCGATTTGGCAAATGCAATTTACAGAGCTTTTATCAATTATAAGGGAAACAGTTCTAAAATTAAGCCTACTACTGTTACTTCGAATACCAGACAGGAAATAACTACACCAAAAGAAGAAGAAGAAACAAAAGAAACATCAAAAATAAAATTTAAGATCCAGATTTTAGCTTCAGATAGAGTCCTGCCGCAGAACAGCAAGCAATTTAAAGGCTTGAAACCGGTATCATGGTACAAAGAAAACGGATTGATTAAATATACATATGCTGAAGATGAAGACTATAACAAGATATTAAAGATAAAGAGGAAAATAGTAGATCCAAAATTCAAAGACGCATTCATCATCGCATTTAAGAACGATACAAAAATAAATATCAATAAAGCAATAAAAGAATTTAAGAATAACAATAAATAATTACATGGCAATTATGAGAAAAGAATTTACAATAGGAATTGCAGCTATAGCCGCATTGGTAATCCTTTTTGTTGGAATAAACTACCTTAAAGGTATAAACATGTTTAAAGCTGAAAGCTATTACTATGTTGACTATACACAAGTAAACGGTTTGGCTCTTTCAAGTCCGGTATATGCAAACGGATTTAAGGTAGGATTAGTAAGAGATATACAATATAATCACAATAAACCAGGACATATCACTGTAGGTATTGAAATGGATGAAAACATAAAGATACCGGTTGGAAGTAAAGCGGAACTAGTTACAGAAATGCTAGGTACAGTTAAAATGAACCTTATCATGAACTATAGCGAGAGTAACACTGTAACCCCTGGCGACACAATCGAAGGATACGCCAACAATGGCATTATGGCTAAAGCAGAAGAAGAGTTATTGCCTCAAATGGAGAAAATGATGCCTAAACTAGATTCTATATTATCTTCTCTAAATATGCTGCTGTCTGACCCGTCTTTAGGAAATACTATAAAGAATGCTGAAAAAATCACAGCATCATTAAGCCAGACAAGCAACCATCTGGAAAAACTAATGGGAAATGACATTCCTAAAATAACAAGTAATGTCACTACTATTACAGAAGACCTCAAAACCATAAGCGGAAATCTAAAAGAGATAGATTATTATGCTACATTCCAAAAGATAGATGAGACATTGAAGAATGTTTATGCACTTACTGATAAATTAAACAATAAGGACAATACTATTGGATTATTATTAAATGACCCAGAGCTTTATAATAACCTGAATGCAACATCAGCTAACGCTGCATCATTACTAAAAGACCTGCAGGAACACCCTAAAAGATATGTTCATTTTTCTTTATTCGGAAAGAAGGACAAATAAGCATTACATAGAAACAATCTAAATAACAAGCATTCTAAATATTATACTTGTTATTTAGATTAGTAGTTGATTATCAGTGCTTTATATTTATACACACAAAATATATCATATTATTTAAAGAATAAACAATCTTCTAATTTTCAATATATTACAAATACATTGCAATATTATTCCGACAAAGCTTAGAACAAATAACAAGCAATTGACAATCAAGTACTTATAGTATTTTTCAGAAAAACAAGAAAAAGTTGATTTGTTTTTCTGAAATTTCATGCCGAAATTTGCACCGTAGATAATTTGCTAAAAAAGAAATTAAGATATTAGATTAAGAAATATGATTGAAGGGAATCAAGCAATTGCATTATGGAACAAATGTCTCATGTTTATAAGAGATAACGTTAATGCAACTGCTTTTAAAACATGGTTCGAGCCTATTGTTCCACTGAAATACGACAATAAGGCATTGACTATAGGGGTACCAAGTCCTTTCTTCTATGAATACTTAGAAGAAAAGTACGTAGGTTTACTCCGTGCCGCTATATATAAGGAAATAGGAGAAGGTACGGAACTGATGTACTCCATTCTTACAGACAAAACAAACCAAATAACAGTAAATATAGAGGGGACAAAACGTTCACAGGCTGTACAGCAAAACAATGTGCAGAATGCAAACAAGACTCCAAACCCTCTACAAGCCCAAGTTGTACAGGATCTGGACCCACATTTAAATCCTAACTACAATTTTGACAATTTCATCAAAGGTACTAGCAATGAGTTTTCGAGAACTGTAGCTGAAACAGTTGCACAAAACCCTGCCAGAACTTTTAACCCATTATTTATATACGGTCCTTCAGGAGTTGGCAAGACACATCTTGTCAATGCTATTGGTACGCGTATTAAAGAGCTATACCCGGAAAAAAGAGTTTTATATGTATCTGCACATTTGTTCCAGGTGCAATACACAGATTCTGTAAGAACCAATCATTTCAATGATTTTATTACTTTCTATCAAACTATTGACGTACTCATCATTGATGATATACAAGAGTTTGCCGGAGTAACAAAAACTCAGAACACCTTCTTTCATATATTCAATCATCTACACCAAAATGGCAAGCAGCTAATCCTGACTTCTGACCGCGCTCCGGTAATGTTACAAGGAATGGAAGACCGATTGCTGACACGTTTCAAATGGGGTTTAGTAGCCGAATTAGAGAAGCCTGATACAGAACTGCGAAAAAATATCTTACGTAATAAGATTCGTCGTGACGGTCTTACTATATCAGAATCGGTTATCAGCTATATAGCCGAAAATGTAAATGAAAGTGTACGTGAACTTGAAGGTATTGTAAACTCATTATTGGCACAGTCTATACTATTCAAACGTGAAATAGATATTGATTTAACTCAAAGAATAGTAAGAAAGGCTGTAAAATGCGCTGAAGTTAAACCTGTTACTGTTGAAGATATAATCGAAAAGGTATGTGAATACTACAAGGTAGATACTTCAACAATACATACAAAGACAAGAAAAAGAGAAGTTGTTCAGGTTAGACAGGTAGCTATGTATCTTGCCAAGAAACATACAGAAACCTCTTCATCAAAGATTGGACAGCTTATAGGTAAGAAAGACCATGCAACAGTATTGCACGCATGCAAAATTGTTAAAGATCAGGTTGACGTAGATAAAGCATTCAAAAATGAAATTGACGAAATAGAGGCTAGTATAAGAATGAAATAAACTATTTCAATATAAACATAAAAAATAAAGACCACATTTACTGTGGTCTTTATTTTTTATACTAATTCTATGTTACTCAAAAAATCCCTGACGTTTTAACACATTAATCAAGCCTGCTGACATCATTTCATTATCAGCCTTTCGATATCTTATATCTGTAAATATCTGTGCCAAAGTCTCTTTTTTATTAATTTCAATAAAATGCTTGTTTTCTGGAAGTGATTCCTTATAAGCATATATCTCATCTATATCTTCTGGAGTGTACTGTGAATAAACTTCATTATGAATAATACCGTTCAAAGGAAGTCTATCAGGCTGTGAAGGACATTCATCCGGATAACCCACCGTTATAGTTGCTACAGGAACGACCAGCTTAGGTAATTTCAGCAAATCTATTATAGGTTCAGGATTATAAATGGTTGTACCCAAATAACATATTCCCAATCCATTTTCCTCGGCTAGAGTACAAAAATTCTGAGTTACCAACAATGCATCTGAAAGAGCATTTATAAATGAAAGGAAATTGTCATATCCCGGCTCAGCATTCCGCTGCTTACACCACAGGCTAAAGCGATTAAAATCTGCACAGAAAGTCAGAACAACAGGAGCTCCCATCACCATAGGCTGGTTAAAATGCATAGGAGCAAGTTTAGATTTCATTTCATTACTACGAGTTACAACTACACTGTACAACTGCATATTTCCCATTGTAGAGGCTCTGAAAGAATCCTCCAACAGCCCATTCAACAAATCCTCCGGAATATCCTGAGATTTGTATTTACGTATCGTTCTTCTATTCTTTATTGAATCCATATTTATATTTTTTCTTATTTCACAAAGATAATATAAAAAATAAACATTGTACGTTTTTTCAAGACTAATATTCTACAAAATAGAAACAAGTTAATCAAAATGGAAAACTTTACAGATATATAAAACATACAACAAACTGAAAATCAACACTATAAGCAATAAAAATGGAAAACTTTCAAAAAGCTGTTGATAACTTTATATACTTTTTCTTTGCCGATTAAAAAAACATTGATAGTTTTGCAGCATCAATCATTTCTCTAATATCTACATAAAACTGATACAAACTTATTCTTATAATATCGTGGAAAAAAAAGTTTACAGCTACAATGAAGCATACGAAGCCTCATTAGAGTATTTTAATGGAGATGAACTCGCCGCACGTGTTTGGGTAAACAAATACGCAGTGAAAGATTCATTTGGAAACATCTATGAAAAATCCCCAAGGGACATGCATTGGCGCCTTGCCAATGAAGTTGCCAGAATTGAGGCAAACTATCCTAACAGCATGACTTCACAGGAATTGTTTGACTTGTTCGATCACTTCAAATACATTGTTCCACAGGGTAGCCCGATGACAGGTATAGGTAACGAATACCAGGTTGCTTCCTTGTCAAACTGTTTCGTAATCGGACTTGACGGAAAAGCTGACTCATACGGTGCAATCATCCGTATTGACGAAGAGCAGGTACAGCTTATGAAACGTAGAGGTGGCGTAGGTCACGACCTGTCACACATACGTCCAAAAGGATCGCCTGTAAAGAACTCCGCACTTACATCCACAGGACTTGTTCCTTTCATGGAACGTTATTCAAACTCTACAAGAGAAGTAGCACAGGACGGACGTAGAGGCGCTCTTATGCTGAGTGTTTCAATCAAGCATCCCGATTCTGAATCATTCATCGATGCCAAGATGACAGAAGGCAAGGTTACAGGAGCCAACGTTTCTGTAAAGCTTGACGACGAGTTCATGCAGGCAGCCGTTGAAAACAAGCCATATATACAGAAATTCCCTATAGATTCGGATAAACCACAGTTCGTAAAAGAAATCAATGCTAACGAATTATGGAGAAAGATTGTGCACAATGCATGGAAATCAGCCGAACCGGGTGTTCTGTTTTGGGATACAATTTTAAGAGAATCTGTACCTGACTGTTATGCAGACCTAGGATTCAGAACTGTATCAACAAACCCTTGCGGTGAAATTCCATTGTGTCCATACGATTCATGCCGACTGCTGGCTATCAATCTTTACTCATATGTTGTAAATCCATTTACAAAGGATGCATACTTTGATTTTGATTTGTTCAAGACACACGTAAGATATGCACAAAGAATAATGGACGATATTATCGACCTCGAACTGGAAAAGATTGGTCTCATCCTTGAAAAGATTGACTCTGACCCGGAAAACGATGAAGTTAAAAATACAGAACGTCATCTTTGGGAAAAGATATACAGAAAGTCAGGACTTGGAAGACGTACAGGAGTGGGTATTACAGCCGAAGGTGACATGCTTGCTGCTATGGGACTGAGATACGGAACCGAAGAAGCTACAGAATTCTCAGAAAAGGTACACAAGACCATTGCTATCGAAGCATACCGTTCGTCAGTTATTATGGCCAAAGAACGTGGCGCATTCGAAATCTATGACAGCGAAAGAGAAAAGAACAATCCTTTCGTAAACCGTATAAAGGAAGCCGATCCGGCACTGTACGAAGATATGGTGAAATACGGACGTAGAAACATTGCGTGTCTTACTATTGCTCCTACTGGTACTACAAGTCTTATGACACAGACCACTTCCGGTATCGAACCGGTATTCATGCCTGTATATAAAAGACGTCGCAAGGTAAATCCTAACGACGAAAACGTAAGAATTGATTTCGTTGATGAGACAGGTGATGCTTTTGAAGAATATATCGTATTCCATCACAAGTTCCTCACTTGGATGAAAATCAACGGTCTGGACACAACAAAGAACTATACTCAGGAAGAAATAGACGAACTTGTAGCGAAATCACCATACTACAAAGCTACATCAAACGATGTTGACTGGCTGATGAAAGTCAAGATGCAGGGACGCATCCAGAAATGGGTTGACCATTCAATCAGTGTTACTATCAACTTACCTAACAATGTTGATGAAGAGCTAGTAAACAATCTTTACGTAGAAGCATGGCGTTCAGGCTGTAAGGGATGTACAGTCTATCGCGACGGTTCGCGTGCCGGAGTACTTGTGTCAACACAAAAGACAGACAAGGAAGAAAAGCGCAAAGAAAAAGAAGAAGAATGCAGATGCAAACGTCCTGAAGTTGTAGAAGTAAGACCAAAGGTACTCGAAGCAGACGTTGTACGCTTCCAGAACAACAAAGAGAAATGGGTAGCATTTGTAGGCTTACTCGACGGTCATCCATACGAAATCTTCACCGGTCTTCAGGATGATGAAGAAGGTATAGTGCTTCCTAAATCTGTAACTTGTGGTAAAATCATCAAGAACATTGATGAGAATGGAAACAAGCGCTATGACTTCCAGTTCGAAAACAAACGTGGCTACAAAATGACAGTAGAAGGATTGTCAGAACGTTTCAACAAAGAATACTGGAACTATGCTAAACTTATTTCAGGAGTATTGCGCTGGAGAATGCCAATCGATCAGGTTATCAAACTTGTAGGTTCACTTCAGCTTGACAGCGAAAACATCAACACATGGAAAGTCGGTGTTGAACGTGCCCTGAAGAAATATGTACAGGACGGAACAGAAGCCAAAGGTATGAAATGCCCTAACTGCGGAAACGAAACATTGGTTTATCAGGAAGGCTGTCTTATCTGTACAACTTGCGGTTCTTCAAGATGCGGATAATATACTTAAAACATAAATGACAAACCTAGGCGAAGAATACCTACAAAATAACGGAATTCTTCGCCTTTTCTTTTAAACCATAGCATATATGAAAGCCCAATCAATGAACATCATCCTGAATGAGATGAAATTCTACTCTTATCATGGCGTACTTCCACAAGAAAACACCGTTGGTGCAGAGTATAAAGTCAGTCTTGACATAGAAACAGATTTCAGCGAAGCTGCTGCTACAGACAATCTCGAAGGTACTATCAATTATGCGGAGATACATCAGGCAGTAAAGGAAGAAATGAATATACCGGCAAAGCTCCTTGAACACCTGGCTTACAGGATATCCAAACGTCTGTTCACTGATTTCCCGACCATCAAAAGCATAGAGATAACCATATTCAAGGAAAACCCGCCAATGGGCGCCGACTGCAAGAATGTCGGAGTCAAAGTGAAATATTTTCAATAAAAAATCAGCCAAATGTTTGGATTATAAAAAATAATACATACATTTGCCGCAGAAACAATAAACAACATAACATTTATGACAAATTCAATGGTAAATACATTCTTCTGGTGGCGCCACTTACAACTCCAAAAGTCGTAAGGGCATCAGTCGCGTGTATATACCAAATTTAAAGATATAAGTAATTTTAAAAAGCAGAGCGGGCTGTCGTACTTTACGGCAGCCCGTTCTGCTTTTTTGCATTTTCAGAAACAATTTAAAAAACAATAACGATATGAAATCTTACCAAGTAAACGAAAAAGGTTATTACGGAGAATTCGGTGGAGCATACATCCCCGAAATACTGCACAGATGTGTAAGCGAACTTCAGGAAGCGTATTCAAAGGTGCTTGAAGATGAAGGATTCAAGAAAGAATACGCGCAGTTGTTGAAAGACTATGTGGGCCGCCCTTCCCCACTCTATCTAGCCAAACGCCTGTCCGAAAAATACGGATGTAAGATTTATCTGAAAAGAGAAGATTTGAACCACACGGGAGCCCACAAAATCAATAATGCCATAGGTCAGGTACTGCTTGCCAAACGTATGGGAAAAACCAGAATCATAGCAGAAACGGGAGCCGGTCAGCATGGTGTGGCTACAGCTACTGTATGCGCACTGATGGGAATGGAATGTGTAGTATATATGGGAAAAACCGATGTGGAACGCCAGCACGTAAACGTGGAACGGATGAAGATGCTTGGAGCTACAGTCTGCCCGGTAACTTCCGGCAACATGACTCTGAAAGATGCCACAAACGAAGCCATACGCGACTGGTGCTGCCATCCTGCCGATACCTACTACGTGATAGGCTCAACCGTCGGCCCTCACCCCTATCCTGATATGGTGGCAAGACTTCAGTCCGTCATCAGCGAAGAAATCAAGAAGCAGCTCATGGAACACGAAGGACGCGATTATCCTGATTATCTGATGGCTTGCATAGGCGGAGGAAGCAATGCAGCAGGGACGATATTCCATTATCTGGACGATGAGAGAGTGAAAATAGTACTTGCCGAAGCAGGCGGACTGGGATTGAACAGCGGTATGTCGGCTGCCACAATCCAACTGGGTAAAATCGGTATCATTCATGGTTTCAAGACTCTGGTCATGCAGGATGCTAACGGACAGATTCTCGAACCTTATTCCATCTCTGCCGGTCTGGACTATCCGGGAATAGGTCCTATGCACGCCAATCTTGCCAAAGAACATCGCGCTACAGTATTGGCTATAAACGATGATGAAGCAATCAAGGCTGCTTACGAACTTACACTTCTAGAAGGAATAATACCGGCTCTTGAATCGGCACATGCTTTGGGAGCTTTAGAGAAAATGAACTTCAAGCCTACAGATATTGTTGTACTTACAGTGTCGGGAAGAGGAGACAAGGATATTGAGACTTATTTGAAGTATAAGGGTTATTAGTTGTTAGTTGTTAATTGTTAATTATTAATTCTTAATTTTTAATTTTTAATTATCCAAAGATGAATACAAAATACCAATACACCACCATACATAAATCAATACTGGGCGATCTACATACCCCGGTAAGCACATATCTGAAAGTACGCGACCTTTTCCCCCAGAGTGTACTGATGGAGAGTTCGGACTATCACGGTACTGAAAACAACAAGTCCTTCATCGGCCTCAACCCGATAGCAAGCATAAGTATCAACCATGGGAAAGCCATCGCCACTTACCCCGACGGAACTACAGAAGAAACATCTGTAAATGATAAGAAAAGCGTGGAAGATGCCATAAATGCCTTCCTCGGACATTTCGGTATAGAAGGTGAATATTCATCATACTGCGGAGTGTATGGCTACACTACTTTCAATGCAGTCCGCTATTTCGAAAACATAGACGTTCAGGACAGTATCGACGAGAAGAACGACGCACCGGAAATTCTATACATATTATATAAATACCTCATCGTTTTCCACGGATTCAAAAGCGAGATGGTACTCCTCGAACTGCAGTCGCCCGGTGAAGCGAGCCATATAGACGAGATAGAAAAAGCCATAAACAACCGCAACTTCACAGCATACGAGTTCAGGGCTGTAGGAGAAACCACCAGCACACTGACAGACGACGAACACCGCGAGAACATACGCCGCGGTATAAGCCACTGCATGAGAGGCGACGTATTTCAGATAGTCATGTCAAGACGGTTTATACAGAGATACGAAGGCGATGACTTCAAGCTTTACCGTGCCTTACGGAGCATAAACCCGTCGCCATATCTGTTCTATTTCGATTTCGGCGGATTCAGAATATTCGGTTCGTCACCTGAAACTCATTGCAAGATTGAAGATGGCATAGCAAGCATCGATCCGATTGCAGGAACCACCAAAAGGACAGGAAGTAAGGAAGCCGACCGCAAAGCAGCAGAGGCCCTGCTTGCCGACCCAAAGGAGAATGCCGAACACGTCATGCTGGTAGATCTGGCAAGAAACGACCTTAGCCGCAACTGCCACGATGTGAAAGTTGATTTCTACAAGGAGCCTCAATACTACAGCCACGTGATACACCTCGTGAGCCGTGTGAGCGGAAAAGTAAACACCGGAGCCGACGCTGTAAGTACATTCATCGACACCTTCCCGGCAGGAACACTGAGCGGAGCACCAAAAGTAATGGCTATGCAACTCATAAGCAAGTACGAACCACACAACCGCGGAGTTTACGGCGGATGCATAGGATTTATCAGCCTTGACGGTAAAAGCATTAATCAGGCGATAACGATACGCACATTCGTAAGCCGCAACAACGAGCTATGGTTTCAGGCAGGAGGCGGAATAGTGGCAAAAAGTAATGTAGAAAACGAACTGCAGGAAGTAAACAACAAGCTCGGAGCACTGAAAAAAGCCATCGAACTGGCAGAGAAATTATAAAACACTAAATAACATCAAATATGAAAATAGTAATCATAGACAATTACGACTCATTCACATACAACCTCAGCCACCTCGTAAAGGAACTTGGCGCAGAAGTGACAGTACTCAGAAACGACTGTTTCAGTATGGAAGAACTTGAGGAGTTCGACAAGATACTCCTCTCTCCCGGCCCGGGAATACCCGAAGAGGCAGGACTCCTTCTCGACGTGATACGCACCTACTCCGGCCACAAGCCTATCCTCGGTGTATGTCTTGGCGAACAGGCCATAGGCGAAGTGTTCGGAGGAAAACTAATAAACCTGAAAGAAGTCTATCACGGCATACAGAGTAAAATCCGCATCACAGCCGATGACTATATTTTCAATGGTCTGCCAGAAGAAATCCCCGTAGGAAGATACCACTCATGGGTTGTTGATAACGATTCTCTCCCCGACTGTCTGGAAGTGACAGCCGTAAGCGCGGAAGGCTACATAATGGCAATCCGACATAAAGAATACGATGTACGAGGAATTCAGTTCCACCCGGAATCGGTACTCACACCCGATGGAAAGAAGATGATAGAGAACTGGATTTCTATGAATTAAAAATTAAAAATTAAAAATTAATTCATCCACTAATTCTTAATTATTCATTCTTAATTATTAATTAAAATACGCTACAATGAAAGAAATACTTAAACTACTATTCAATCATGAGGAACTTACACGCGAGGAAGCATGTTCGCTCATGAAAAACATAACGGGAGAGAAATACAACAACACCCAGATAGCATCACTCCTCACGGTCTTCCAGATGAGGGGAATAACAGTAGAAGAACTGATAGGTTTCCGCGAAGCACTCCTCAGCACACGTGTCAATGTCGATTTGAGCGAATACAAACCAATCGACATTGTAGGCACGGGAGGTGACGGCAAGAACACATTCAATATCTCCACATGTGCCTGCTTCGTAGTGGCGGGAGCCGGATATAAGGTAGCCAAACACGGTAACTACGGCAGTACCTCCGTGAGCGGAGCAAGCAACGTGATGGAGGAACACGGAGTGAAATTCACCAACGACAATTCCCGTCTGAGAAAGTCGATGGAAGAATGCGGAATGGTATATATGCACGCGCCCCTCTTCAATCCGGCGATGAAGACCGTGGCATCCGTAAGAAAGGAACTCGGAGTGAGAAGCATCTTCAACCTGCTCGGTCCGCTCATCAACCCATGCATCCCGGCATACCAGTTGCTCGGAGTGGCCGACCTTACACTGATGCGCCTATACACCAACACACTGCAACGCCTCGGAATAGGTTTCGCCGTAGTAAACAACCTTGACGGATACGACGAAATATCCCTCACCGACGAGTTCAAGGTTATGACCAACCGCTACGAGACCATCTGTAAACCTTCCGACATAGGTTTCACCATAGCGCGCCGCGAAGAGCTGTACGGAGGAAACACCACGCGCGAGGCGGCAAAGATATTCGACAATGTGCTGGACAACCGCGCCACAAAGGCACAGACCGAATGCGTACTGATAAACGCATCGTTCGCCATCCAGGCCATAGAGCCTCAACTGCCGATAGAGGAATGTGTAGCCAAGGCACGCGAATCGCTAGAAAGCGGACGTGCCATGCAGACACTCAAGAAATTCATCGAGATAAACCAATAATCACCCCACCAGTATGAAAGAAGATATTCTCACACAGATAATAGCCAACAAGCGCAAGGAAATCAGCCGGCAGATGGAAGCCGTAAGCATGAAGCAGCTCGAAGCTATAATAGCCATGCGTGAAACACGAGAGCCTTTAAGCCTCAGCCGTTCGGTAATGTCATCACCCACCGGAATAATATCAGAATTCAAAAGACGTTCTCCATCAAAGGGCTGGATAAACCGCGAAGCCGATATCCGGCTGATAACCGGAGGATATGCCGAAGCCGGAGCCGCAGGACTGTCAGTCCTGACAGACACAGATTTCTTTGGAGGCAGCGAAGGCGACCTACTCAAAGCCCGCCTTTCAGCTCCATCCACCCCTATCCTGAGAAAAGATTTCATCATCTCGGAATATCATATATTACAGTCCGTAGCCATTCAGGCAGATGCCATACTCCTGATAGCCGCCGCACTTGAAAAGGACGAATGCAGACACCTCGCAGAAATGGCACACAGACTGGGACTTGAAGTTTTATTGGAAATACATTCGGAAGACGAACTGGAATATGCGACAGACTGTATCGACCTTATAGGAGTGAACAACCGAAATCTAGGCAGCTTCCATACCGATGTGGAAAACTCATTTTGCCTTGCCGAAAAACTTCCGAAAGGAATACCGCACATATCGGAAAGCGGCATCTCAGAAGCAGAAACAATCATCAAACTCCGACAGGCCGGATACAACGGATTCCTCATGGGAGAATCATTCATGAAGACCGCAGAACCGGCCGGAGCGCTAAGAACACTTATCGAGAAACTTGAAACAGTCCGGAAGCAATAAAAAACTTCAATATAGTCATCGTTACACGTACGTGTGACGAGCGTAACACGAATGTGTGACTTGTGTGACACGAACGTGTGACGAGAGTGACACGAACGTGTAACACTAAATATACACTATCATTTAACAATACAATAATGATTATCAAAGTATGTGGCATGAAATATGCCGAGAATATAAGAGCATTGGACAAACTGAAACCGGACATGACAGGTTTCATCTTCCATTCTTCCTCCCCGCGTTTCGCAGATTCGGTTCCGGAGTACATGCCATCTTCATCGCTCCGCGTCGGTGTATTCGTAAACAGCGAAACGGACTATATACTATATAAGGTAAGGGAATTCAGTCTCAACCTCGTTCAGCTACACGGAAATGAATCGCCCGAGCAATGCAGAGCCATACGAAGCAAAGGCATAGACATAATAAAAACCTTCTCTCTAAAAACTGACAATGCCGACACCATAACAGCCCCATATGACGGACTGTGCCGATACTATCTGTTCGACACACCATGTGCTGCCTATGGAGGATCAGGCAAGACATTCGACTGGACTCTCACACAGAGTTATCACGGCAAGACACCATTCCTGCTAAGTGGTGGAATAAGACCTGAAAGCCTGGAGCAGATCTCTTCATTCCGCCATCCGTTCTTCGCCGGAATAGACATCAACAGCGGTTTCGAAACGGCTCCGGGCATGAAAGACACCGAAGCAATCTACGAATTCATAAAACGATTAAGATAACTATAAAAACAGATACAACTATGGACAGAATAAACAAACTCTTCAGCAACAAAAAACATGACATCCTCTCAATTTATTTCTGTGCAGGCGCACCTAAGGCCAATAATACAGCAGAAGTGATAACATCCCTCGAAAAAAACGGAGTGGATATGATTGAGATAGGAATACCTTTCAGCGATCCTCTTGCCGACGGTCCTGTGATTCAGGACGCATCATGTCAGGCGTTACGCAACGGCATGACACTGACCGGCCTGTTCGCACAACTGGAAGGTATCCGCAACACAGTGAGCATACCTCTCATCCTGATGGGTTATCTCAATCCGATAATGCAGTACGGAATGGAACAGTTCTTCATGAGTTGCAGCAGCACAGGCATCGACGGGGCAATCATCCCCGACCTGCCTTTCGATGAGTACATGCAATCAGTTAAGCCAATAGCCGAAAAGTACGGCATCAAAGTGATAATGCTCATCACCCCCGAAACATCGGAAGAAAGAATACGCCTCATCGACGATAATACCGAAGGATTCATCTACATGGTATCGTCGGCAGCCGTAACCGGAGCACAGAAGGACTTTGACGCCCGGAAACAGGAATACTTCAAGAGGATAGAAGGCATGAACCTGCGCAACCCGCGCATGATAGGTTTCGGCATCTCAAACCGCCGTACATACGAGGCGGCGGCAGCACACGCCGCAGGGTGCATCATCGGAAGCCGGTTCGTGACCCTACTCAACGAAGAAAGCGGAAACGCTGAGCGGGCGATAGAACGGCTGAAAATGAATCTGGAAATACAGTAAAAAAATATTTATTTCCCTGATTTATACTTTATTTATCGTCAAAATACGCTATCTTTGCGGCAGTTAATAAATTGAATTAAAATGTATTCCGGTTTGCGGCCCATTTTTGGAAATATAGTAATCTGTTCAGACAATGTTCTGTTGTCTGCCGCATCCTGCATATATTTTCCTTCAAAAAAATGTGCTGATAATTTGGAAATGTGTGAGATTTGCGTAAACACACACACACACACACACATTGCGACCGGCGAATCTTCGCGCGTTAATATACGTATTATCATCCATACATGCAAGGGTGGGAACTCCTTTTTACAGGGGTTTCCACCCTTTTTCCGTATTCATATCCCCCTTTTTATCCACTACAAGTCCTTAAACAACATCAAACAATAATTATCATAACATGAAAAAAAGGAACTATATCCTGTTACTCTGCATCCTGCTCTGTGCAGCTCCGCTCATGGCCCAGGATGCTTCTGAAAATACCAAATTTCCCGGCTGGTATGTGGGTCTGCAAGGTGGCGTACCCTTCGGTGTGAGCCAGTTCAGCAGTTTCGGTTTCGACAAGACCCGTGCGGGATTCAGCGGCGGAGTTTATGGAGGCTACCGTTTCAATCCTGTACTTTCTTTGGAGGCTCTGGCTGTTTTCGGGAAAATGAGCATGAGCCAGAGAGATTGCTGCATCTCCGGCAATTACTGGCTTGGTTCGGACGGTGTCCGTTATCATGCTCCGGTACTCGGAATGGAAGGCTGGGACTACGCCGGCCTGAAAAGCAGTGTGACGACGCAACGCTACGGTTTGCAGCTCAATGCCGATGTGCTTGGTTTTTTCCCGTCCACCCGTCAAAGCCGGTGGAGCGTGGAGGTGTCGCCCCTGCTGGCAGCCGTTGGCACGAAAGCCTCCCTGTCCACCCTTGACGGCGGAAAAGAGGCATGCAAGGAAAATACGGAATGGCATCTGGGTGCAGGCGGAAACATTCAGGCAGGATACCGTTTTGCCTGCGGTATAGGTGTCGGCATTTACAGTGGTGTCACTTACCTTACGGGCGACGGCATGGACGGACTTCCCAAGAGCGGGCACAAAGCCAACTATATATGGGAAAGCGGCATACGTGTCAGTTTCGCGTTCGGCAAGAAAAGCGGAAAGAAAGCAGACCACGGCATTGCTTACCCGGCATCTACCGGTCAGCCGCAGGATGAGAGGGACAATGCCGTAGAAACAGCCCCGGCGGAAATACCGGAACAGACCGTCACGGACAGTACGGCACAGAAAACTGTTGTCACGGCAGCAGACAATTCAACCGAAACCGATTTTGAATTCCCGACTGTCTATTTCGATTTCAACAGCACTTCGCTTCGTCCGTCCGAGACATCCAAGCTTGAAACGATACTCGGCATACTGAAAGAACATCCCGACATGCACATAGTCGTGACGGGCTGGTGCGACACCCGTGGCTGCCGGAGCGTAAACGAACGCTATTCCATCCGACGCGCCGAAGCGGTTAAACAGTGGCTTGAAGGCCGCGGCATCGCAGCCGGACGCATTACAGCCGTAGGGCGTGGCAGCGACGTGAACGAGAAGGACGCGGAGAAAGCCCGCCGTGCCGAAGTGACAGACAAGGAAAGAAAGGAGGACAGACGATGAAAAAGACAATCAGACATTGCCTATATGTATCCCTGCTCATGCTGTTGCCGCTATGGACGGCCTGCGACAAGGATATACACGAAAATGACAGGCACGGACTTGCCGTCGGCATGGAATGGATTGAAGGCATCGAGCCGACCGACATCACAAGTCCGGTAAACCTGTGGATATACGATGCGGAGGGGCATGAAGTGGAAGCGCACGAGTTTTCCTCTCCGCAAGAACTGGCATCCGGCCTGTTCAGCCTGCCGGAGGGCGACTATACGCTTGTAGGCGTCTGCGGCCTGACAGAGCCGTACCGGTATGATTACGAGAACGGTACACGGACAGCCGACATGCTGCGCGTTTCGCTTGCCGACCCGTCGGCTTCGCCCGCACACGCCGTCGGCGGCGTGGCCGTGGCAAGCGTGACCGACACCAGAATCAATCTCCGTTCCGTCATCCGTGTCGCTCCGTTGCTGGCAGAGCTTGCCGTCCGTATCGACGGCGCGCCCGAAGGAGCGTCGCTTGCCGTCACGGTACGCAATGCCGCCACCTGCCTTTATCCGGCACGGCGCGGCGATGACAACAGCTACGTCGTACCTTCCGCCGAAAAGACAGATGCGCTCCTGCCGCAAGCCGTTGCCGACAGGGGGACGCTCTCTACCGATGCCCGCCTGATGCCGACGGCACAGGGCGAAACCTGCACGATGCTCTACATGGTCATGACCTTTGCCGACGGCTCCCGTCATGAATACACGGCAGAAGCTCCCCTGATGCTTGCCGGAAAACGCTACGAGCTGGCATTGGAATACGACAGGATGCAGCCCTACATGTATATCACCGCCACCGACATTAACCCCTGGGGCGAAGGCTGGATTACGAGTGATGACATCTTTAATCCCGGAATATAATTAACAAATAAAATAAAGATAGAGTTATGATGAAGAGCATGTTATCCGTTGCAGCCGCACTCCTTGTACTGGCGGCATGCACGAACGACCATGAACCCGGCTATGCTCCGGCAAAAGAGATCCGGGTGGATGCTTCCATCGGGCAGATGACCCGTGTGACAACCGACGGCGACGAATCGGTGTTTGAGACGGGCGACCGTATCAGCGTCTATGCCTGGTTGGGTGCAGCCGACGATGCACAGCAGCTTGTGGTGGACAATTCCGTCAACACCTTAGGCGACGACGGCACATGGACGGCCAGCCCGCAAATGCTGTGGGCAAACAGCAGTTCGGCGCATTACTTTCTGGGCATTTATCCGGTGCAGGAGGTAAGCGACCTGAAAGCCATGAACTATGTACTGACCCCTGAAGACCAGGAGGCAAGCGACCTTCTTTATGCCATGAATGCCGGCACTGAGAACAAGGGCATAACGCCCACTAACACGCCCGTGGCGCTGACCTTCAGCCACCTGATGTCGAAATTAGTCATCAACCTGAATTTCCGCAGCCAGTGGTCCGGAACACCGGTCGTGGAATCGGTCAGAGCCATTGCAAAGGCGGAGGCAAGCGTCAATCTCCTCTCCGGAGAGATTACGCCACAGGGCGACAATAAGGCGATAGACATCCCGGCTTTGGAAACACCGGCACCCAACTATGCTTGCAGCTATGCCGGTATCATGATTCCTAACAGCAATTTAATTGAAATACAGATCAAGGTAAAAGACATTGACGAGCCATACGTCTATAACGTAGGGGTTTCCATCCCGTTGGAAACAGGCAAGTACACCACCGTCAACCTGACATTGGGACGCGACGAAATCACCTTAGACAATGACATCACCATCACCGACTGGGCTCCGCTCGAAGGCGACTATGGCGGTAACATATTTTTTCCGGGTGCGTAAACCGCTGTGCTGACTATATATTTATAACTGATTAAAACAGCAAACGTATGAATATAAAGAATCTATTATTGGCAACAACCGCTATCCTGTTGGCTGCGTGCAGCACCGACAGCGATGTACTGCCACCGCAAGACCTTGGACAGATAAGGGTAACGGCATCCGTGGGAGCCATGACCCGTGTGGCCCATAGCGGCAACTCGACCACCTTCGAGACGAATGACCGGATCAGTGTCTATGCCTGGCTGGGAGCCGACAACGACATGCAGCGGCTTGTGGTGGACAACTCCATCAATACATTAGGCGGCGACGGCACATGGACAGCCGACCCGCAGATGCTTTGGGCCGACAATACGTCCGACCACTATTTCCTCGGCATCTATCCCGAGCGCAACGGAGCTACCGATTACGATGCCGACCCCTATACGCTGGACTTCAATAACCAGACCGCGAGCGACCTGCTGGTGGCGAGGACCACGGCCAAGCCCACCGGTTCTGCCGTGAAGCTGGAGTTTGAGCATGTAATGGCCAAGCTCGTGGTAAACCTTTCGTTCCGCAACGAGTGGACAACCGCACCCGAAGTGGCTTCGGTAACGGCAACCGCATGCACCGAAGCCACCGTGAATTATTTAGAGAATCCTGTCGAGGTAACCCCGGCCACCGGTCAAAACCTTGTGGTGATTCCCTTCACGGGCACATCCGCCAGCTTTGCCGGCATCATGATTCCCGGGCAGAGCGGGTTCCGCACCATCAACGTCACGCTGGAGAACGGCAAGGTATATACCTATACCCACTCTGCGGACATCGACCTGCAACCGGGCAGATACACTACGGTGAACCTTGTGCTGGGACGCGACAGGATCGAACTGGACGATGCGGGCATCAACGTGTCGGACTGGGAAAACGGTACTTCCATTGATGGCGCAGAAGCGAACGAAGCCTACTCATACGATTCCAATACCAAAACCATCACCATTTACAGCGGTGAAGGACTGAAGGTAGCGGCAGATGTGGTGAACAGCGGTGATAACGACATCAACATCATCCTCGACAATGACATCGACCTCTCGGACATCGACTGGACGCCGATAGGAACTGAAAGCCGACCATACACCGGCACCTTCGACGGCGGCACCTATACCATCACGGGGCTGACCGTAAACCAAACAAGAGAGAATGTAGGGTTGATTGGGTGTATTGGTTCTAATGGAACAGTGAAGAATGTGAAACTGGAGAATGTGAATATAACCGGTGACGGCTATTTCGTCGGTGGTGTTGCAGGAACAAACTATGGCACAATAGAAAATTGTTCGGTTGATGGCACTTTAACAAACAATAGACATTACCTCGGTGGTGTGGTTGGAAATAATTATGGTAGTATCATAGGCTGTTCATCGTCGGGAACAATAACGGGTACCAGCCCGAATGTAGGTGGGATAGGCGGACAATCTGTAGGTGGAACTATCATGGCCTGCTACTCCGTAGCCAATATAAAAGGATGGAGCAGTTCTGGCGGAGTGCTTGGACAAACGAATAGAGAAACGGTCGTTATAGCCTGTTATCACGCCAAGGGCAATGTTACAGGTGAACAGTCTCGGATGATAGGCGGTGTGATAGGATGGAATTATGGTAAAGTCACCGCTTGCTACTGGGAAAACAATCAGGGACAAGGCATCGGCGACAATCAGGGCAGCACCACCATCGAAACCACCAAGGTGGACGGCACTGACGTTACCTGGCAGACGGCAGTTGCCGCCATGAATACCGCCTTGCAGAGTGCAGGCTCAGGTTGGCACTACGTACTCAACGGAGCGCTGCCGACATTGGAGGAAAAATAATAAACCGTCGGGCGGAATTCCGGTTCCATCCGAAAAAAGGAATCTTTGAAAGATAAATAATTAACAACTTAACAGAAAATAGTTCAAATGAAAAAAGCAAACATTTTGGCAACAGCAGCGCTGGCCACCCTTTTGGCAGCCTGCTCCAACGACAGCGACGTATTCAATACGCCCGACTATGCCGACACGCCTATCGGACTGAATGTGAACGTAAGCCCGATGGCCACCCGTGCCGGTTATGAACAGGGAGCATTGACCGAAGGAAGTTTCGGACTTTATCTGACAACGGAAGGCACGAACAGCGACGAACGCTACAACTGCACGAACCGGGAAGTGAAATATGACAATGGCTGGACGATTCAGGGCGGACAACTCCTGTGGAAAAGCAATGATGCAACAGTAACCTATTACGCCTATCTGCCCTATACAGGAACAGTGAGAGATGCTGTAAACTATGCCTTTGCGGTACAGACCGACCAGAGCACCGAAGATAACGTCAAGGCTTCCGACCTGCTTTGTACCGGACAGCAACCCGCCACACCCGGAACGGCACTCGACATTACATTCAAACATGCGCTGTCCAAGCTAAACGTGACTCTGAAAAAAGGCTCTGAGCTTGAAGACGGACAGAACCTGACCTTCACATCGGTAAGGCTCTCCAACTGCGCCACGACCGCTACCGTGAATCTGACTGACGGAACAACCGGTAACACTACCAACAGCGGACAGACCATCACCCTGTATGCTGCAACGCCAAACGAGCAATACGAGTGCATCCTCGTACCGCAGACCTTCGCTCAGAGCCTGAAGGTGGAAATCACCGACAACAACGGAAAGGTATATACATTCACATCCAACAAAGACCTTACGTTTGCCAGCGGCAAACAGTACACGCTGAATCTTACCGTAGGCCGCGACAAAGTGACGACGGGCACCATTTCTGCCGAGTCATGGGGTGAGGAACAGCAAGGCGGCGACTTAGTAACAGAATAAAAGTAAACAACGTTCATAAACATAACAAGAATGAAAATAGCAAAATATATTCCGGCTGCCGCCCTCGCACTGGTGTTGGCAGGCTGCCAAAGTGAAGATGATTTCATCTCTTCCGACTATGCCAACGACCCGATGGCCGTACACATCCGTGCAGGCATCGAGACTCTGCAGACCCGTGTGAACACGACAGGAGCAGGCAACGCATGGGACGAGAACGACCAGATTTCGGTAACAAACACCTCGCCAGAAGCGATAACAGGCAAGGACAAGGCGGTTTACGAATACAGCAATGGCGCATGGAGTCCGGCAGGAACCGACTACATAGTCTGGTCTGACGATGTCGAAAACACCTTTGAAGCCTATTATCCCGTCGTGGAAGGGAAAACGGACTCCTACACGCAGTTTGAACTCCCGGCCGACCAGAGCAGCAGCAATCCAACTGAAACCAATTACATAGGCCGTGCGGACTATATGACGGCGGCAGCGTCACAAAGTAAGAGCGACGCGCTGAACCTGACATTCAAGCACCACCTGACCAAGGTTACCGTGAAGATAAGCGGTTACGGCAACCAGTACGCCACACAGAAACCTGTATTCCAGGCTCCTACATTCACGGTACCTACCGCAACGACTACAGTAGATGGAAAGACACTGACCGTTGCCGGCAATGGAACGACAGTAACCGGACTATTCAGCGAGGACACTTCGGCAGAAGCCAAACACAGCTTCACCGCCGTCCTGCTGCCGGCAAAGTATGCTGCTGACAATACGTTTGTCCAGCTGAACATTCAGGGCGGCACTCCGCTTATCGTCAAAGCCAACGAGCAACTGACTACCGGTTTGGAATCGGGCAAAGCCTATACCTTCAACGTGACCGTAGGTAAGAATGGTGCCACCATCAACAGCGTTACGGTTGGCGACTGGGGTACCGACGGCTGGACGGAAAGCGGAACGGCAGACACAGCCCTTTCATTCAGCATCCAGACTTCGACGGACGGACTGACACCTGACGATGGCGAGTATATCCTTGCCGATTGACAAACAATAAAATTCAGACCATAAAATAAACGGAATAACAAAATGAAGACAAGAAACAAACTATACGATAAGAGCCGGCTGCGCCTCCTTTGTCTGCTGACAGCGTTGCTCGGCATATTCGGTGCCGGACAGACATGGGCGGGCAATCCCACCACCCTCACCGTGGGCGGCACCAATGCACTTAACGGCGGCTACTGGACGACCGACGAAAGCGGCACCCTGACCGAGGCCAGCGCAGACAACTACAATGTCTACTACGACGGCAACGGCACCCTGACCCTGAAGGGCGCCACCATCAACGGCACGAATATCATCGGTCATGTCGGAGCGGGCATCTACGCAGAGGGCGACCTGACCATCGTGCTGGAGGGCACCAGCACCGTCACGGGCGTTCAGGATCCAAACGACGAATCCCAGAGCATCCGTGTGTCTGGGAACCTGACCATCCAAGGCGGCGGCAGCCTGACCGCGCAGGGCGCTGAGACAAGCTCAGGCAGCAGTTATGGTGTCTTTGTCATTGGATCATTCACCCAGCAAAGCGGCAGCGTCACCGCCATCGGCGGCGACGTTAGCGGAAACTATACTTCGACAGGTCTCTATGTATACGGTGGCACAGTTACGGCGCAGGACGGGACGCTGACCGCCACCGGCGGTGACACCAGTGGCAGCAGTTACGGCATCTCTATGCCTTCGTCTTCGTCTGTCACCGTGGGCAGTGCCACCGTGACCGTCACCGGCGGCACAGGCAATTACAGTTATGGCCTTTATGTTAACCCCTCTTCCCCTTCCGTTTCCCCTTCCGTGACCCTATCCGGCAGCGGCTCCCTCACCGCCCGGAGCGGATCGGGGACGGACACGGCGGTCGGCATCTACCTTGTTAACATTTGGAGCAGCACAGGGTCTGTGACCGTCGGGAACGGCTCCACCCTGCTGACCAACAGTGTGATATTTAGGGATTCGTCTTTCAATGAAAATCCGCTGGCCCCCACCGGCGACGGCAGCTGGCTGATCTACGGCCAGAGCGGCCAGACCAGCGCCGTGGGCGGCACCTATACCCTGACCGATAACCTCACCATTGAAAGCGGGAACACCCTCACCATCCCGGCGGGCAGCACCCTGACGATTCCGGAAGATAAGACTTTGACTGCCGATGCCAACCAGTTGGTTGTAAACGGAGAACTGGTATTGGAAGGTACGTTCGATAATGCAAAGGAATTGGAAGGTTCGGGAAATCTTGTTTTGGGCGAAATAACGCTGACGGACGATAAGGGTATGGATGAGTATAAGGATTACCAACTCAAGTTGAAAAGCAAAAAGGTTACTTATGTCCGTGCCCTGTCAGATAACTCCCAATATGGAACCATCTGTCTACCGTTCGTTCCTACTTCTGTAGCTGACGGTCAGGTTACTTACTATCAGGTCGAGAAGTTGGGAAGCAACGTGATTACCCTCGTAGAAACCGATTTTGAAGCCGGCAAGCCGCTGTTCTATCAAACACCCGGTACAGGCAGCATCACCTTCAGCGCCGAAAGTGCCGCAGGCGTGGAACTGGTAACCATCCCTGCGACAGACAGCTTCATGGTAGGTACAATGAGTGAGGTTATACCCAACGCGGGCTACTTCCTGAAGAACGGCAACTTCTATCCGATAGCCAATGGAGACAAAGTAAAGGTGAAGCCTTTCCGTGCGTATGTGAAGGGGCAGAATGATGCTTCGCAAGCAAGCGTCATGTCTGTCAATGTGGCAAGACCGTAACAAATCAAACAATGCTTAACCGGCGTTTAAACGGTATTTAAATACTGTTTAAACGCCGGTTAAGTTTATTTAGGCATAATAGAGAACTATAATCCTAACATCGCAGATGGCTTGATATTAAGAATCTGGCACAATAATCTGGCAATTCTCAAAGTTGGTTCCGAACGTCCTGAGATGTAATCACTTACCCTTGAAGGACTTACCCCAAGCTTTGTAGCAAGTTGTTTTTGTGTCATACCTTTCTCTTCTAACGAAAGTTCTATTAGCTCCGATACCGTAGGTTTATCAATAGGGAAATGTTCTTTCTCGTAAGCAATCACTATATCAGACATCATCGTGAGTTCTATAGCCTTATTATCATTGGCCGGAGTATCATCACCTACCAGAGGAAGAAGTTCCTCGATACGTTCTAACGCAAATTCATATTGTTCCTTAGTAATATTACTCATATTATCCATAAAATTCGTTTTTGTAAAGTTATCAATTATTCTGAAATTCAAAACTATTACGCTAAGATATTTTCAAATCCAATATTAACGTTATCACTTTAACATTACAATATTTACAGACCAGATAAATATTTTAGTTTTTTTATAATATCATCAACCGTAAAACATATAGCAGATTTACCTTTCATAATACACAAAGGCTAGAGCATAATCCCGACAAATAGTAAGCGAATTAGTAGTACAATCATCACTCAACAATACTTTCAATTGACAATAGACACATTCCATACACAAATTAAATTGATTAACATTTTTAAATAAGGCATAAAATTCCTACCTTTGCACCATTAATTAAGATACAAAAACCGCATTATGATTAAACCGGATTACCCGTCAGTACTGCTTATATACACAGGAGGTACCATAGGTATGATAGAAAACCCTGAGACAGGGGCACTGGAAGCATTCAATTTTGACCAACTGCAGGAAAACGTTCCTGAACTGAAAAGATTTAACTACCGAATATCATCATATCAGTTTAACCCGCCTATCGACTCATCGGATATGGAGCCTGCACTTTGGGCTAAAATGGTGAAAATAATCGACTACAATTATGACAATTTCGACGGCTTCGTGATACTTCACGGAACTGACACCATGGCATATACAGCGTCGGCACTCAGTTTCATGCTAGAAAATCTGAGTAAACCAGTAATCCTAACAGGAAGCCAGCTTCCTATCGGAGTTCTGCGCACCGACGGTAAGGAAAACCTCATAACATCAATAGAAATTGCAGCTGCAAAACATCCGGACGGAACAGCCGTGGTACCCGAAGTATGTATCTTTTTCGAGAACCATCTGCTGAGGGGTAACCGCACAACAAAAATCAACGCAGAAAATTTCAATGCCTTCCGTTCATACAACTATCCGGCACTTGCCACTGCCGGAATACACATAAAATATGAGTATGACAAGATAAAGAAGGTACAGCCTGGAGTGCCGATGCACCCTCACTATGTGTTCGACACCAACGTTCTGGTATTGACCATATTCCCTGGAATTCAGGAGAAACTGGTACGCACAGTACTCAACACTCCGGGCCTGAAAGCTGTTGTGCTGAAGACATACGGCTCGGGAAACGCACCACAGAAAGAGTGGTTCATAAAACTACTGGCAGAAGCGACACGTAACGGAATTGTAATAGTTAATATAACACAATGTCAGACAGGAATGGTGGAAATGGGACGTTACGAAACAGGTCTCCATCTTCTTGACGCAGGAGTGATAAGCGGCTATGACGCTACTGTAGAGAGTGTTTTGACAAAACTCATGTTCCTGCTCGGTCACGGACTGACACCGCGTGAGGTAAGAAACGAAATGAGCCGCTCAATAGCCGGAGAATTCACAAAACCGGTGTTGTAACACAATTGTAATATTTATTTCACACATCAGTAATAAAATCGCATCATCTTTGCACCTGAAAATAATATTGAATACATTTGTGAAACAATAAATAAAGGCATTATGAACGATTACAGAATTTTAGTCGTAGATGATGAAGAAGATTTGTGTGAAATCTTGAAATTCAACTTAGAGACCGAAGGCTATCTGGTGGATACGGCCAATTCGGCAGAGGAAGCTTTGAAACTGGACCTGACCCAATATAATGTCCTTCTACTGGACGTAATGATGGGCGAAATTTCAGGTTTCAGAATGGCAAGCATGATGAAAAAGAACAAGGATACGGCAAATATCCCTATCATTTTCATCACTGCAAAGGACACGGAAAACGACACACTCACAGGATTTAACCTGGGAGCGGACGACTACATATCCAAACCTTTCTCACTGCGAGAAGTACTGGCCAGGGTAAAAGCAGTAATCCGACGTACAGCAAGCGTACAGAACAAGAGTAACGACCAGCTGGTATTCAAGGATCTGGTAGTTGACTCCGGTAAAAAGAAAGTAGTCATACGAGGGGAAGAAATATCACTGACAAAAAAAGAATTTGAAATACTCCTGCTCCTACTGCAAAATCAGGGACGAGTATTTTCTCGCGAGGACATACTGGCAAAAGTATGGCATGACGAAGTATATGTACTGGACCGCACTATCGACGTAAACATCACACGATTAAGAAAGAAAATAGGAGAATACGGAAAATACATTGTAACACGTCTGGGATATGGATATTGTTTCGAATGTGAATAATTAATTGTAAACAAAAAAATGACAAAGTTTAACATACGTCTCCTCACTTTCAGCCGTAAGTTGTTCTTGTCTGTCATAACTCTGTTCGTAGCATTTGCAGCTTGCTTCATGCTGTTCCAATATCAACGCGAAAAATCATACAAGACAGAACTTCTGAACACCCAATTACAAAACTACAACGAACAGCTATACAGCTACATGGCTGATGCCGGTTCATTAGACTCGCTGAAAAACTATATAATGACCCACATGATTCCAAATCTAAGGGTTACTATAATCACTCCTGAAGGTAAAGTTATCTTCGACTCTACAGACAAGAACCTGGAAGAATTCCAGAACCATTCTTCCAGAAAGGAAGTACAGGACGCACTCATGTACGGCAGCGGATATGCCATAAACAGGTTCTCTGAAAGTATTGACGGAGAAGAATTCTTCTACTCTGCAAAATACTTTCCTAAACATCGTATAATCTTACGCTCGGCACTGCCATACAATCTAAGCCTCACCGAACATCTGGAAGCCGACATGGGATATGTGTGGTTTACAATACTCATCTGCATAATTCTGATGGTTATATTCTACAGATTTACCTACAAGCTGGGAAAATCAATCACCAACCTGCAGCAATTCGCCCTGAAAGCCGACAAGAATGAACCTATAGACATGGATATTCTGCGTACATTCCCCAAAAACGAACTGGGAGAAATTTCGCAGCACATCATTACCATCTACAAAAGACTGCACAGAGCCAAAGAAGCACTCTACATAGAAAGAGAAAAGCTGATTTCGCACTTGCAGACATCGCACGAGGGGCTTGGTGTATTTACTAAAGAAAGAAAGGAAATCCTGGTTAACAGCCTGTTCACACAATATATCAATAATATTTCGGACCGTAACCTGAGTTCTACCAACGAGATTTTTACAATACCGGAACTCAAACCGATAATAGAATTCCTCAACAAAAACGAAGGCAACTACAGTAAGGAAGAGAAAAGAACAGTACTACACCTCAACAAAAATGCGCGAACATTCACCATAGAATGTATAATTTTCCAGGATCTGTCGTTCGAAATATCAATAAACGACATAACACAGGAAGAAGAGCAGGCACGCCTGAAGAGACAGCTCACCCAGAACATCGCACACGAACTGAAGACACCGGTAAGCAGCATACAGGGATATTTGGAAACGATTCTAAGCAATCCGAACATTCCGAAAGAAACAGTCAAGACATTTCTGGAAAGAAGCTATGCACAAAGCAACCGACTCACTACCCTGCTGCGCGACATATCCGTACTGACAAGAATGGACGAAGCACCGGAAATGATGGAAAGAGAAGCCGTGAACCTGAGCCTGGTAGTAGAAAACATAATCAATGAGGTTAATCTGGGACTGGAAGAAAAGCATATAAAGGTTATAAATCTGATGCCACAGGCATTGATGATAAATGGTAATCACTCATTGCTATACTCCATATTCAGAAACCTGATGGACAACGCAATAGCATATGCCGGAACAAACATACAGATAACCATCAACTGTTTCCGCCAAGACGATACGTTCTATTATTTCAGTTTCTCTGATTCCGGAGTCGGTGTAGAAGAAGAACATCTGACACGTCTGTTCGAACGATTCTACAGAGTCGATAAAGGGCGTTCAAGAAAACTTGGAGGTACAGGTTTGGGACTTGCGATAGTCAAAAACGCCGTACTCTTCCACGGAGGAACGATATTTGCAAAGAATGCTCCAAACGGGGGACTCGAATTCGTATTTACCCTGCAAAAATAGGAACTATCAACGGGACTGCCCTGCAAGAAACGGCAGCCCCGTTTCTTTATATATATAATAAGGTAAACATACTATATAGAAATATAAAAAACATTTTGACAAGTGGAGTTTGCAAAATGACAGAAGCACATAAAAATAATTATAAAATGCAAGAAAAAGTTTGCATCCTAGGGTTGCAAAAAAGAATAAAAGAAGTAAATTTGCGTTCGGAAAAGACAAGTGTGCCTATCCAAAGTTTTACGAAATAACTTATTTTTTTATTATCAATAAAAACGTAAAGAATATGACTTATTCACACGAAGTTGAACACATGTGTGTTGTAAAAAAAGGACCTAATCATGGTCCGGCTCCAATTCCTGAAGAAGGAAAATGGGTTAAATCAAAAGAAATCAAAGACATTTCAGGTTTGACTCACGGTATCGGTTGGTGTGCTCCTCAGCAGGGTGCTTGTAAACTGACTCTTAACGTGAAAGAAGGTATCATCCAGGAAGCATTGGTTGAAACAATCGGTTGCTCTGGTATGACTCACTCTGCAGCTATGGCTTCAGAAATCCTTCCAGGTAAGACAGTTCTCGAAGCATTGAACACAGACTTGGTTTGCGACGCTATCAACACTGCAATGCGTGAATTGTTCTTGCAGATTGTTTACGGTCGTACTCAGTCAGCTTTCTCTGAAGGCGGTTTGATGATCGGTGCAGGTCTTGAAGACTTGGGTAAAGGTCTCCGTAGCCAGGTAGGTACATTGTACGGAACATTGGCTAAAGGTCCTCGTTACCTTGAAATGGCTGAAGGATATATCAAGACTATCGCTTTGGATGAAAACGATGAAATCTGCGGATACGAATTCGTTCACCTTGGCAAGTTCATGGATGAAATCAAGAAAGGTACAGACGCTAACGAAGCATTGAAGAAAGTAACAGGTACTTACGGACGCTTCACAGCAGAACAGGGTGCAGTTAAACACATTGATCCACGTCACGAATAATATAAGGAGGAAAGAACATTATGATTAGAGAAGTAAAATTTGAAAGCCAGGACCGTCGTATCAAACAGATTCTTGCTGCTTTGAACGCTAACGGTATCAAAGACATCGAAGAAGCTAACGCTATCTGCGAACAGTATGGTCTTGATCCTTATAAAACTTGTGAAGAAACTCAGCCTATCTGCTTCGAAAATGCTAAATGGGCATACGTTGTAGGTTGTGCTATCGCTTTGAAGAAAGGTTGCAAAAACGCTGCTGAAGCTGCTGAAGCTATCGGTATCGGTTTGCAGTCATTCTGTATCCCAGGTTCAGTAGCTGACGACCGTAAAGTAGGTCTTGGCCACGGTAACTTGGCTGCTATGTTGCTTCGCGAAGAAACTAAATGTTTCGCATTCTTGGCAGGTCACGAATCATTCGCTGCTGCTGAAGGTGCTATCAAAATCGCTGCAAAAGCAGACAAAGTACGTAAAGAACCTCTCCGTTGTATCTTGAACGGTCTTGGAAAAGACGCTGCTCAGATTATCTCTCGTATCAACGGATTTACATACGTTCAGACTCAGTTCGACTACTACACTGGCGAATTGAAAGTAGTTCGTGAAATCGCTTACTCAAACGGTCCTCGTGCAAAAGTAAAATGCTACGGAGCTGACGATGTTCGCGAAGGTGTAGCTATCATGTGGAAAGAAGGCGTAGATGTATCAATCACTGGTAACTCTACTAACCCTACTCGTTTCCAGCACCCAGTAGCAGGTACTTACAAGAAAGAACGTGTTCTTGCTGGTAAGCCATACTTCTCAGTAGCTTCAGGTGGTGGTACAGGTCGTACACTTCACCCAGATAACATGGCTGCTGGTCCTGCTTCTTACGGTATGACAGATACTATGGGTCGTATGCACTCAGATGCTCAGTTCGCTGGTTCTTCATCAGTTCCTGCTCACGTAGAAATGATGGGATTCTTGGGTATCGGTAACAACCCTATGGTAGGATGTACAGTTGCATGTGCAGTTGACGTTGCTACTGCTTTGAATAAGTAATCTATACTTAATCAAATATATAAACTCCTGTAATCTAAATGGTTGCAGGAGTTTTTTTGTCATTTGCCTTAACGTAAATGGAATGCAAATAAATACGCAAATTAGTCTAAAACCATAATTTATACTATCTTTGCAGCATAAATCATTGATAATCATGTGTGAATACGCTGAAATAGAAAAAATCAAACTATCCAACGGAAAGACCATCAAAGAAGTAAATGAAGAAGTACGCAAAGAAGTAGAGCGCATTTACTTGGAAGGATGGGCTAAAGGAATTTCCATACCATTTTGGGATAAAGAAGGAAATTACTATTTAGCAAATCCAGATGGTAGTGAAGATTTGGTAAGCTATGATATAAATACAAGAAGCTATCAAATTATTTCACGAACTGCTGATAAAGGAAAAGGCAGATATGCTTATTTATTAAATAAATAAAGGAATGGAAGCACGTCCAGAATTTACAGTCATAGCAGGTCCTAACGGAGCTGGGAAAAGTAGATTATCCCCTTATTACATTCACTGCAAATCTTTTGATGGCGATTTACTTGCACTCAACTTACGTAAAGAACATCCAGAATGGGAAGAACGGTGGATTGGTGGTACAGTAGCCGGCGAGTTACAAAAACAAATACATCTATTGCACTTCCAATGCAATAAATAAATTTTTAAGAATATCATGCCGAAATCAAGCCCTATACAGATAAGCATAAAATTAAGACTTAAAATAATTATATTTTCCACTATTTGTATCCTGTTGACATGTCAGGCACAAGAAAACATTCTTCCAGCCATACAGCAGCAGGAACAGATATTAAAACGCAATCCGAAAGATGTACAAGTATTAAAAGAACTTTGTTTTTTGTATTTACACAAAGCTGATTACCGCAAAGTAATAGAGTATGGGGAAGAATTATTTCGTATAGGATATGAAAAACAAGATTATGAATATAGCTTGCTGTATGCACATATCGCATTAGGGCAAGCACACGTCATGTTAGGTGATTCGAGCGCAATAAATCATCTCGGGCAAGCATCTTTACTGGGAAAAAGCACCAATAACTATTCGGCTTTATGTTCCGTTTATAACGGAATGGGGTTATATGCCAGTAACATTAACAAAGACTATTATTCTGCCCTGCATTATTTCTTTAAAGGAATAGAAGCGGCCCACAAAAGTGAAAACAGTGAACTTGAAGCTATTCTGCTGGGAAATATCTCCAGTATTTATTTTTTACAAAACAATCCTGAGGGCCTGACTTATGCACTGCAAACTTACGAAATGGGGCATAAACAAAATTCAGCCTATCTTATATTTATCGGTTCATTAAACACTTCATATATGTATTATCTGCGTAAGGAATATGATAAAGCTTTACCGTATATAAAGGAAGCCGAATTTATCATGAACCAGAACGAGTATTACAATCAAGGAAATGTGTACGCAATATACGGCATGATAGAATTTGCTAAAGGTAATAAAAAACAGGCGATTGAATATTACAGGAAAGGATTATCGCTGAATACTATGAACCAGACCTCATACAAAGTAATTTTACTGAATGAATATGCGATAGCATTAAAGGAAGATGGATACAATAAGCAGGCTATAGATTTACTTCTAAAAGCCTTATCACTCACAAAAGAAGAGAACTGTGCGGTATATAGAAACCAAGTAATCAATACATTGTCTGTCTGTTATGAAAACATGGGACAGTATGCCGAAGCACTTGCCTGGCAACGAAAGTTACAGCAGGAAACAGACAGTATTTTCAATATTGATAAAGAAAAAATGCTGAGTGAACTTCGCATAAAGTACGATACAGAACGTCAGGCAAATGAAATCCGGGAAGGGAAACTTGTTTTGCTACAGAAAGAAAAAAAGGAACAAGCCCTTTTTAGCGTCCTTATAGTGATTCTGATTGTCACCTTTACGTTATGGCTTATGTATAGGAGGAAAAACATTTTATATACCAGTATCGTGCGACAGCATCAGGAATCAATCCGCAAGGAGGAACATCTCAAAGCCATAATTAATTCCTTACAGCAGGAACATATAAATACAGCAGCAAGTGTAACTTCTTCTACCAATGAAAAGTATGCGGCCTCTTCATTGAGTAATGAAAAGAAAACTTTCCTGTTTCAACGACTGGAAAAACTAATGCAGGAACAAAAGGTATATAAAGAAAACTTATTGACAAAAGAGCGTGTTGCCGACTTACTTGAAACAAACCGCACTTATCTGTCGCAAGTAATCAATGAGCAGACACAACAGAATTTTACGCAATACGTCAACAGCTATCGAATTCAGGAAGCCATCCGTTTACTTAGCGATCCTAAAAATGATATACCATTAAAGGCTGTAGCTTCTGAAGTGGGCTTTAATTCCATGAGCACATTCTATAAAATTTTTCAGGATATTGTAGGGATTCCACCAAAACAATATCGCAATAAGGTTATTACCATGCATAAAAAAGAAGGATGAAAAACGTTTTAACAAAAAATCTTCTCCTAAAGTAACAATTGTCGAATTTGAATGCGTATTTAGTATCAATATTATATCTTTTTTTTACATTTTTGCACATGAGCAAAATTCAAGTTTAAATCTATAACCTTAAAAAAAGATATAAGTATGGAGAAAGTAGCATTACATGAAACTCGTTTCAGAATCCTCTTCCTGCTTTGGCTATGTACGTTTATTATGTTTGTCTGCGAAACTCATGCGCAGGGCAACCGCACAATTCATGGCATTGTAGTGGATGAAAACAACGAGCCGCTGCCTGCAGCCCACGTAAAACAGGTAAATGATGACGCCAAAGGATCTGTTGCAGCTGTCATTACGGATGTTCAGGGACACTTTACACTGACATTTCCATCTGATACAAAAGAGATTGAAGCTTCCTATCTGGGATATAAAACACATCGGGTGAAACTGAATGCCGATAATGATTATTTTATCGTTTTACAGCCTTCATCAGAACTTCTTGATGAGGTAGTCGTAACAGGTTATCAAACCATTTCTAAAGAACGTGCAACAGGAGCATTTTCAAAAGTTGACTCCAAAAAGTTGGAGACACAACGCCTTAGCAATATGGGAGCAATACTCGAAGGCCGTGTTGCAGGATACAGTGATGGAAAAATCCGAGGAGTTACCTCAATGAACGGACTTACTACCCCATTGTACGTAATTGACGGCTTCCCCGTAGAGAAAACGACCAACGATGGTTATGGTAACTGGATAGAAAGTGTACCAGATCTTAATATGGAAGACATTGAGAGCATCACTGTACTAAAAGACGCTGCCGCTACTTCTATTTACGGAGCTCGCGCTGCAAATGGAGTCGTTGTAATCACAACAAAAAGAGCAAAAAAAGACGAGCTTAATGTATCATTTTCCGCTACACTGACAGTTAATCCTTATGACACGTATGCTGATAAATATCTGGCAGGATCGGCTACGATGATTGAACTGGAACGTGAATGGGCTGCACAGAACCCCCAACTACATGAAGGTGATGTAAGAAGCTACGCTAACACAGTTTTGGATAACATGTCATATTCAACTCAGGGAATACGTAATATACTAAACTATTATGCCGGAAATATCACTCAGGACCAACTTGAAAGCAATCTGAAAGGACTGGCTTCACAAGGCTACCGTTATTACAAGGATATAGAAAAATACGGCAAACACAATCCGTTTTCTCAACAATATAACCTGAACATCGGAAAAGGAACAGAGAAAAACACTTTCAACGCATCCGTATCATATCGCCAAAACCAGCTGGAGGATAAGTTCTCAGAAAATAACACTATCGGTATTAATTTGCAGAACTCAACACAAATGACTTCGTGGCTTACTCTGGATATAGGAACTTATCTGAATTATGGAAAAGGAACCACACAATCATTTAATATCTTTTCGCCGGGCTATACTTATATGCCTTATGACGGACTGATGAACAGTGACGGTACGTATTATACAAATACAGAAGAAGACCGTTACAGTCTGTACAATCTGAATCTGTTGCACAACAACGGCTTATATAATCTGGACATAACACCGCTGGATGAAATCGGAATGAATCTGACGAAAAGCCGTGATTTCAGCAACCGTACATTCGCCAGACTCACTTTCAAGTTTACCGACTGGCTAAAATACACAGCGTCCTTCCAGTATGAATATGCAGAATATAAAACTGAGCAATTGAAAGGAAAAGACTCTTTTGAGGTGAGAAACATGGTAAATACATTTTCTACATCAAATAATGACGGTACTTCCACATTTGCCTTACCTTATGGCAATGTATTTTTTACATCAGCAAATACGACACATGCTTATAATTTCCGTCAACAGTTGGATTTTAACAAAACAATTGCCGGGAAACATGATATAACCATGATTCTGGGTACGGAAACCCGAGAAAACAAAATGGAATATAACGACCGTACACTCTACAATTATGATCCACAACTGCTGACTTACAGCATGATTAATGCCGGACAACTAAGCAACTTCAATGGGCAATGGGGATATGCGTCCTTTAGCCAACAAAAATTTGCTTACATTCGTGAACTTGTAAACCGTTATGTATCGGTCTATAGCAATGCCGCCTATACTTACGACGGAAAGTACATGGTAAGTGGAAGTATTCGTTGGGACAAGACGAATCTGTTCTCAACCGGTTCCAAATATCAGAAAAGACCTATTTGGTCGGTAGGAGCCGGCTGGAATATTGATCGTGAAGCATTCTTCAATGTTGCTTGGATAAACATGCTAAAACTTCGTGCAAGTTATGGTATCGGCGGTAACATTGCAAAAAACTCAGCTCCTTACATGATAGCATATTATAACAATAACAACCAGGTAGGAGGTATTCAGGGTACTATTTCAAGTCGTCCGAATCCCAATTTACGTTGGGAAAAGACTACAACTCTCAATGTAGGAATAGACTTTGCATTGTTAGGTAACCGCCTGAACGGTTCTATTGAATATTACAATAAAAAAGGAACAGACCTTCTTGCCAATACCAATGGCGTACCGACTGAAGGATGGGGATATAGCACATATTCCATCAATAACGGAGAAATGACGAATAAAGGTTTTGAACTGACACTGTCGGGAGATGTTATTCGCAATAACGACTGGAACTGGAATGTAAGCGGTGTATTAGGTTACAACAAAAATAAAGTAACGTATGTAAATGTGAAAGCTCCGGTAGCATATCTGGTAATTGACTACCCTACCGCATATCCACGGGTAGGAAATCCATACAATGCCATTTATGGCTATCAATGGGCAGGATTGAGTGAGACCGGAACTCCGCAAGTATATGACGCAGAAGGAAAATTATATACAGATATGACTCCTTCGGAAATTGAGGACCTCGTTTACCTGGGAACTACCGTACCAATATATAATGGTTCTGTCAGTACAAATCTACGCTGGAAGAACTGGGAACTGGCTGCTCAGTTCCTGTTTGAAGGCGGACATAAAATGCGTAACACAAACACAGCATTTATTTCGTCGGGTATGGGAGTAGTCAGCAAAGACATAGAAAATCGCTGGCGTGAACCTGGTGACGAAGCTCATACTGATATACCACGCTATATATCTACGGAAAGCCCACTCTACAACTATAACTACCAAAGTATGTATGCCAACTCCTCTATAAACGTAATTGATGCAACAAACTGGCGTTTAAGAAACCTTTCATTGACCTACCGCATTCCTTCAAAATGGTGTCATAAACTATATCTGAAGAATGCACGTATCATGCTGGGCATGGAGAATGTGTTTACAATGGCCAAAAGCAGCAATGCCAAGTATTTGCTTGGCGGATATACCAAGCCTAACTACCTGTGTGGCGTTTACCTGAATTTCTAACCATTTATATTGCATGACATTTATGACTAAATTTATAAATCTTTTGATTGTACTCACATGCATTATATGCAGTGCATGCAACGATTACTTGAACATACCGCCGAAAGGCTCCAAAATACCAACTACACTGGCTGACTTCGAAGCACTGTTACGAGACCAGTACACAAATGGCCGTACACCTATTTTGAACGCTTTGTATCTGCTGAACGACGTTTACCTGAAAAATGCACAAGTCAACTCACCAAGCCTCAATCGGGCCAACTACATGTGGGATGAGTCTGCCGACCGTATCATGCTGAACAATTCAGATGAAGATACTTATTATGCACTATATGCGACAATATCCAACTGTAACCTGATTGTAGAAAATGCTCCGACAGCCACTGAAGCTACAGACGCAGAACGGAACGAGGTGATAGCATACGCCAAAGTGATACGGTCGCTTTGCTATGATGTCCTGACTAACTATTATGCAGATACCTACGATGCCTCTACTGCCGAAGAAAAGCTAAGTGTACCCCTTATTACAAGTGCCAATATTGATGCACCCTATAAACAGGTTTCTATTCAATATTTGTATGACTTCATGTTAAATGATATTAAAGAAGCCATTGAAATGGGATTACCAGCTCAATCAATGACAGCAATTCATCCTAATTTAGGGGCTGGTTATGCTTTACTTGCCAGGATATATCTGCAAATGCAGAATTATGAAGAAGCATTACGCTATTCCAATTTGGCCTTGGAACAGAACAATCAGCTATATGACTGGAATTCTTTTTACGAAGAACATCATATCGCTATTGAAGACCCCGATAACTACGACAAGCTCGCCACCCCTATGCAATATGATTACGTGGAAAACTATTATTTACGCTACGGTGGACAGTCAAACTACGACAGCTATGAATATAACATTCCTGTAGAAAGAGCCGCACGCTTTGAAGATGGAGATGCCAGATTCCTTTCACGCTGGAAACTTAAGGTAGATAATAACGACACATATTATGCGGCTTTGACTTCCGGTTTCTTCAATCATGGAGGACTAACCACATGCGAGGCATATCTCATCAAAGCCGAATGTCAGGCAAGACTAACAACGCAAAATGATTTTACAGAAGCGATGAATACGCTCAATGCAGTACGCGCTACACGCATCCGCCCCGAGATGTATCGTCCTGCAACTGCAAGTACACTTGAGGAAGCTCTTTCTTTAATTCGGGACACTAAAGACAATGAGTTGATATTCTCCATAGTTCCTTTTGCAGATGCCCGTCGTTTTAACAGCGAAGGAAAGTACTTACGTAGAATGACAAAAAATTACAATGGAACAGAATATACTCTAAGCCCGACTTCACATTTGTGGACTATGCCTTTCCCAGCCGGCGCTTTGAATAATCCTGGAAACGGAACAATTGAACAGAATGTATCTAAATAAAACCACGTTATGAAAAAGAAAAATCTCTCTTGGATGGCCTTTTTAAGTTTGGCCATGATGGCATGTACAGGTCAGCCTGTAACCGATGGATATGTATTGAAAGGAAGTATTGAAGGATTACCTGATGGAACACATGTACAACTGGTACCAGTGAGCCACGACAACGAAGCTCCAATGGCAGACACAACAGTAACCAATGGACAGTTTATATTTCAAGGAAAAGTGGAAGAACCAAGGGCTGTGCGCCTGATAGTGAAAGATGCCTACGGATGGCGTAGCCTTATATTGGAAAACACACCAATAGAAATAAGTGGAGCTGTAACTGAACAAGAGACAAACGGTAATCTATCTTACAATCTTTCCGGTTTATCAGTTAGCGGTTCGCCACTCAGCTCAAAGTATGATTCGTTATTGTCTGTACGTACTTATTTGGATTCACTGTATGCTGATAATGCACGTCAGTTTGCAGATTACGATAGTCTGATGATGAAAGCATACCAGCAAAAGGATCAAGGCATGATTCAAGAACTGCAACAAAGTGAAAGAGGAAAAGCTAGAATGTCAGCTGACAAGAAATTCTTAAACATAGTAGATTCTATATATTATCAGACAGTAATGGCTAATAAAGACTCATTTTGGGGACCTTTAATGATGATATCATTTACGAGTTATCTAAGTGAAGATATGAAGCCATGGTATGAAGCACTTTCTCCATCAGCCAAGCAATCTTACTACGGACAGAAGGTAAAGGAAGAGCTCTATCCTGCCGGAAAAGAAGGAACCAAAGTCCCTGAATTTACCGTTAAAGACAAAAACGGAAACGATGTTACTCTTTCTACTTTGCGTCAAGGAAAGAAATATTTACTAATTGATTTTTGGGCATCCTGGTGCAATCCTTGTCGAAAGGAAATACCTAATCTAAAAAAACTATATGCTCAATATAGCGAAAAGGGATTCGAAATTGTCAGTATCTCAATCGACAAGAAAAAAGAGGACTGGGAAAAGGCTTTAAAAGAAGAACAACTTGCTTGGCCTAACTTTTTAGACGAGACCGGTGTAGCCAGCCTTTATAAGGTAAGATTTGTACCGACTACATACTTGATTGATTCAGAAGGTGTAATGATAGGAGAAAACATTTTAGGAGAAGAACTCGCCAATAGGTTAAAAGAACTTCTTCAATAAAATTTAGAAGGAAACCTTTTTGAATAAGACAAATTAAACAATCTTAATTCTGGAACAATATCATCACATTTTAATTATAATTCACTGTTTCTAGTTGGGTAACTTACTATACAAAAAAATAGTTACCCAACAATGGCAGAAATGTGCGTTTTCTATTTTTTTATTTGATATGACTATCTCAATAAATAAGTATAGCATATACAAAAAAAATCCGTCAAGCAATAGCTTAACGGATTTTCATGCGGAGAGACAGGGATTCGAACCCCGGGTACCTCGCGGTACAACGGTTTTCAAGACCGCCGCAATCGACCACTCTGCCACCTCTCCAAAACTCCTTTCGAAGTGCTTTATTTCTCAAAAGCGATGCAAAGGTAGGGATTTTTTTTGAATCTGCAAACTTTTACAGAAAAAATCATTCATTTTTTCTCAAAAAAGGTCTAAACCACCAGTAAAACACATAAAAAATCATATAAGAGAATTAGCAAAATTATAAATCATATAAAAAATGCGTATCTTTGCATAGAAATTATCAACTCTTAATTTTATTGTAAAAAATGACGAAAAGACTATTGTTCTACTGGCTATTGTCAGTCCTCTTAGCCTTACCGGCTCTAGCTCAAATACAAGAGCCAATAAAATTTAAAACTGAATGGAAACAAAATTCAGACAGTGAGGCTGAAATTATTTTTAATGCCACAATTGATAAAGGATGGCATGTCTATTCAACAGAATTAGAAGAAGGTGGTCCGATTTCCGCATCTTTCAACATTGATCAAATCCAAGGAGCTGAAACTATAGGTAAACTGACTCCTGTTGGAAATGAGATAAACGAAATGGATCCTATTTTCGGTATGAAAGTAAGATATTTCAAAGATAAGGCTACATTCATACAGAAAATAAAAATAACAGATAAGAACTATAGTATTAAAGGTTATCTGGAATACGGTGCATGTAATGATGAAAATTGCCTCCCTCCTACCAGCGTGGATTTCAGCTTTAACGGAACAAGTACAAGTCCTGCTACTGCAAGTGAAAGTAAAGAAGATATTACTAATAATGCAGATAGCAGCTCTGAAATAAGCATGACTCCTCTAAAAATTGCTTCGTCTGAAAAAACTGACTATTGGAAACCTGTAATAAACGAACTTAACAGTTTCGGCGAGCATGCGGGAGAAGAATCAATGTCGTGGATATATATATTCCTGACAGGTTTGGCCGGAGGTCTTCTTGCACTGTTCACTCCTTGTGTATGGCCTATAATACCTATGACAGTAAGTTTCTTCCTCAAACGTACTAAGGACAAGAAGAAAGGAATACGCGACGCATGGACATACGGTGCTTCAATAGTAGTTATATATCTTACCCTTGGACTTGCCATCACACTTATTTTCGGCGCTAGTGCCCTTAACGCATTATCAACTAATGCTGTATTCAATATACTTTTCTGTCTGATGCTTCTTGTTTTTGCCGCATCATTCTTCGGAGCTTTCGAAATAACACTTCCTTCAAAATGGAGCAATGCAGTTGACAGCAAGGCAGAACAGACAACAGGTCTGTTAAGCATATTCCTCATGGCATTCACATTGTCACTTGTATCATTCTCTTGTACAGGTCCTATAATCGGTTTCTTGCTGGTAGAAGTTTCTACTACTGGCAGCGTTATTGCACCTGCCATAGGTATGCTTGGTTTCGCCATAGCTCTTGCCTTACCGTTCACACTCTTCGCCCTATTCCCGTCATGGCTTAAATCAATGCCTAAATCAGGTGGATGGATGAATGTCATCAAAGTGACATTAGGTTTCCTTGAACTGGCTTTCGCACTGAAATTCCTTTCTGTTGCCGATCTTGCATACGGATGGAGAATACTTGACCGCGAGACATTCCTCGCATTGTGGATTGTTATATTCGGTCTGCTTGGTATGTATCTGTTGGGTAAAATCAAATTCCCTCATGATGATGACGACCAGAAAGTAAGCGTACCGAGATTTTTCATGGCGCTTATATCACTATCATTTGCCATATATATGATTCCTGGTCTTTGGGGTGCACCTCTAAAGGCTGTCAGTGCTTTTGCTCCACCTATGCAGACACAGGATTTCAACTTATATAAAAATGAAGTACATGCAAAATTCACAGATTATGAAGCAGGTATGGAATACGCACGTATGAATAAGAAACCGGTAATGCTAGACTTCACAGGATATGGATGCGTAAACTGCAGAAAGATGGAACTGGCGGTTTGGACAGACCAGAATGTGAGCAAGCTGCTGACAGAAGATTATGTACTTATCACACTATACGTTGACGACAAGACTAAATTGGCTGAGCCTATTACTGTAACAGAAAACGGTAAGGAACGTACATTGCGTACTGTAGGCGACAAGTGGAGCTATCTGCAACGTTCTAAGTTCGGAGCAAACGCGCAACCTTTCTACGTATTGGTTGACAATGAAGGTATGCCTCTGAACAAATCATATTCTTACGATGAGGATATTAAACTTTATATAGATTTCCTCGAAACAGGATTAAAGAACTACAAAAAATAAAAATCCGAAAATGATTTCAAAATCAGAAAGAGAGCAAATAATAGCACTCATAAAAAAAGAAGTAGTCCCGGCAATAGGTTGTACAGAACCTATTGCTGTGGCTCTTTGTGTAGCAAAAGCCACTGAGACACTAGGTGAAAGACCTAAAAAGATTTCTGTACTTCTAAGTGCTAACATACTAAAAAATGCTATGGGAGTAGGAATACCCGGCACCGGTATGATAGGTCTTCCGATAGCCATAGCACTGGGGGCAATCATAGGAAAATCGGAATATCAACTTGAAGTCTTGAAAGACTGTACTCCAGAGGCTGTGGAAGAAGGTAAAAAAATGATTGAATCGCAGGCTATAGACATTAGTCTGAAGTATGGAATAGAAGAAAAGCTTTATATTGAAGTGAAATGTTCATCTGATAAAGGCGAAGCAACAGCAATAATAAGCGGCGGACACACACACTTCATATATGTAAGCAAAAACGAGGAAATACTTCTGAATGAAAAAGTTTCAGAAAACAATGAAACAAACGAGGAAGAACTAAACCTCAACCTATACAAGGTTTACGAATTTGCCACAACTGCCCCTCTTGATGAAATACGATTCATACTTGAGTCAAAACGACTGAACAAGCAGGCAGCTGAACGCTCTATTAACGGACATTATGGACATGAATTAGGCAAAACCCTGATGGAATGCAAGAACGAGAGAGAGATAATGGGTAACAATACATTCACTCATATCTTGTCTTATACCTCGGCCGCTTGCGACGCCAGAATGGCAGGAGCTATGATTCCAGTAATGAGTAATTCAGGCAGTGGCAACCAGGGTATAGCAGCCACTCTACCAGTTGTAGTTTATGCGGAAGACAACAACAAGTCTGAAGAGGAACTTATACGTGCACTTGTCCTGAGTCATCTTTCTGTTATATATATAAAACAAAGCCTTGGTCGCCTTTCAGCATTGTGCGGATGTGTAGTTGCAGCCACAGGAAGCAGTTGCGGAATAACATATCTGATGGGGGGAAAATACAAACAGATAGTATATGCTGTACAGAACATGATTGCAAACCTCACAGGAATGATTTGCGACGGTGCAAAGCCTAGTTGCGCACTGAAAGTAACAAGTGGAGTATCAACTGCGGTATTCTCAGCCATAATGGCTATGGAAGAAAAGTGTGTGACATCTGTAGAAGGTATCATTGAAGACAACGTAGATCTAAGTATAAGAAACCTCACAAGAATAGGCTCTGTAGGTATGAACGAGACAGATAAGGTTGTACTCGACATAATGACACATAAAACATGTGAATACTAAAAATACATTAATACACCACACACAAGCGCAAGACTAAACGAAATATTATGCTCCCTACTGACGAATACTATATCCAAAAACTGATAGACGAAGGAGAACATGTCCATCAGGATTTTAAATTCGCTATTTCGGATGCAAGAAAAATAGCCAAAAGCATATCCGCCTTCTCGAATACGGAAGGCGGCAGGCTGTTGGTTGGAGTAAAAGACAACGGCAAAATAGCCGGTGTACGCTCAGAAGAAGAAATATACATGATAGAGGCTGCAGCCAAAATGTACTGCACCCCTGAAGTCAACATATCAAACAAAATATTCAGAGTCCAAGGTAAAGATGTTCTGGAAGTCTGCATAGAAGAAAGCAAAAACAAGCCTGTTTGTGCAATTGATGAGAACAATAAGCTATGGGCATACGTTAGAATAAATGACGAGAATATTCTTGCCGACACTGTTTTCCTAAACAGATGGAAACATAACAAACAGGAAGAAAAGGTAATTGTAACATACTCTGAAAGGGAAAAATATCTTCTTGATATCCTGTCAAAAAACAAGGAACTTACATTAAACCAATGCAGCAGACTCTCAAGAATTCCACGTATAACAACAAGCAGATTACTGGCCGATTTCATACGCTTTGATTTAGTGGAACAAATCTTCAGAGAGCACACATTCTATTTCAGACTTAAAGAAGAAAATACAAAATAATATGCATTTTTAAATTCAAGGAACAAACATGAATTTCATTACAGAATTAATAAACCAGGCTAATTATATACTTTGGACATACATACTTGTGGCTATGTTGCTAGGATGTGCCCTATGGTTCAGTTTCAAGACCAGGTTTGTACAGTTCAGAATGATATCTGAAATGGTAAGACTCCTAGGAGACTCAACAGCAAAAATTGACGGTCACGAGAAACATATATCTTCCTTTCAGGCATTTACAATATCTTTGGCAAGCCGAGTCGGAACCGGAAATCTGGCAGGAGTTGCAACTGCTATAACCGTAGGAGGCCCTGGAGCTATATTCTGGATGTGGGTAATAGCATTGCTTGGTGCAAGCAGCGCTTTCGTTGAATCTACTTTAGCACAACTTTTTAAGGTGAGAAGCAAACATTCATACATTGGCGGACCTGCCTATTATATGGAAAAAGGTCTTAAAAAAAGATGGATGGGAGTAATTTTCGCCATACTGATAACCATCACATTCGGTTTCGCATTCAACTCCGTACAGAGTAACACTATATGCGCCGCTTTCGACAGTGCATTCAACATACCTCCTATATATATGGGAATAGGAATTACGATACTTACTATCATTATTATATTCGGGGGCGTACATTGGATAGCCAATGTCAGCAGTATCCTTGTTCCTATAATGGCTCTTGGATATATAATTCTTGCATTATATATAGTGATAAGCAATATTACCCATCTTCCTGATATCTTCGGTATAATAATAAAGAACGCTTTTGGCTTTGAGCAAGCCTTAGGAGGAGGTATAGGCGCGGCATTAATGCAAGGCATTAAACGAGGATTGTTCAGCAACGAAGCCGGAATGGGTTCTGCGCCTAATGCAGCAGCTACAGCACACGTCACCCACCCTGCCAAACAAGGTTTCATTCAAGCTCTCGGGGTTTTCACAGACACACTGCTCATCTGCACATGCACTGCATTTATAATTCTTTTCAGTGGGAAACATTTCAACACTGACCTTGACGGAATACAGCTCACACAAGCTGCACTGAACAGCCAGATAGGTAACATTGGAAGCACATATATAGCAATAGCGATACTGTTCTTTGCATACAGCAGCATTCTAGGCAACTATTATTACGGTGAGGCCAACATACGTTTCATTACCAAAAGAAAAGAAGTTATACATATATATAGAATACTTGTAGGCGGAATGGTGTTTTTCGGTTCTATAGCAAGTCTAAAATTTGTATGGAGCCTTGCAGACGTCACAATGGCACTGATGGCTATATGTAATCTGATAGCAATCATTATGCTTGGCAAATATGCATTCAGACTACTTGATGACTATCTGACACAAAAGAAAAACGGAATAAAAAGCCCAGTCTTTTCTAAAGATAAGATGAAAGACATTGAGGAAGATATCACTTGTTGGTGATATTCTGTTGCAATTTCAACGAAACAATATAATTAGAATACACAGTTAACAGATACATTGGAAACAATAGTGTTCAAAATCAATTTATTTCCGTATATTTGCACCAGTAAAAAATAAATAACATTTAAATATATGAGCATATTTTCAAAACTATTCGGGAAAAAAAATGCCGAAAATGCAGAAGAACCTGTAAGAGTAGGTGGAATGGAAGATTTTATGACCCTTATACGTGTGTATTACCAAGCCGTAATGGCATCACAGATGGGCATAAGCAATATAAACTTTTTGCCTGACTTGGCAGTATTCAAACGTACACTTAAAGTACCTACTCAAAACAACAAGCTTGGTATTGCAGAAAAATCACGCTGCAAAAAAATGCTTATTGATATTTACGGGTTGAATGACGGTTTCTTTAAGGAAATAGATGCATCAGTAAAGAAAAACTGTAAAAACGTAAACGACATCAAATCATACCTGTTCATGTTCCAAGGTTTCAGCCAAGACCTGATGATGGTTATCGGCAATTTGATGCAATGGAAATTCCGTATGCCTAGCCTTCTGAAAAAGATGCTTCGCAACATGACAGAAAAAGCCATAAACGATATACTTACGAAAACAGACTGGAAAGACGATGGAGTACGTAAGACTTGTAATAATATCCGTCAATACAAACACGCATTAGGATATTCACAAGAATGGATGAATGATTATGTATATAACATTGTCCTTCTGGCTAAGAAAGAGCCAAAACCAAAAGCATAAGATTAAATATAGAACGAACTGTAGGCGGAGTTGGTAAATCACAAGCAATCAACCCCGCCTTAATATTATAGGTATGATGACAAACCCTAAAGACATTGAACAACACCCGTTGGAACCATTCCTTCCGGCCAATGCCTCAATACTTATGTTAGGAAGTTTTCCACCTCAACGTAAAAGATGGAGTATGGACTTCTTCTACCCTAACCTCCAGAACGATATGTGGAGAATATTCGGTTACATTTTCTTCAACGATAAAGAACATTTTCTTACTGAAGACAAAAAAGCATTCAACAAAGAGCAACTTGAATCATTCCTCACAGAAAAAGGTATTGCATTATATGATACAGCTACAGCAGTAATAAGACTTCAGGACAATGCTTCTGACAAATTTCTGGAAGTTGTAGAAGCAACAGATATCGAACTACTGTTAAGACAGCTGCCGAAATGCAAAGCCATAATCACAACAGGACAAAAGGCTACAGATATTATATGCGAATATTTTTCTGTCAAACAACCATCCATAGGCAATAAAACAGAAATATTATTCCACGACAGAAAGCTTCTGCTGTATAGAATGCCATCATCCAGTAGAGCATATCCATTAAAGCTGGAAAAAAAATCAGAACTATATCGTCAGGCTTTCAATGACTTAGATATTTAGAACAAAATATTTTCATTTTTTATTTCATTAAAGGCTTGCCAATATAAAAAAAAGTACTACCTTTGCACACGCAAACACGGGAATAGCTCAGTTGGTAGAGCATCGGTCTCCAAAACCGAGTGTCGGGAGTTCGAGCCTCTCTTCCCGTGCGAAAGTAAAAAGCTGTAACTCAATAAGTTGCAGCTTTTGCTGTTTTAGAGGTCGGACAAATGTCGGACACGAATTTTCGGGGATCAACGTAAAAACCTGAGGGATTCTGAAATTAAGCATAAACTTTCAATAGTCTAAGCAGAAAGGAAGCCTCATCTCTCCGGACATCAAACCATATCAAGATATCCAACACAGAAAAACTATCATAGTTTACTATAATTCTACTCTTATTTTCCACAAAAATCAGCAATTCATACGTTTTTAAAAAACGATCTGTCATTTTTTTAACAGATATTTACATTGCAGATAGGAAGAAAACTCAATAAAACATCAACCTAGAATCTATAAGTGTAAAAATAACACTTTAATGCTGTATAACATATATTTTTTTGAACAATGGAATAAAATAAGTGTTACTTTTACACCGTGAAAAAACATTTACCATTTAATATATTAATGAGAAACATGAAAAAGTCATTTTTAAGTATTGGAGCTGCAATCATACTATTGAGTGGATGCGCCTCACAAGAGAAAAAAACTGAGTTGACACTTTCAGGACTTGACCCAGCTAAATTTGAAACTATTATTGACGGAAACAAGAAAACGGGTCTATACAGACTTACCAACAATAACGGAATGGAGGTCTGCGTAACAAACTTCGGAGGTAGAATAGTTTCCATCATGGTGCCTAACAATAACGGAAAAATGACTGACGTGGTACTTGGATTCGATAATATAAATGACTATCAGAATATACCAAGTGACTTCGGAGCAAGCATAGGCAGATATGCAAACAGAATAAACAAGGGGAAAATAAATATTGACGGACAGGAAATACAACTTCCTACAAACAACTTCGGACATTGCCTGCATGGCGGACCTACCGGATGGCAATATCAGGTATATGAGGCAAATCAAACAAACGACAGCACTATCGTACTTACAATGAAATCGGCTGATGGAGACAACAATTTCCCTGGCAATGTTACAGCTAACGTGACATATACTCTGACATCAGACAATGCAATAGACATTAAATATGATGCTACAACAGATAAGACAACTGTCATAAACATGACTAATCACTCTTATTTCAACTTAAGCGGAGATATGTCGAAACCTGCAACCGATCATATACTATATGTAGCATCCGACAGTATAACTCCAGTTGACAGTACATACATGACCACAGGTGAAATGATGGCAGTAAAAGATACTCCTTTCGACTTCAATACACCAAAAACAATTGCTCCGGACGTAACTGCATTCGACAACGAACAGGTGAAATTCGGAAATGGCTTCGATCACAACTGGGTACTGAACACAAAAGGTGATGATACAAAAGTGGCAGCCAGACTTACAAGTCCTATAAGCGGCATAACACTGGAAGTTTATACTAACGAACCGGGGATACAGGTTTATACAGGAAATTTCCTTACAGGAGAAGTTAAAGGAAAACAAGGTATAGCATACCCACAGCGTGCTTCAGTATGTCTTGAAACACAACATTATCCTGACAGCCCAAACAAACCACAATGGCCTTCTGTAATACTGAAACCTGGTGAAACATATTACAGCCATTGCATTTTCAAATTCGGAACTGAGAAATAAATAAAAGTATAATATCATAAAAAACACATTTTCATTATGAATTGGAGTTCAAAAGAATTTATATGGTTAGACTGGGTTGTTCTGATCATAGGTATATTTGGAGTAGCATGGGCTGTATGGCGAGCAGTGCGTAAAGATAAACTTGCTATGCAAGGTGCCGACAGCCAGGACTATCTGTTTGGTAAAGGTGAACCATGGTATGTGATAGGTGCTGCAATATTTGCTGCAAATATCGGTTCTGAACATCTTGTAGGTCTTGCCGGAACAGGAGCAAAAGACGGTGTAGGCATGGCACACTGGGAAATGCAGGGTTGGATGATTCTTATCCTGGGATGGTTATTCGTTCCTTTCTATCAGTTACTTAACAATAAGATGGGTAAAATCATCACTATGCCTGACTTCCTGAAATACCGTTACACACAGAGAACAGGTTCATGGTTGAGTATAATTACACTTATCGCATATATCCTTACAAAGGTTAGTGTTACAGCTTTCACCGGCGGTATTTTCTTCGAATATCTTTTAGGACTTCCATTCTGGTGGGGAGCTTTGGGACTGATTGCAGTAACAGCCGTATTTACAGTATTGGGTGGTATGAAAGGGGTGATGACAATGTCAGCTATACAGACCCCTATTCTGATTATCGGTTCATTCCTTGTTCTCTTCCTCGGATTGTCTGCACTTGGACAAGGAAGCATAGCCGACGGATGGAGCAACATGATGGATTACGCACGTTCCGCTCACGACGGATATGGAATAAACCATATGTTCCATTGGGATGAAGGCGATCCTATGTATCCTAAATTCCCTGGATTTGCAGTATTTATCGGAGCATCTATCATCGGTTTCTGGTACTGGTGTACAGACCAGCACATAGTTCAGCGTGTACTCGGACAGCAGAAAGGCGAATCGGACGACGTAGTAATGAAACGTGCCCGCAGAGGTAGTATAGCTGCTGGTTATTTCAAACTTCTTCCTGTTTTCATGTTCCTTATCCCAGGTATGGTAGCTGTTGCTTTGGCACAAGATCCAAACAGCGGTATTGTAATGGATCTTACAAACCAGCACGACACTGACGGAGCATTTGCAATGATGGTGAAAAATATTCTTCCTGCAGGAGTGAAAGGATTGGTAACAATCGGTTTCATATGTGCCTTGGTTACATCTCTTGCAGCGTTCTTCAACAGTTGTGCAACTCTGTTTACAGAAGACTTCTACAAACCAATGCGTCAGGGCAAGAGCGAAGCACACTATGTATTCGTAGGACGTGTGGCTACAGTAGTGGTTGTTATCCTCGGATTGCTATGGTTACCTATAATGATGAACATGGATAATCTGTACAGCTACTTGCAAGACATCCAATCACTGTTGGCACCTGCAATGGTAGCAGTGTTCACACTTGGTATATTCTCTAAGAAAATCACTCCTAAAGCGGGTGAATGGGGACTTATCGGTGGTTTCATCATAGGTATGATAAGACTCATTACAAACGTAATAACAAAGAGTGGTACAGCAGCCATGGAAGGCTCTTTCTGGGATGCTACAGCTTGGTTCTGGCAGACCAACTGGTTGATTTTCGAAATATGGTTACTGGTATTCCTGATTGTATTTATGATTGTTGTGTCTTGCTTCACTCCTAAACCATCAGCACAACAGATAGAAGCAATAACATTTACAGACAGCTATAAAGAACTTATCAGAAAGAGCTGGAACAAATGGGACGTAATAGCAACACTTGGAGTTATAGTCCTTTGCGGATTATTCTATGCATATTTCTGGTAATAAAAATAAATATTGTTCTACATTTGCATATTCAATGTAGAACAATATAAAATCTGTATTTACATGACAGCTTATTACAAACAAAATCCAAAATTCTACGTCGGCATTGACTGTATAATATTCGGTTTCGACAAAGGCGAACTGAACCTCCTACTGTTAAAGAGAAATTTTGAGCCGGCTAAAGGGAAATGGTCTCTTATGGGAGGGTTTATACAGGAAAATGAAAACGCAGATGATGCCGCAAAACGTGTGTTGAGCGAACTTACAGGACTGGAAAATGTCTATATGGAACAAATCGGTGCTTTTGGAGATGTTGACAGAGATCCGGGAGAAAGAGTTATATCGCTGGCCTATTACGCACTTATAAACATAAACGAATACGACCGTGAACTGGTTCAGCAACACAATGCACATTGGGTAAACATTAACGAAGTTCCCGAATTGATTTTCGACCACTCGGAAATGGTAAGGAAAGCCAGAAAGATAATGAAGGAAAAGGCATCGCACAAACCTATAGGTTTCAACCTGCTTCCGGAACTTTTCACCCTGACCCAACTGCAAAATCTTTATGAAGCCATTTACGGTGAGACCATGGACAAGAGAAACTTCCGCAAGCGCATAGCAGAAATGGATTTTATAGAACAGACTGACAAAATAGACAAGACAGGATCAAAAAGAGGTGCACGCCTGTTCAAGTTTAATGACAAGGCATACGAAAAGGATCCGAAATTCAAAATTTGACTTTAAAAAAAACAACTCAAATATGTTAGAAGCATTAAAAGAAAAAGTATTCCATGCCAATCTTGATTTGGTGAAACATGGACTTGTTATTTTTACATGGGGAAACGTTTCTGCCATTGACCGCGAGTCAGGACTGGTAGTTATAAAACCAAGTGGAGTGTCTTACGACGAAATGAAGGCTGAAGATATGGTAGTGGTTGACCTCGACGGCAACGTAGTAGAAGGCAACCTTCGTCCTTCAAGCGACACCCCTACTCATCTTGTCCTTTATAAAGCATTCCCGGAAATTGGTGGTGTAGTACACACTCACTCTACATACGCTACAGCTTGGGCTCAGGCAGGTCTTGATATTCCTAACATTGGAACAACTCATGCCGATTATTTCCACGAGGCTATCCCATGCACTGCTGATATGACAGAAGAAGAAGTTAAGGGTGAATATGAAAAAGAAACAGGTAACGTAATAGTAAAACGTTTCGAAGGCATGAACCCTGTCCATACTCCTGGAGTTCTGGTAAAAAATCATGGTCCTTTCTCATGGGGTAAAGACGCACACGACGCTGTCCACAATGCCGTAGTGATGGAACAGGTAGCTAAAATGGCAAGCATAGCGTTTGCTGCAAATCCAAATCTTACAATGAATCCGCTTTTGGTTGAAAAACACTTCAACCGCAAACACGGTCCTAACGCATATTACGGACAGAAAAAATAATATTTACAAAACAAATTCCAAAACAATAATAAACTAACCTTTTAATAAAATAAAAATTATGAACGCATTCAGCCAGTATGAAGTATGGTTCGTAACAGGAGCACAGCTCCTTTACGGAGGTGACGCTGTAATAGCAGTAGATGCACACAGCAACGAAATGGTAGCAGGTCTTAACGAAAGTGGCAAACTCCCTGTCAAGGTTGTTTACAAAGGCACCGCAAACTCTTCAAAAGAAGTTGAAGCAGTATTCAAAGCAGCAAACAATGATGAGAAATGTGTCGGTGTAATCACATGGATGCACACATTCTCTCCTGCCAAGATGTGGATACACGGACTTCAGCAGTTGAAGAAACCGTTGTTGCACCTTCACACTCAGTTCAACAAGGAAATTCCTTGGGATACAATGGACATGGACTTCATGAACTTGAACCAGAGCGCTCACGGCGACCGCGAATTCGGACATATCTGCTCTCGTATGCGTGTGCGTCGTAAAGTAGTTGTAGGCTACTGGAAAGAAGAAGAAACTCTCAAGAAAATCGCAGTTTGGATGAGAGTTTGTGCTGCGTGGGCAGATTCTCAGGATATGCTTATCTTGCGTTTCGGCGACCAGATGAACAATGTAGCCGTTACAGATGGTGACAAGGTTGAAGCTGAACAGCGCATGGGATACCATGTTGACTACTGTCCTGTAAGCGAACTGATGGAATATCACAAGAATGTAAAAGACGAAGAAGTTGAAGCATTGGTTAAGACATACTTCAATGAATATGATCATGATGCAGAAATTGAAGACAAATCAACTGAAGCATACCAGAAAGTATGGAATGCGGCTAAAGCTGAACTTGCTCTTCGTGCTATCCTGAAAGATAAAGGCGCTAAAGGTTTCACTACAAACTTCGACGACCTCGGACAGACTGACGGTAGCTACTTCGACCAGATTCCGGGTCTTGCTTCACAGCGTCTGATGGCCGAAGGTTATGGCTTCGGAGCTGAAGGTGACTGGAAATCTGCAGCACTTTACCGTACAGTATGGGTTATGAACCAGGGACTTGCAAACGGTTGCTCTTTCCTTGAAGACTATACTTTGAACTTCGACGGAGAAAACAGCTCTATCCTTCAGGCTCACATGTTGGAAGTTTGTCCACTTATCGCTGCCAAGAAACCTCGTCTTGAAGTTCACTTCCTCGGCATCGGTGTACGCAAGAGCCAGACTGCACGCCTTGTATTCACTTCAAAGGTTGGTACAGGATGTACAGCTACAGTCGTTGACCTCGGAAACCGTTTCCGTCTGATTGTAAACGACGTAGAATGCATCGAGCCAAAACCACTTCCAAAACTTCCTGTAGCTTCTGCTTTGTGGAAACCTATGCCTAACTTCGAAGTAGGTGCAGGCGCATGGATTCTTGCAGGTGGTACTCACCACTCTTGCTTCTCATACGATCTGACAGCTGAATACTGGGAAGACTATGCAGAAATCGCTGGCATAGAAATGGTTCATATCAACAAAGACACTACAATCAGCGAATTCAAGAAAGAACTCCGTATGAACGAAGTTTACTACATGCTGAACAAAGCTCTTTGCTAATTCATAAGTTATATATAACCCTAATTAAAAGTGCTCGGCGAGCAATCGTTTGAAGCACTTTTAATTTTTTAAAACTTAAGAGTTCAAAAACTTAGAAACTCGTAAACTTAAAAACTTAAAATCTATGAGTCTTAATACTAAATCTACAATAGAAAACGGTAAAGCCATATTGGGTATCGAATTTGGTTCAACAAGAATCAAGGCCGTTCTGATTGACGAAGAAAACAAACCTATTGCACAAGGTAGCCACACATGGGAAAACCAGCTGGAAAACGGCTTGTGGACATATAGTATCGATGCTATCTGGAACGGAGTACAGGATTGCTACTCTGACCTTAGAGCCAATGTAAAAAAAGAATACGGAATTGAAATCGAAAACCTGGCTGCAATTGGTGTCAGCGCCATGATGCACGGATATATGGCTTTCAACGACAAAGAAGAAATCCTCGTTCCGTTCCGTACCTGGAGAAATACAAATACTGGCAAAGCTGCCGCTGAATTGTCCGAACTTTTTGTATATAACATCCCTCTGAGATGGAGTATCTCACATCTGTACCAGGCTATCCTGAACAAGGAAGAACACGTAAAAGACATCACATTCCTTACAACACTGGCAGGATACGTTCACTGGCAAATCACTGGAGAAAAGGTTTTGGGTATAGGTGATGCTTCAGGTATGCTGCCTATCGACCCTGAGACTAAGAACTATTCAGCCGAAATGGTTAATAAATTCAATAACCTTATCAAGCCATACGGATTTAGCTGGACACTCGAGGATATCCTTCCAAAAGTTCTGCTTGCTGGCGAAAACGCAGGTTGCCTGACAGAAAAGGGAGCCAAGAAACTTGACGTTTCCGGACATCTGAAAGCAGGGGTTCCTGTATGTCCTCCTGAAGGAGACGCAGGTACAGGTATGGTAGCTACAAATGCAGTAAAACAACGTACCGGTAACGTTTCTGCAGGTACTTCATCATTCTCTATGATTGTTTTGGAAAAAGATTTGTCCAAACCTTACGAAATGATTGATATGGTGACAACACCTGACGGAAGCCTTGTTGCCATGGTACACTGCAACAACTGTACTTCAGATCTTAACGCTTGGGTAAACCTGTTCAAGGAATATCAGGAGCTGATGGGTATGCCTGTTGATATGGACGAAATCTTCGGAAAACTTTACAACAATGCACTAACCGGTGATGCCGACTGCGGTGGTCTGATTTCGTACAACTACTTCTCTGGCGAACCTGTAACAGGACTTGCAGAAGGTCGTCCTTTGTTCATCCGTACTGCCGGCGACAAATTCAATCTTGCAAACTTCATGCGTGCCCACCTGTATGCTTCCGTAGGTGTACTTAAAATAGGTAACGACATCCTGTTCAACGAAGAAAAGATTAAGGTTGACAGAATCACTGGTCACGGAGGTTTGTTCAGAACCAAAGGTGTAGGACAAAGAGTCCTTGCTGCCGCAATCAACTCTCCTATCTCTGTAATGGAAACTGCAGGCGAAGGTGGAGCATGGGGTATCGCGCTTTTGGGTTCATATCTTGTAAACAATGACAAGAAACAGTCTCTGTCCGACTTCCTGGATGAAAAGGTATTCGCTGGAAATACAGGTACAGAGGTAGCTCCTACAGCAGAAGATGTAGCCGGATTCAATAAATACATAGAAGAATACAAGGCTTGCATTCCAGTGGAAGAGGCAGCTGTAAAATACAAAAAGTAACATGTATAAAATACAATAAGTAGCCACTAAACAGCCTGAATGACTGACTTTTCTATAAAAAAGATTAATAAAAAAAGCTGGTATTCAGGTTGTGGTTTACAATAAAAGTTATATTTTTGCTTTCGAAATAAGGAAACAAACCAACAACAATAAAAACATTCAATAAAATATCAATTAACTATGAACAGCAAACAAGTTATGAACCATGCTGCCGACAACATCCGTATCTTGGCAGCTTCAATGGTAGAAAAAGCTAAGTCAGGACACCCAGGTGGTGCTATGGGTGGTGCAGATTTTATCAACGTTCTGTATTCAGAATATTTGCAGTACGACCCTAAAAATCCTAAATGGGAAGGTCGTGACCGTTTCTTCCTCGATCCTGGTCACATGTCTCCTATGCTTTATTCACAGTTGGCTTTGGCAGGTAAATTCACTCTTGACGAACTGAAACAACTTCGCCAGTGGGGTTCACCTACTCCTGGACATCCTGAAGTAGATGTAATGCGCGGTATCGAAAACACTTCAGGTCCACTTGGTCAAGGACATACTTTTGCTGTAGGTGCTGCCATTGCAGCCAAATTCCTTGCTGCACGTACTGGCAACCCAACTTTTGCTAAAGAAACTATCTACGCTTACATTTCTGACGGTGGTGTTCAGGAAGAAATCTCTCAGGGTAGCGGACGTATAGCAGGTCACCTCGGACTTGATAACCTTATCATGTTCTACGACTCAAACGACATCCAGCTTTCTACTGAAACAAAGGATGTAATGACTGAAGATACTGCAATGAAATACCGTGCATGGGGATGGAACGTAATCGAAATCAACGGTAACGACTGCGATGAAATCCGCAAGGCTCTTGATGCTGCAAAAGCTGAATCAAAACGTCCTACACTTATCATCGGTAAATGTATCATGGGTAAAGGCGCACGTAAAGACGACAATTCATCATACGAACACAACTGCAAGACTCACGGCGCTCCTCTTGGCGGTGATGCTTACAAAAATACAATGATTAACTTGGGCGCTGACCCTGAAAATCCATTCGTAATCTTCGACGATGTGAAAGAACTTTACGCAAAACGCGCACAGGAACTTGAAACTATCGTTGCTGCAAGATACGAAGAAGAAAAAGCATGGGCTGCTGCAAATCCTGAAAAAGCCGCTCAGTTGAAAGACTGGTTCAGCGGTGTTGCTCCTAAAGTTGATTGGGCAGGAATCCAGCAGAAAGCTAACGATGCTACTCGTAACGCATCTGCAACTGTTCTTGGTGCTCTTGCTGAACAGGTTCCTAATATGATCTGTTCTTCTGCCGACCTTTCTAACTCAGACAAGACTGACGGTTTCTTGAAGAAAACTCACTCGTTCCAGCCAGGCGACTTCACTGGAGCATTCTTCCAGGCAGGTGTTGCCGAGCTTACTATGGCTTGCTGCTGTATTGGTATGGCTCTTCACGGTGGTGTAATCGCTGCTTGCGGTACATTCTTCGTATTCTCAGACTATATGAAACCAGCTGTACGTATGGCCGCTTTGATGCAGTTGCCTGTTAAGTTCATCTGGACTCACGACGCATTCCGCGTAGGTGAAGACGGTCCTACTCACGAACCGGTAGAACAGGAAGCACAGATCCGCTTGATGGAAAAACTGAAAAATCACCACGGAAAGAACTCTATGCTTGTTCTTCGTCCTGCTGACGCTAAGGAAACTACTGAGGCTTGGAAACTTGCAATGGAAAACACAGATACTCCATCTGCATTGATTCTTTCTCGCCAGAACATCACAGACCTGCCAGAAGGTACAAAATATGCTGAAGCTGCCAAAGGTGGTTACATCGTGACTGACTCTGAAGGTACTCCGGACATTATCATGGTTGCTTCAGGTTCTGAAGTTTCTACATTGGTTGCCGGTGCTGAACTGTTGCACAAAGACGGTATCAAGACTCGTATCGTTTCTGTTCCTTCAGAAGGTTTGTTCCGCAGCCAGAGCAAGGAATATCAGGAAAGCGTAATCCCAACTGGAGCCAAAGTATTCGGACTTACCGCTGGTCTTCCTGTAAACCTTGAAGGTCTTGTAGGTTCTAACGGAAAGGTTTGGGGTCTTGAATCATTCGGTTTCTCTGCTCCTTACAAGGTATTGGACGAAAAATTGGGATTCACTGCAGAAAATGTATATAACCAAGTAAAAGCAATGTTATAATGAAAGTAGTGGGACTGGCATCCGACCATGCAGGTTTCGAACTGAAACAATATGTTAAGCAGTGGCTGGAAGCAAAAGGATTAGAATACAAAGATTTTGGAACTTACACTACAGACAGTTGCGATTATCCTGACTTCGCGCATCCTTTGGCTGAAGCTGTAGAAGCTGGCGAATGTTATCCGGGTATTGCAGTTTGTGGTAGCGGCCAAGGTATTGGTATCACTCTAAACAAGCATCAGGGAATACGTGCCGCTCTTTGCTGGATTCCTGAAATTGCCAAGTTATCACGCCAGCATAATAACGCCAACGTACTTGTTATGCCGGGCAGATTTATCGATACTGACATGGCAGACAAGATAATGACAGAATTCTTTAATACTGAATTTGAAGGCGGACGTCATCAAAAAAGAGTAGATAAGATTCCTGTAAAATAATCCTTGTCTTATAGAATAATAGAATATTAAAAGCAGGAAGGAAGCCGTATGGTTTTCTTCCTGCTCTTTTTTTGCGCATTTCGTTTTGAAAAATCACATTTCGTTTTGGAGTAATCGGACATATAATATGCCGGCGTTTTCTGGTGCTGACTATAGTGGGCAGCATTGCCGACGATGGTCGGCAGCATTGCTGACAATGGTCGGCAGCTCTGCAGACAATGGTCGGCACCAAAACATGAAACCGTATTTCATTTTTTGCGGTTAGTTATTATAGTTTATCCTACATTATAAATAGGAAAATCTTATCTTTGCAAAAAATTATACCATAAGATAAATGGCTACTACACAAAAAAGACCAGCACGAACAACAAAGGTAAGCAAAGAAAAGCTTACGGATGAATATGGACACCTTCAGCCTCAGGCTCCGGAACTGGAGAAGGCTGTGCTTGGTGCGTTGATGATTGAAAAGGATGCATACTCGCTTGTGAGTGAGATTCTTAAACCGGAATCTTTCTACGAGCACAGACATCAGCTGATATATGCCGCCATAACAGACCTGGCTATACAGCAGAAACCTATCGACCTGCTTACAGTGACAGAACACCTGCGATTCATGGGACACCTTGATGAAGTGGGCGGTCCGTTCTATATCACTCAGTTGAGCGGTATGATGGCATCATCCGCACATATAGAATACCACGCACGTATCATCGCACAGAAGTTCCTTGCCAGAGAGCTTATCACATTCACAAGCAATATTCAGAAAAAGGCGTTCGACGAGACTGAAGACGTGGACGACATTATGCAGGAAGCAGAAGGACGTCTGTTTGAAATCTCGCAACAGAACATGAAGAAGGACTATACACAGATTAACCCTGTGATACAGGAGGCGTATGAGATGCTTCGTACCGCCGCGGCACGTACCGACGGTTTGAGTGGTCTGGCAAGCGGTTTCCACAAGCTCGACAAGATGACTTCCGGTTGGCAGAACTCAGACCTTATCATCATTGCCGCACGTCCTGCGATGGGTAAGACTGCGTTCGTTCTTTCTATGGCCAAGAACATAGCCGTAAACAACAAGGTGCCGGTAGCATTATTCTCGCTTGAAATGAGTAACGTCCAGTTAGTCAACCGTTTGATAGTAAACGTGTGTGAGATACCGGGCGAGAAAATCAAGAGCGGACAGCTTGCTCCTTACGAATGGGGACAGCTGGACTATAAGATTAAAGAACTGTACGATGCTCCTCTATATGTGGATGATACTCCTTCACTGTCAGTATTCGAGCTCAGAACAAAGGCACGCCGTCTGGTGAGGGAACATGATGTGAAAATCATCATCATCGACTATTTGCAGCTGATGAATGCCAGCGGTATGTCGTTCGGCAGCCGTCAGGAAGAAGTCAGCACCATATCACGTTCGCTCAAAGGTCTTGCCAAGGAATTGAACATACCTATCATAGCCTTGAGTCAGTTGAACCGTGGTGTGGAAAACCGTGAAGGTGTTGACGGTAAACGTCCGCAGTTGAGCGACCTCCGTGAATCGGGAGCCATAGAGCAGGATGCCGATATGGTTTGCTTCATCCACCGTCCTGAATACTACAAAATATATACCGACGAAAAGGGTAATGACCTACACGGTATGGCCGAAATCATTATTGCAAAGCATCGTAATGGTGCCGTGGGCGACGTGCTTCTGCGATTCCGCGGCGAATTTGCACGATTCCAAAATCCGGAAGACGAAATGATTGTACCATTGCCTACCGAAGAGAATGCGACACCGGTCATACGTTCGAAGATGAACAAGGGAAATGGCTCCATACCTCCCCCACCGGCAGATATGGCTCCTGTGCAGGATGGAAATCCGTTTGGCGGACCATTGCCTGACGTACCGTTCTGATTTCGCAAAAAAACTTTTACGCAGTCTTGTAAACCAAATATTTATATTAACTTTGCGCATCATTCATAAAAATACATAAAACTATCTATATATGAATATTTCTTATAACTGGCTGAAAGAATATGTCAATTTCGATTTGACTCCAGATGAAGTAGCAGCCGCACTTACCTCAATCGGTCTCGAAACCGGAGGCGTAGAGGAAGTTCAGACTATAAAAGGAGGTCTCGAAGGACTTGTAGTAGGTGAAGTCCTGACTTGTGAGCCTCATCCAAACTCAGACCACATGCACGTCACTACTGTAAACTTGGGACAGGGAGAGCCTGTACAGATAGTTTGTGGTGCAGCTAACGTAGCAGCAGGTCAGAAAGTAATCGTAGCAACTCTTGGAACAAAGCTTTACGATGGCGACGAATGTTTCACCATCAAGAAATCAAAACTCCGTGGTGTAGAATCAAACGGTATGATTTGTGCGGAAGATGAAATCGGTGTGGGAACAAGCCACGACGGTATCATCGTTCTTCCTGCAGACACTGTTCCGGGAACTCCTGCAAAAGAATACTACAATATAAAGAGCGAATACGTACTTGAAGTCGATATCACTCCAAACCGTTCGGATGCATGCTCACACTATGGTGTGGCTCGCGACCTTTATGCGTGGTTAATCCAGAATGGCTACAAAGCTGAGTTGAAACGTCCTTCAGTAGATGCTTTCAAAGTAGATAGCAACAATCTGAATATCGACATCGAAGTGGAAAACACTGAAGCATGTCCAAGATACGCTGGTATCGCCATCAAGAACGTAACCGTAAAGGAAAGTCCTGAATGGCTTCAGAACAAACTTCGCCTTATCGGTGTTCGACCTATCAACAATATCGTCGATATTACAAACTATATACTTCATGCTTACGGACAGCCAATGCACTGTTTCGATGCAAACAAGATTAAAGGTGGCAAAATAGTAGTAAGAACATGTGCTGAAGGTACTAAGTTCGTTACACTTGATGAAGTGGAACGTACACTTTCTGAACGCGACCTTATGATTTGCAACGAAGAAGAACCAATGTGTATTGCCGGAGTATTCGGTGGTCTTGATTCAGGTACTACTGAATCTACAACAGACGTATTCCTTGAAAGTGCATACTTTAACCCTACTTGGGTTCGTAAAACTGCACGCCGTCACGGACTGAGCACAGACTCTTCATTCCGTTTCGAACGCGGTATCGACCCTAACATCACTATCTATGCACTGAAAGAAGCTGCTATGCTGGTGAAAGAACTTGCCGGCGGTGAAATAGCTTCTGAAATCAAGGACAACTACCCTGCTCCTATCGCTGATTTCGCTATCGAACTTTCATACGATTATGTAAATACACTTATCGGAAAGGTTATCCCTGCCGAAACAATCAAGAGCATAGTAAGCAGTCTTGAAATGAAGATTGTAAACGAAACAGCTGAAGGTCTTTCTCTTCTTGTTCCTCCTTACCGTGTTGACGTACAACGCCCATGCGACGTAGTGGAAGATATCCTCCGTATCTATGGATACAACAATGTAGAGATCCCTACCAGCCTGAAATCAAGCATCAATGTTAAAGGTGCTGAAGACAAGTCTGTAAAACTTCAGAACATCGTTTCAGAACAGCTTGTAGGATGCGGATTCAATGAAATAATGAACAACTCGCTTACTGCTGCTGCCTATTACGAAGGACTTGAAACTTACAAGCCTGAAAACCTGGTTCGCCTGATGAACCCGTTAAGCAACGACTTGAACGTAATGCGTGCAACTCTGCTGTTCGGTGGCCTTGAAAGCATCCAGCACAATGCAAACCGTAAGAATGCTGATTTGAAATTCTTCGAATTCGGTAAGTGCTACCACTTCAACGAAGAAAAGAAGAACCCAGAAAAGATTCTTGCCGCATATTCTGAAGAACTTCACCTAGGTATGTGGGTTACAGGTAAGCGCGTAAGCAACTCATGGGCACATGCTGACGAAAATTCTTCTGTTTATGAGCTTAAAGCATACGTTCTCAATATCTTCCGTCGTCTTGGTGTAAACTTCGGTGGCCTTGTATTCGGAAATCTTACAGACGATATCTACTCTGTAGCGATATCAGTACATACTCGTGGAGGAAAACTGTTGGCTACATTCGGAGTAGTAAGCAAGAAGATTCAGAAGGCATTCGATATAGACAATGAAGTTTATTTTGCCGACATCTGCTGGAACGAACTTATGAAATCAATTAAGGGCAACAGAGTAACTTACAAGGAAATATCTAAATTCCCTGCTGTTAAACGTGACCTTGCATTGCTTATCGACAAGAAAGTACAGTTCGCTGAAATCGAAAAGATAGCTTACGAAACAGACAAGAAACTCCTGAAATCTGTTGAACTGTTCGACGTTTACGAAGGCAAGAACCTCGAAGCAGGCAAGAAGAGCTACGCAGTAAGCTTCATGCTTCAGGATGAGAATGCAACATTGAACGACAAGCAGATTGACAAGTTCATGCAGAAACTTATCACTAACCTGCAGAACAAGCTTGATGCTAAATTGAGATAATAATACAACAATAAAAACAACAATATAAAATTATAAACCAATGGGAAGAGCGTTTGAATATAGAAAAGCTGCCAAATTGAAAAGATGGGGTCACATGGCTAAGACCTTTACACGTCTGGGTAAACAAATCGCAATTGCTGTAAAAGCAGGTGGTCCTGAACCTGAAAACAACCCTACACTACGTTCTATCATCGCTGTCTGCAAGCGTGAAAACATGCCGAAGGACAACATCGAACGTGCTATCAAAAACGCACAGGGTAAAGACCAGAGCGACTACAAGAGCATGACTTACGAAGGATATGGTCCTCACGGAGTTGCTGTATTTGTTGATACTCTTACTGACAACACTACTCGTACAGTAGCAGACGTTCGTTCAGTATTCAACAAATTTGCCGGTAACCTTGGAACTACAGGTTCACTTGCTTTCTTGTTCGATCACAAGTGTGTATTCACTTTCAAGAAGAAAGATGGTCTTGACATGGAAGAACTTATCCTCGATCTTATCGACTACAACGTAGAAGATGAATACGACGAAGATCCGGAAGAAGGAACAATCACTATCTACGGTGATCCTAAGAGCTACTCTCTTATCCAGAAACACCTTGAAGAATGTGGTTTCGAGGATGTCGGTGGTGAGTTCACATACGTACCAAACGATTTGAAAGAAGTTACTCCTGAACAGCGCGAAACTATCGACAAGATGGTAGAACGTCTTGAAGAATTCGACGATGTGCAGAATGTTTACACTAACATGAAGCCGGAAGAAGAGTAATCATTCTTAATGATACTTACAAAACAGATTTCGCATAAAGTTTTCTTCGTGTGAAATCTGTTTTTTTATAATAAGATAAAAAGTAAAAACGATGAAAATAAACTACAGAACACAAGGAACATGCAGTTCATTTATCGAAGTTGAAGTAGAAAACAACAAGATTAAGGAAGTAAGCTTCACTGGCGGATGTAACGGAAATCTTAAAGGCATCTGCTCGCTCGTAAAAGGAATGGAAGTAAATGAAGTTATCTCTCGCCTTGAAGGTATCCGTTGCGGAAACAAGAACACTTCATGTCCAGACCAGCTTTGCAAGGCTTTGAAAAGCATTTAATACAACTCAAACTATATAAAAAATAAAGCAATGACTCTTATACACAACAATAGGTGTCATTGCTTTTCGTTTTATATATCCATTCTCATTATCTGTTTTCAGCAGTATCACTATTACCTTTTTGTAACAAATACAATTTTTATATAATAATATATTGAAAATAGATTGTTTTTACTATTTTTGCACTCAAATACACAGAAACAACTTTCTTAAGACTTATAACGACACAAAAATGGCGAAAAATATCTACCTGATATTATTATATCCTATAATGGCAGCAGTCATTATACAATATTTTGCAGGAAATTTCCCGTTCCACTTCTTTGAATTCCCACTGAATATTATTCTTGGGGCAATATGGATTTATTCCGTTTATATGCTCTTACGCAAAAATAACTGTACCAATAATATAACAAGAGTTCTTGTATCTCCCGAAACTACAGCATTCAGCCTGTTCTTGTTCGTTTGCGGAACACTCGTCATTGGACTGTTTCCACAACTGTCAGCTATAGAAGCAGAGCAAAAAGAAGGAATTCTGGGACAACTTGGATTCTACAATTTCATGTACTCATGGATTTTTGTATCGATACTGTTTATTTTGCTCTCACATCTTGCAGCCATAACCATAAGAGGATTTAAATCAAGGAAAAAGAAAAGATGGAGATTTCTGCTCAACCATGCCGGAGTATGGCTTGCACTCTTTGGCGGTTTCATGGGTAGCAGCGACATTATCACAGCAAGAATTCCCGTATTTTTCGATAAAGAGAACAATGAAGCTCTTACAATGGAAGGCAAGCATTTTTATCTTGACTACGACCTGCAGCTGACAGGTTTCGATGCAGATTACTATCAGAACAGAATGCCCAAAAGCTATGTAGCGGAGGTAAAAGTTTCTGACAGACATTCCGGGAATTCATCACAGATAAGTCTTGAAGTAAACCACCCTTACGAATATAAATTTGGTGAAGACATATATCTGGTTAGCTACGATACACGCAGCAACAAACCGCAATACTGTGTTCTTCAGATAGTGCGTCAGCCATGGAAGTATATCCAGCTCATAGGTATAATAATGACAATAGCCGGAGCTGTAGGAATGTTTATCGGAGGACCACAAAAACAGACTTCAAAGCAGTAACAATAACCCTTATAACTATAAAAAAATGACAATCAACTGGGATGTTTTCTATATATTCACCATCGTTTCTGTAATCCTATGGATTATAAGTGCGGTTACCTCTGCAGCTAAAGACGGAATCTCAAAAACAGCCGTTGCAGCAAGTCTTTCAGGCAGCATCGTTTTTCTAGCATTTATCATAGGACTGTGGATTTATTTGCAAAGGCCTCCGCTCAGAACAATGGGAGAAACACGATTATGGTATTCACTATTCATGGGAATATCAGGACTTATCACCTACTGGAGATGGAAATACAGATGGATACTATCCTTCTCTACTCTGGTATCTGCAGTGTTCTGCATCATCAACATACTCAAGCCGGAGATACACGACCAATCTTTGATGCCTGCCCTGCAAAGCGCATGGTTCATCCCTCATGTGACTGTATATATGTTTTCATACTCAGTACTTGGATGCGCATTCATCATAGGATGTATAGGAATGAAAAAGCATAAAGAGATATACACAACTACTGTAGACGAACTGGTATATACCGGAACAGCCTTCCTCACCATAGGTATGCTGACCGGAGCAATATGGGCCAAGGATGCATGGGGCAACTACTGGAGCTGGGACCCGAAGGAAACATGGGCAGCCATAACATGGACTATTTACCTGCTATACATACATATACGACTGCAAAGAACATACAAGAGTAAAAGACTACTGTACGGACTTCTCATAGCAGGATTCGTATCACTGCAGATGTGCTGGTATGGAGTAAACTATCTTCCGGCGGCACAGAAGAGTGTACATTTATATAATAGACAATAATTCCAAAAGAAAACTACTAATACTAACATTTTAAAAAAGTGAGATTATGAAGAAAAAGATTATCTTGGCAGCATTACTGATTGCAGCGGGAGCTGTGGCAGTTTACCGCCTTGTGAATCAGGCTCCATCAGAATCGCTTGCGGCAAACGAAAGGATGCTTGCAATACTTACTGACGGAGGATGTATGGAATGCCACTCGGCAAATCCTAAACTTCCTTTCTATGCCAACTTCCCTATTGCTGGTAAAGTGGTGAAAGAGGACATCGAGAAAGGATACAGAGAGTTTGACGTAGAGCCTATGATGACAGCTCTCAAGAATGGTGAGAAAGTGGGCGAAGTCGATTTGGCTAAAGTAGAAAAGGTAATAAAGGACGGTACAATGCCATTGGCTAAATATTACCTTGTACACTGGGGTTCGTCTATGACTGGCAAGAAAACAGAGATTGCTCTTGACTGGGTAAAGAATTACAGAGCTCAGGCATATCCAAATACTCTGGCTGCTGCTGAGTTTGCAAACGAGCCAATACGTCCTATACACGATTCTATTCCTGTAGATATCCGAAAGGTTATCCTTGGAGATATGCTTTTCCACGACACACGTCTTTCTATAGACAATACCGTATCATGTGCAACTTGTCATGCTCTGAACACTGCAGGTGTGGACAACAAGCGTTTCTCAGAAGGTGTTGACGGACAGGTTGGAGGTGTAAACGCACCTACGGTGTTCAATGCTCACTACAATTTCGTTCAGTTCTGGGACGGACGTGCCGCAACACTGGCAGCACAGGCAGGTGGTCCTCCACTCAACCCTATAGAAATGGGACACAAATCATTCGATGATATCTGTAAGGTGCTTTCTGAAGACAAAGCTTTCGAAAAAGCATTTATGGAAGTATATCCTGAAGGATTTACTCAGGAAACAATCACTGATGCTATTCAGGAATTCGAACGAACATTGATTACTCCAAACTCTAAATTCGACAAATATCTGAAAGGCGACAAGAATATCCTTACAGCAGAAGAGATAAACGGCTACGAACTGTTCAAGGAGTACAACTGTGCTACTTGTCACGTGGGTGAAAACCTGGGAGGACAGTCATACGAGCTTATGGGAGTCAGAGCTGACTACTTCGGCGACAGAGGTACTGAAATCACATTCGAAGACCATGGCCGCAACAAGGAAACCAAGACAGAACGCGACATGCACAGATTCAAGGTTCCTGGTCTGAGAAACATCGAGCTGACAGGTCCTTACTACCACGACGGTACAAAGAAGACACTTGAAGAAGCTGTAAACGATATGGCTAAATACGAAGTAGGTATCACACTTACAGAAACTGAAACTGCCAACATCGTGAAGTTCCTGAAAACTCTTACAGGTGAATACAAGGGTAAGACTCTTACTAATGACAATATGTAATTGACTACATTACCATAATTATAACAAAAGAATATCCCGATTCGGAAAGTTAAAAAACAATTCCGAACCGGGATTTTTCATATATCAACTGACATTACTAAATTAAAGTCCTATCATTTTTCAGTAAATTCGATAGATTCACTTCCTGCCAAAGTAAGTGTCATATTCTTGCCTTTTCCACGAATATCGGCAAAAGCATTCTTATATCCGTAACCGGAAGCAGTACGATACTGATAAAGCAAATAATCGCCACCGTTATAATTCATCTGAGCCACTCCTGCATTATTGAAAAATGTAACGAACAGATTCTCGCCACCTTTTCCTGTAAATTCTGCATTAATAGTATTCTCTGTTCCTGACGTTACATAAAGCAACTTGCCTCTTCTGGTAACCAGCCATTCATCGTTACACTTCTCTACCATATAAGTATCATCATCCTCTACATTCCATACTGCAGTACCATCAGGTCTGACACGCTTGTCCAATACAACAGCCCCTCCAGGCAAAAACAGCTCTACCTTTGATGAATCGGCAGAAAACACTGAATATGCAGCCATAGTGACATTCGGATCTGTAGCCGACAGCAAACGGCAACCTTCCTCAAAAATCCTGATTTTCTTGTCAAGAACTTTTGAATAAGTATATCCCATAGCGGCATCACTGCCTCCTATAAGCTGCCCTTCAGAATTTTCAAATTTAACATACTGAATACGATACATATCTCCTTTTCCCAAGGTCAAAGTATCATTATTCAGTGATATGACATTAAGTGTATCTGAGAACTGTATAGTCTGGCCGTTACCAATACTTTCGCCTGACAACACGATATTGCACTCCTTTCCTTTCTTCAACAACTCCCAACCGTTATATTTCAGAGTAGCCATACCCACAGACGAAGCCTTTCCGTCCTTTTCAAACACAACACCCTGAAGGATATGCTTGTTTACAGGCATTATCTCGTGCCACTCGCCAATGAATGATGTTTCATTAAACATATTTCCCCCTTCAGCACACGACATCATAATCATTAATGATGCCGGTAAAAATAAAAGATTGTTTTTTTTCATAATACAGTTTTTATTGATTACTAATATTCTTATATACTATAGATGATATTTCTGCTATTATTTTTTCCGTAGTCTCATAGTTCTCGGCAGAATCTTTCACAAATACGGCTATCAGATAACGGTCACCATTCGGCAAATCAATAAAACCGATATCATTTATGCCAATATACCGCCCATCGGAATTCTTGTCGCCTGTTCCGGTTTTATGACCTATCACAGCTGCAGTGTTCTTCAACGGATATGGCAATCTGCCAGTACCCGTAGTACATTCCGTCATTGTTCTTTTAATAAAATCATAATATTCACCGGAAACTGCATCTCCTTCTAGAAATAAATTTATCAGTCGTACGGCAGCCATAGGTGTAGTCCAGTTGCTGTAACAGTTGTCAAGATTCTCATGCATATCGTTTTCATCCATTTCTATTGAAAAATCATCAATACCCAATGAGCGAATATACCTGTCTGTTTCTTTTATACTAAGAATACGGTTGAACAGAATATCACATGCATTATTGTCACTAAGTTGGAGTGTATATTCCATAAGTTCCAATAAGCTTATGCGGATATTTCCTTCCGGAAATCTGTCACGTAATGGACTATAAGTATTCTCCCTTAACTCTTCCTTTGATATATTGATTACGGAGTCCAATGGTATCCCTTTCATCTGTAGAAAATGGCATACTGCTAATGCCTGATGAAACTTGAAGACACTCATCATAGGATATTTATCGCTATTATTTACAGTCAGTGTATCCGTATTATTTACCATTACCGCTACACCTACTTTTGCATCGTATTTACATATACTGTGTATTATTTCATTTCTTAGTGAAGAAAAAGGACCAGCTTTTACAATAATCGAGATAAAAGACAATAATAAAAAAGCAACTGATTTTGTTTTCATCTATGTTTTTACATTAAAAGGATACAAAAAAATAATTGACAAAATTAATCATCTGAATGATTAATCCTATCAATTATTTACATTATAACATTTGTTATGTAATTATTCTGCCGCATTCTTTTTCAGCCATTCCAATCTGCGCATGTCCGGCAAATGTTTCACAGTGAAGTTCTCGAATTTGGCTTCAAATCCGTCTCCATCAGGAGATGCTGCCATGATACCGACCTTCATCGGAACATTGTCCTGCATCCACGCATTGCGCATCATTGTGTATTCTTTATCATCGTAAGAATAGAACACCTCTACAGCATCAAGTCTTCTTACAGCCTTAATCCAGATATAAGGAACAGGTTTGTCAAGAGTAATGACACTCCAGTCGGATGTCTTATGAGTAACCACTGTACTAAGATTGTACTTGCCATCGACAAATTCAATTCCTGCCTTGATATAATTCTCATGATCTATCCTCAACATTATACCTGCCTGATCAAATCGCGTCTTGTATTCTCCCGACACCTTTACTTTTGCTTCAAACTCACCACCATATGTAGCATAATAGAATGGAGCATCGTCTACAGTAAAACCATAATGTGATATACGCCAATAGTCACTCTGAGGAGTAACAAACATAGTCATGGTTTTGCTGTCCTTTATCTCCCATTTTTCCGGCTCATTGAACCAGTTCATCTTTTCAAGGCTCTGCGCCGCTACCGACGAAAGAGCCATAATTCCAAACAAACTTAAAATCAGTTTCTTCATATTTATAATGCTTTATGTGTTTATTCCATTCTGTATTTGTTTTTATCATCCTCGGTCAGTTCACGAATTACTCTGCAAGGATTACCGGCTGCCAAAACTCCCGAAGGTATGTTTTTTGTAACTACACTTCCCGCTCCTATAACCGCATCATCGCCTATCGACACTCCAGGCAGAACAGTCACGTTTGCCCCTATCCAAACATTATTACCTACTGTAATAGGGAAAGCATATTCCAGTCCCATATTTCTTTTCTCAGCATCAAGAGGATGACCTGCCGAATAGAAGCCACAATTAGGAGCGACAAAAACATTATCACCAAATGTCACCTTTGCACCATCGAGAATGACGCAATTCACATTCATATAGAAGTTCTCACCTATTTCGATATTATAGCCATAGTCGCAATAAAAAGGCTGCTCTATCAGAAAGTTATTTCTCGTTTTTCCGAACAGTCGTCGTATTATTTCAGTACGTTCGGCAATCATTGACGGTCTCAAAGAGTTATATTCATAGCATAAATCTTTACATACTGCCCTCTCACGCAACAGTTCTTCATCATAATTAGCATCATAGAGCAGCCCTTTATGGCATTTTTCCTTTTCAGTCATTTCTTTAAAAGCTTATATAATTATTAAATACAATACACTTACCTGACAGTAATCCATGTAAGTTTCTTCCATATCCACTCCAACGGTCCATGTCTGTGAGATGAAAGCCACCACCTGCTAAATGACAACTGTATCATAAATACAAATATCGCTATAACCAAGCACGAAGTTGCTCCTGTATATTTATATAATCCAAAGCCGAAGCCATAAAATAAAGATACACCTATTATTGACTGCACAATATAGTTTGTCAGACTCATTTTCCCATAAGGGATAAATATACGTTGGAATCTATATCCGTTTCCTACTCCGAACCACCATATCAAAACAAAGAATGAAACCAGCAATGCCATAAAAAGAAAGTTGCATATAGACGGTACTGCAATATTCAACGGTACCATTAGAGCTTCATTACCGGCTACCATTTCCGGATATGTCATCTTGATTATATTGAAAACTACAAACAGGCTTACAGACCACAACAATACTTTTTTCCATATCATGACAGAATAATCAGATTTCTTGAATAAAGAAAGCCTTCCCGCTGCCATTCCAAACAGAAACAGTCCTCCTATCTGAAAAACACGACCGTTTTCTATCTGCCATAAATTACCATACAACTGCCCGTCGGTGATATTTGACCTCAGAATTTCCAGAAAACTACCGGACTCCATTACAGGCTTTGCCAGATTACCATACACTACCCAGTTATTCCCATATTCCAGAAAAGGAATATCGCATCCGATACAAATCAGTCTTATCCATTCAACAGGCTGAATAATCATAACCGAAGCCAATATAAGCACAGATTTTGTGGAAAGGCCTGATACTGATACAAGGAAAATTCCCATAACGGAATACAACAAAAGAATATCCCCGTTATAAAATAAGGAATGAAGCTGAGAAAAAAGCATCAAAAGAATCATTCTCCACACAAATCTCCACCGGAAAGGAAGTCCACGTTTTTTTGCATTATCAAACTGAATAAAAAAGCTAAGTCCAAAAAGAAGAGAAAAAGTGGAAAAGGCTTTTCCTCCAAACAAGAACCATACCGTATCCCAAACACCTTTATCAAGAGCCGTAAGCCAATGAGGCTGACAATCCGGCATATAATAAAGATTATAATGCTCAAAGCAATGTAAAATCACTATTGCAAACAATGCAACACCTCGTAAGGCATCGACAACTTCTATTCTGTCGCTTTTCAATGTGTTATTCATATTTATAGTTTATGGTTTATTTATTATCATTTTCCTGCAAGTACCGGATGAACATATCTTCCCTTACCCACCGACACTTTGCCAAACTCAATAGCCTTAGCCGGACAACGGTGTATGCATGCCGTACACTGTACACAATCCCTTCCTTGCCATACCGGTTTGCCGTTCTGCATAACTATCGTACCTGTTGGACAGACTTTAGCGCACAGTCCGCAAGAAATACACGCATCAGTACTCCGAAAAGACTGCCTGCCTATCACAAATTTCTTAAATACAGGATAGACCACATAACTCTTCAGCCACGACATTCCTGTACGGAGAATCTGAGATTCAGAATAACTACGTGTATTTATAGCTTTTACAATCTGTTCCATACCACTTGGAGCCAAAGCTAGTTTTTCATCCTTCACCGGCTCAGGATCTACACCGAAACCACGCATAAGAATATAGTTATTTGGCATTTTCAGAGAAAAGAAGGCTTCCAGAGGAATACATTTATCTGCAAGTTCCTTACGCACTATCCGGTCTGTATATCCACAATCGTCACCACATGTGCCAATGGCAAATACACGGTTTCCTTTCAATCCGGACAACTGTAACTCCCTGATAAAACGCAGCATGACCAATGCCGGTCCCCAGGAATGTACAGGAAATACGAAAAACAACATTTCCGCCTCATCACGCAATGTATATCTCAGACCTTCAGCCGAATGTTTCCGTATAAACCCGGAGACTTCACATAAAGGTTCATTGAAAGCATTGGATATGTATTGTGCAACCCATAAAGAATTGCCTGTAGCTGAAAAATAAAATACCATATTTTAAATTTAATCTTTCGTATTCTCCGTTATAAACAATAATTTGTCACCCACATGCAGTTCCATCTGTCCGTTAGGAATCAGGAACTCGTTTCCACGTTTGATGAGCATCACTAGCGACCCCTTAGGAATATTCATATCAGCCAGACGGTTACCGTGTACCAACATTTCTTCATTGAGAGTAATATCATGCAGCTGCGAATCTATCTCGTCAGGTAATTCCACTCCAAACTCGTTTCCTTCCTTCTCCAAGGGTAAATCAAGTTTAAGCCAGCGTGCCACAGAAGAGATTGTCATGCCTTGAATAACGAGTGAAAGCAAAGTGATGAAGAACACTATATTGAAAAGCTGGTTCGAACCCTCGATATTCGCAATAACAGGGTATGTGGCAAATATGATAGGCACGGCACCGCGCAGTCCTACCCACGACACAAAAAGTTTCGCCTTGGTACTTATTTTTCTGAAAGGGAGCAGGCATGCAAATACACTCAACGGACGCGCAACTACAATCATAAACACACCGATAAGCAATGCCACTACGGCTGTATCAAGCATCTCATGAGGATTTACCAACAATCCCAAAGTAATGAACATTATAATCTGAAACAACCATGTGAGACCATTCATAAATGTATTTATCTCCTTTCGGTATGACAGTTTCATGTTGCCTACCACAACACCTGCAATGTAAACTGCCAGATAGCCATTTCCTTTCAGCATATCTGTAGCCGTAAAAGTGATGAAAACCATACTGAGAAGAAGTATGGAATAAAGAGATGAATTTGACAGTCCTATCTTATTGGTTAGCCACGACATGAATCGTCCCATGGAATATCCCAAAGCACCACCTATAAGAAACTGCACAAACAAGTCTTTAATCAGAAGACCAATACTGAGAGAACTGCCGCTTGAAATAACCTGAATCAGAACTATAGTAAGCATATATGCCATAGGGTCGTTACTTCCACTTTCCAACTCCAGCATAGGACGAAGGTTTTCCTTCAGATTCATTTTCTGCGAACGAAGAAGACTGAACACAGAGGCTGAATCGGTAGATGACATTGTAGCCGCCAGAAGCAGCGATACCATGAATGTCAGCTCGATATTCGTGCTGTTCCATCCCGAAATATAGAAGATAAACAGTCCGGTAAGTAAAGTCGTCAGAAGAACTCCTACGGTAGAAAGAACTATACCTTCTTTAAGAACAGGCTTAATGTCTGTGAACTTAGTCTCCATACCTCCGGTAAAAAGAATGATACTGAGTGCCATCATACCAATGAACTGTGCATCTTCGGCACTGTTGAACTGCAACCCTAATCCATCGCTACCGAACAGCATTCCGACAAGGAGGAAAAGCAGCAACGTAGGTATTCCGAAACGATAACCAGTCTTGCTTATCAATATACTAGTGAAAATAAGTACCGATCCTATCAAAAGGATATTCTCTGCTGTAAATATCATTGTTATAGTTTTTAATTATGGTTATTATAAAAAATAGGAAAAACGACTGTTCGTTTTTTACGTAAAACTGTAGTGTGCAGTGCGTAAAACAATTGTTTGTAATGCGTAAAACTGTAGTTTGAAGTGCATAAAACTGTAGTTTGAAGCCAGAGACATGAGCACATCAGGTTATGTCAGGTTTGAAACACATCACTCAAATAATGTGCAGACTTCCGCACGGCTCACCTTAATCAAATCTGCTGGAGCTATCTTGACCTGCAATCCGCGTACTCCGGCACTAACATAGATATAATCGAAATCATTACATGTGTGATGGATATACGTAGGGAAATGTTTCTTCATACCTATCGGCGAGCATCCGCCACGAATATATCCCGTAAGCGGAAGAAGTTCTTTCATCGGGATAAGGTCGCATTTCTTGTTTCCGGACAGCTTGGCTGCCAGTTTCAAGTCTATTTCATGTTCTCCCGGAATCACACATACGAAATATCCAGACTTATCGCCATGAAGGACAAGTGTCTTGAATACCTGTTCTATATTCTCACCGAGCGTAGCGGCTACATGCACGCAACTCAAATCATTCTCATCGACCTCGTATGGGACGAGTTCGTATTTTATCTTATCCTTGTCCAACAGTCTTGCCACATTGGTCTTGGATATTTTTTCTTTAGCCATAATTTATAATGTATAATTTTAAACAATGTTTAAATGCCGTTTAAAAGCTATTTAAATACTTTTTAAAAGCTGGTTAAACAGCATTCATAATTACGTCTGTATAGATTAAACAATTTATTTCTGATTTAGTTCTTCTTTAAGGAATTTAGGTGTATATCCTTTATCAGACATAGCCACTTCCTCAGGTGTTCCGCACGAAAGCAACTGTCCTCCACCCTTTCCGCCTTCAGGTCCCATGTCGATGATATAGTCAGCCATCTTTATAACATCAAGGTTATGCTCTATCACAAGGACTGTATTTCCTTTGTCCACAAGACGGTTGAGTACATTCATCAGTACACGGATATCCTCAAAATGCAAACCTGTGGTAGGTTCGTCAAGGATGTAGAAAGTCTTTCCTGTATCTTTCTTGGAAAGTTCTGTAGCAAGTTTCACACGCTGACTCTCTCCACCGGAAAGAGTGGTAGAAGGCTGTCCTAACTTGATATATCCCAAACCTACTTCCTGAAGAACCTTTATCTTGTTCAGTATCTGAGGCACATTCTCAAAGAACTCCACGGCACGGTTTATTGTCATATCAAGCACGTCGGCTATTGACTTTCCTTTGTATCTTACTTCCAGTGTCTCACGGTTATAGCGTTTTCCATGACACACCTCACAAGGCACGAGCACATCCGGCAGGAAGTTCATTTCTATGGTCTTATATCCGTTTCCTCCGCAAGCCTCACAGCGTCCTCCGGCTACATTGAACGAAAAACGTCCAGGCTTGTAACCACGTATCTTTGCTTCCGGCAGACCTACAAACAGGTTTCTTATATCTGAGAACACTCCGGTATATGTAGCCGGATTTGAACGCGGAGTACGCCCAAGCGGCGACTGATCCACATTTACCACCTTATCTATATTCTCCAGTCCTTCAATACGGTCGTATGGCAAAGGGTCCTGAAGCGAACGGTAGAAATGTTGAGAAAGTATAGGTTGAAGAGTGTCGTTGATAAGTGTTGACTTACCGCTTCCAGAAACACCGGTCACACAGATAAGTGTTCCCAAAGGAAATTCCACATCCACTCCTTTCAGATTGTTTCCCTTGGCTCCGAACAGAGACAGTTTCTTGCCGTTGCCCGGTCTTCTTTGGGCAGGTATTTCTATCTTCATTTCACCATTCAGATACTGCGATGTCATAGTGTGTGTCTTCAGCATCTCCTGCGGAGTTCCTGCAAATACCACTTCACCGCCCAATCGTCCTGCCTTCGGTCCCATATCCACTATATAGTCCGATGCCAGCATCATGTCCTTGTCATGCTCTACTACTATCACCGAGTTGCCTATATCTCTAAGACTTTTCAGGGAGTTTATCAGTCGGACATTATCTCTCTGATGAAGTCCGATACTAGGTTCATCAAGGATATAAAGTACATTTACAAGCTGCGAACCAATCTGTGTTGCAAGGCGGATACGCTGGCTTTCGCCACCCGAAAGACTGACTGAAGTACGGTTAAGAGAAAGATATTCCAATCCCACATCAAGAAGGAATTTAAGTCGTGTACGGATCTCTTTAAGAATTTCCTGAGCTATTACTTTCTGCTTACTGTCCAGATGTTCCTCCACTCCCTGCAACCATTCATAAAGTTCATTTATGTCCATCGAAGCCAGTTCGTAGATATTCTTGTCGTGCAGACGGAAATGAAGAGCCTCCTTATTCAGCCTCATCCCCTTACACTCAGGACATACATCGGTCTTGGCAAATTGCTCAGCCCATTTCTGAGCAGTGGCAGAAGCGTCTTTCTCCTGCATCATCTGTATATATTTCACTATACCTTCGTATTCTACGAAATAGTCTGACGAAGTGTGTACCAGTGAACTGTCTATCTTCAGACGCTCATCACAACCGTAAAGAATTTCATTAATGGCATCGTCAGGCAATTCGCTTACGGGAGTTTTAAGCGTAGCTTCATGTCGTTCAAGCAATGCACTCAACTGCCAGAAAATCATAGCATTCTTATACTTTCCAAGTGGTGCTATTGCTCCTTCATACACAGAAAGTGTACGGTCCGGAATTACCTTGTCAACATCTATCAGATTGACATATCCCAATCCCTTGCATCGCGGACATGCACCCTGCGGAGAGTTAAAAGAAAAATTGTGTGGTGCCGGCTCACGATAAGAAAGTCCTGTCACAGGACACATCAGACGCTTACTGTAATGACGCACACTTTCTGTCTGCGCATCCAGTATCATAAGCAAACCGTCTCCCAGTCGCATGGCAGTGGCCACACTCTGTCGCAACCTTTTATCCTCTTTCTCGGTTACAACTGTTTTATCTACCACAACTTCTATGTCATGGTTCTTGTATCTGTCCAGTTTCATTCCGTGAGTGATTTCCTTCACTTCACCGTCAACTCTCACATAAAGATAGCCTTTTTTCCTGACTTGTTCGAACAGCTCCTTATAATGTCCCTTTCGGGTACGAACCAATGGAGAAAGTATAAATATACGCTTCCCCTTATAATCACGGTTTATAAGTTCTATGATTTGTTCCTCGGTATATTTCACCATCTTCTCTCCCGAAAGATAGGAATATGCCGTAGCAGCACGCGCATAGAGCAGACGCAGATAGTCGTATATCTCGGTAGTTGTACCCACAGTGGAACGCGGATTCTTGTTGGTCGTCTTCTGCTCGATCGAGATAACCGGACTCAGTCCTGTAATCTTGTCAACATCAGGACGTTCCATTCCACCAAGGAAATTTCTGGCATATGCGGAGAATGTCTCTATATACCTGCGCTGTCCCTCGGCGAAGATTGTATCGAATGCAAGCGACGACTTACCGCTTCCACTCAGCCCGGTGATAACCGTAAGGCTGTTACGCGGTATTTCGACATCTATATTTTTCAGATTATGTACACGTGCTCCCTGCACGCTTATCGTTTCTTTTCCTTCTGTCATATCTTAATATTCAGTGAAACATTGCAAAGATAATGCTTTTTTCGTACTTTTGCCCGTAAATAATCATATAGCTGAAAAATGAAATTTATTCAATCTGTATTTCTTGCACTGGCAATCATTGCCGGAAGCAGCATCAAAGTAATGGCTCAGGCTACAGCCGAGAGCGGATATTTCCTCCACACAGTAACCAAAGGCCAAAGCCTATACTCTATATCAAGTATGTATAATGTCACCATTGACGACATTGTACGTCTCAATCCAGGCAGCGACAAGCAAATCCGAGAGGGAGCTGCACTTAAAATTCCACAGGCAGCTACAACAAACTCCGACAAACCTGTATTCCACACAATACAGGCAGGCGAGACTTTGTACCGTCTATCGGTGAAATATAATGTCACCACACAGGCTATATGCGAAGCCAATCCAGGACTGAGTACAGAGAATTTCCGCTCGGGACAGGTAATAATAATTCCGGTACAGTCTGATTCCAAGCCACAAAAAGAGACTCCTAAAATCGAAGAACAGGAGAACACAAACGTGAAGATGAACGACTGGAAAGACATGCATAAAGTGGAAAGGAAAGAAACCATTTTCAGCATCAGCCGCGAATATGGCATAACAGAAGAAGAATTGATAGCAGCAAACCCTGAATTAAAGACAGGAAAACTGAAAAAAGGTACATTCCTTTTCATACCATACGGAAAGAATGACAAGAAACAAGAGTCAGAATCACAACCTACAACAAAAGAACTTACCAACGAAGAGGTTTTCAGCCAGAACGAAGAACTGAAAAAAGACATAAAGACTATCAAAGCGGCAGTAATGTTACCTTTTATGGCAGGTACAAGCACCAATATGGATGAGCAAGTACGAATGGTGGAATATTACGAAGGCTTCCTTATGGCAGTGGATAGTCTGAAAAAACAAGGTGTATCCATAGATCTTTACACATACGACACGAAAGGAAGAGAAGCTACCCTGAACAGCATCCTCTCAAAAAAGGAAATGAAGAATATGGACATAATATTCGGTCCGGCAAAGGCACAGGATATTGATGTTCTGGCAACATTCGCCGACAATAACAACATACGCCTGGTAGTCCCGTTTGCTCCTAAGGTAGATGAGGTTTTCAAAAATCCTCACATCTATCAGATAAATACTCCACAGTCATATCTGTATTCCGAGGTTTACGAACACTTTACACGCAAGTTCAGCGACAGCAACGTGATATTCCTGAACGCAAGCAATGGTGACAGAGAAAAGGATGAGTTCATCAAAGGTATGAAGACAGAATTAAGGAACAATGGCATAAGCTATCGCGATTTTACCGTAACTGATAATTTTTATGAGATAACCACTGTTATGGATACGCTGAGAAACAACATATTCATACCTACTTCAGGAAAAAGTACCGCACTGGTAAAAATTCTTCCACAATTGACACAGATCCGACGCGAACATCCAAACTATATGATGAACCTGTTCGGCTATCCTGAATGGCAGACTTATACAAACGACTATCTTGCAAGCTTTTACGAAATAGATACATATTTCTATTCGTCATTCTATACAAACAATCTTTTCCCAGCTGCTGTCCATTTCACCAACTCATACCGCCGCTGGTATAGTAAGGACATGGCAAACATATACCCGAAATACGGAATGTTGGGATACGACACAGGATATTTCTTCCTAAAAGGTCTGTCTAAATACGGAAACAAGATGGAGGAAAATCTGAACTCAATACAGGTGACACCTATACAGACCGGTTTCAAGTTTGAAAGGGTAAACAACTGGGGAGGATTTATTAACCGAAAAGTATTCTTCGTACACTTCTCTAAGGATTATGAACTGATAAAACTTGACTTTGAATGATAAAAAAAATATATATACTCTATTTGCTTGGTATTATCCTTGGCCTTAATGTTTCTACAGCCAACGCTCAGTTGCAGGAACAGAAACATAACTTTTCCGTAGGTATAAGCGGAGGAGTCAATCTGGGAAACGTTGATTTCTCCCCAAGAATAAAACAAGGTTACTTAATAGGCCCGCAAATGGGATTTACCGCCAGATATATATCAGAGAAATATTTCAGCATGATTTGCGGTATTCAGGCGGAGGTCAACTACTCCCAGCGTGGATGGAAAGAGGTGATAGAAGACGGAAGTGGTGACAGCTATCAACGAGCTATGAACTATGTAGAAATACCGCTCATGGCTCATCTGGCGTTCGGAAAAGAATATGGCAACGGAGCACGTTTCATCCTTAACCTCGGTCCGCAAATAGGTTTCCTTCTTAATGAAAAGGAAACTCATGCCATTCCTTCAATACAAAATGAGCAATACGGCAAAGCTGCAGAAAACGGTTTCGACTATGGACTGATTGGAGGTGGAGGTCTGGAGATACGTACCGGCATAGGACATTTTCTTCTTGAAGGCAGATACTATTTCGGACTTAGCGATTTCTTCAACACAACAAAAAAAGATTATTTCTCACGTTCAGCACATACTTACATATGCGGTAAAATCACTTATCTTTTTGATATAACGAAGTGAGATGTTAGTTTTTAGTTGTTAGTTTCTGTCCGAATGGTTATGACAACTAACAACCAACAACCCGTAACTTTCAATTATTAATTCTTAATTATTAATTAAATATGCGCCTTATTTCATGGAACGTAAACGGAATCCGCGCCTGCTGCGACAAGGGTTTCCGTGATTCATTCAAGGCACTTGATGCCGATTTCTTTTGCCTGCAGGAAACAAAGATGCAGGAAGGACAACTTGACCTCAGTTTCGAAGGATACACATCATACTGGAATTATGCCGAAAAGAAAGGCTATTCAGGTACAGCAATATTCACTCGTCACCAGCCTCTGAACGTAACATACGGCATAGGCATTGACGAACATGACCACGAAGGACGTGTGATAACACTCGAAATGGAAAACTTCTTCCTTGTAACAGTATATACCCCTAATTCACAGGACGGTTTGAAACGTCTTGACTACCGAATGACATGGGAAGACGATTTCAGGGCATACATCAAGAACCTTGACAGCAAAAAACCGGTACTGGTTTGCGGAGACCTGAATGTAGCACACAAGGAAATAGACCTGAAAAATCCAAAGACTAACCGCATGAATGCCGGATTTACCGACCAGGAAAGAGAAAAATTCCAGACATTACTCGATGCCGGTTTCATTGATACTTTCCGCCATTTCTATCCTGACATGGAGAATATCTATTCCTGGTGGTCATACCGTTTCAAGGCACGCGAAAAGAACGCAGGGTGGCGTATTGACTATTTCGTGGCTTCTGCACGCCTTGCTGATAAACTTCAGGGAGCAAAAATACATACAGAAATATTCGGTTCGGACCACTGTCCGGTGGAAGTAACCATCGATTTATAATATAGAGATGAAGAACGACGGGTTTACACTCAAAAAAAGGCTGAAGAGCTTCAAGTTTGCCTTTAACGGCATAATATTGCTCATTACCCGTGAACACAATGCATGGATACATTGTTTTGCGGCTGTATGCGTAATAATAGCAGGATTTGCTTTCGACATATCCACTACTGAATGGATAGCTGTAACTTTCGCCATAGGCACAGTACTTGCAGCAGAAGCTGTAAACTCGTCAATAGAAGCCATTGCAGATCTTGTTTCACCGGGATATAATGAAGCTATCAAACGTACCAAGGATCTTGCTGCAGGAGCAGTGCTTATACTTGCCATATCAGCAGCCATAGTCGGACTGATTATATTTATACCTAAAATAATGGAAATATTCAGCTAAACAGACACGCTGAAGTTTGCGTTTCTATACAAAATGATAAAGAGAATATGATTAAAAGAATCAGCATATTATTTATGGTTTGCCTGCTGTCATTCTCCATAAGCGCACAAACCATCGAAATTACCGGTAGCCGTAAGGCAGTCCGAACATCAGGCGATATAGGTGCAGTGCTTTTGCCTGTAGCCGGACTGACAGCCATTCTTATAAACAAGGATTGGCAGGGGTTGAAACAAGGAGTATTTTCAGGCATAACCACACTGGGAGTGACATACGCACTGAAATATGCCGTAAAGAAAGAACGTCCTGACCATAGCGATTTCCACTCCTTCCCTTCCATGCATACGTCAGTATCATTCGCGGCAGCGTCTTTCATCCAGCGTCGCTATGGCTGGAAATGGGGAGCACCGGCATATGTACTGTCAACGTATGTAGGCTGGAGTCGCGTTTATGGCAAGAAACATGACTGGTGGGATGTTGCGGCAGGAGCCGTTATAGGTACAGCCAGCTCATACATATTCACACGACCATTTGCAAAGAAACATAATCTTACGATAAGCCCTGTAGCAGGTGACCGTCATTACGGCGTTTATGCTTCAATGAATTTCTGATAAAGGTAATATTTATTTTCATCAGACTGTTTTCCAATCTCCTATCGTTCCTGTTTCGGAAGAGAAACTCGCACCTATCTTATAAAGTGTACGTGTATCTGAGGCGTATTCACCAGCATAACCCTTTTCTTCTATCTGACGCAAGGCCTCTTCAGCAGTTCCGTCGAGTTTGAACTCGAAGATATACACATATTGAGGCGTTTCCAGCACACAGTCCACACGACCGTGACTCTGTTGCTTCTCAACATAAACCGTATAGACGCTTATCAGGCGGAGAATCAGGTAGAATGTATATTGGAAATAGCGTTCGCGCTCCCTCTCATCATCCTTGCGGCGCATAGTATAAGGGATGCTCGAAAGAAATGAGGTGAAAAGGCTGCACAGTCTGTCGGTATCGCCACCCTCCAAAGTATCCAGCACATCAAAAATCCAACCCTCAACACGCTTCTTAGGCTGTAGATAAGATGTAGCAATGGCAGTAAGAAAACCGTTCTTTACCTCATTATTCGGAAAATCAAGAAGAAAAGTATTACGGCGCATATTGTAGTCCTTGATGGTCAGGTATCCGCTCTGGTAAATCATGGGTAAAGGCTGTTCCACATCGGCCTTATAATCAATGAATTCTTCCGGGCTATAATATCTGCCTGTCAGTTCATTCATGTTCTCCTTGAAATGAGCAAGCAGACGAATCAAGTACGTAGGAGTTCCAGAACTGAACCAATAATCCTGAAGACGAAGACTATCTAAGGCATTGAGCAGACTGAACGGATTATAGACATCAGTCATATTGTCGCTGAAATGGTAACCGTCGTATTTCTGTTTTAAAAGAGATTTCATTTCCTCAAAAGAGCAACGGTTTCTTTCAGCCATGGCAGATATAGGATCGACAAAATAGCCGTCAAGCTCTTCCTGTGTGATACCGCAAAGTGTCTCGTAACGGGCATCCATACTGATATCCTTAGGCTGGTTGAAACCGCTGAACACACTCACCTGAGAGAATTTGGTCACGCCGGTAAGAAGTACGAACTGGAGATGACTGTCTGCTACCTTAAACACGGAATAGAATGCCTTAAGAACATTGCGGTGACTGTCTTCCAATAATGTATCAACATCAAGCACATCAAGGATAGGCTTATCGTACTCGTCTATAAGGACTACGGCACGACGGCCTGTTTGCTCATGTACAGCGCAAAGTATATCACGAAAACGAAGTCCTACCCCAAGTCCCGGATCAGTATGAATATCATACTGTTTTTCCCATTTATCAATATAATCATCAAGCATGGTCTCCAAAACACCAGCCTGAGTGAAATTCGCCCCGTTGAAATCCACATGAAACACAGGATGCACATTCCAGTCCTTCTCCAAACGGTCTATCTTCAATCCCTTGAAAAGTTCCTTATTCCCCAGGTAATAGTTCTTCAGTGTGGAGACAAGAAGGCTTTTACCGAAACGGCGCGGACGGCTAAGAAAATAAATGCTGCCACCGTGGGTAAGACTGTATATAAGGTCGGTCTTGTCGATATAGACATAACCGTCTTCGATTATACGTTCAAAACTCTGGATTCCTATGGGATATTTCATGTCGGTCAATTAAGAATTAAAAATTAATAATTAGGAACAAAACCGATGTACGTTTGGAACAAAGATACAAAAATAGGCAGAAAAATAAAAAGAACTGATGATTTCTTCTGCCACATTTTCAATCATTCATTACTGAACTAAAAGTACAGTTATTGGATAGATTGTACATATCTTATTAATCCTTGTTGTTCACCCCATAGCCGAAGAGAGAGAAATCGCCCATACAAGGGTCACCGGGAAATATCTCGGCTAAGGCGTTCGTTATTCTTTTGGCGTTTGTGAGTGAGAACACAGGCTTGTCCGTAAGACCGAGAAGATGCGCCACACGGCATACGTGGGTATCAAGAGGGATAATCAGGTCGGAGGCAGACATTCTTTTCCACACACCGAAGTCAACCGGCGAGTCCTGACGCACCATCCAGCGCAGGAACATGTTTAGCTTTTTCTGAGGCGAACGGTCGGACACCTCAAGAAACGCGCATAGTTTCTGCATAGGTGTTCCGGCATATTCCAAAAGTTTGTCTTCCAAAGTCTTTCCTTCGGAATAGACAGAATAAAGTTTTTCAAGATAAAAACGGAAATCGGAATGCGACACCATCCTGTAGAAACTGCTTTTGTCGTCGGCACGGAAATCATCTCTCCATTTCTCAGAAAGGATATACTGCAAAGGTGAATGTCCCATGATGGCGTCCAGCTCGTCCGCCTTGCGGAGTATCATCTTGCGGTTGCCGAAGCTGAGGACAGCCGTAAGCAGACCTGAAATCTCTATGTCACACTGTTCGGTATATCTGTGAGGGAACTGTACAGGATCGTCGGGAATGAACGATGCACAATGGTAAGTGGCTGCCCACTCTTTCAATAATTTTATAGTTTCTGTTTCCATAATAATCCGGTTGATACGTTTCAAAAAAATGAACTGTAGTTTTTCCGGCAAAATATGAGGCATAAAAAAAGGGAATCTTCCCAGACTCCCAATCTTCATTAACCTTAAATCTAATACCATGAAAAACACAGTGCAAATATACGGGTTTTATGTTATGTAACATATAAAACATCAAGAAAAACCCATATATTTAACTTTATTTTATAATAGGAAAATTTATCATAGCTTTATAATATATTTATTAACACTTATTATTCCCCTCCCTTCTGGATATTTCATCTCTTAGCATTGCTGCCCTTTCATAATCCTCGTTATTGATAGCCGCTTGCAAATCCAATTTCAGCATATCTGTCCCTACAGAATTAAGAGGCATACTGAAGCCTGCACCGTCGGCACTAACGATACGGATTTTTTCTTTTTCCAGCAAATCCTCAAGAACATATACAGGAAAACCCATCTTTAAAGACATGGAAAAAGCATCGGTTGTACGGGAATCAACTTTAAATTCACTTCCGTCAGAACGTGTGAAATATATATATGAACTGAATATACCACCGTCCACATCATAAATTACAGCCTTTTCCACTATCATACCGGCTTCTGTTATTATAGAATTCATCAAATCGAAAGTCATAGGACGGGGGGTATCATAATTGTGCATACATAACCTGATATCCGCAGCCTCCCTATCCCCTATAATCAAAGCCAAACGTCTTTTCTCTTCATAACCAAACACTTCTTCCAATATCAACGCATGCGATGTAGAAGGCCTTAACAAATCCGACACTCCTATTATACGAAGCTCAACTTCATTCATATATAAACTCCTTATATGATTAAAATGACATTTTGCTGCTATTTTACAATCAACAGCAAAACTTATAATAGAACAAAATTAATAAAAAAAACATAGTATATACTATATTCGGCTGAATAATATCATCAAACAAAAAAGAAAGTTTTACAGATTTAAATAACGGTATTGATTTTTATTTATACATTTGTATTGATTTATACGCCGTAGAATATATTGAACGGTAATCTAACGACTATTAAACCACTTATAAAGAACAAGATGGAAAATAATCACTGGTATGCGATGTATGTAAAGATGCATCACGAAAAAAAAACAGCTGAAAAACTTTATAATATGGGTATAAGAAACTTCCTACCACTACAGGAAAGGGTAAAACAGTGGAGTGACAGAAAAAAGAAGGTAAAGGAAGTGGTAATACCTATGATGATATTTATAAATACGGATGAAAAAACAAGAATTGAGATTTTGAAGACCATACCATCAATAAACGGTACGATGATAGACCGGACAACCCACAAACCGGCTGTTATAAGGGATGACGAGATGGAACGATTCATGTTTATGCTGGACTATTCGGAAAGTGCAGTCTCTTTCACTACAGAAACACTTAAACCCGGAGAAAAGGTAGAGGTTATAAAAGGACCTCTGAACGGACTGAAAGGAGAACTGATGGAAACAGACGGAAAATGTCAGGTATCAGTCAGACTGAATATGCTGGGGTGTGCAATAGTGGAAATGCCGGTAGGATACTTAAAAAAGATAGAAAACTAACGCATATTGAAGACAAATTGATATTATTAAATCATCAAAACAGTAAAAATGAAATTTTTCCTTGCTGTTTTGATGATTTTTTCTAATTTTGCAGTCATAGGAATTTCAACATAACATTTCAGAATAATATTCCGATAAAAACATAAACCTTACAAATAATTGTCATAATGGAAAACAACTGCAAATATCTCCATCCGGAGATGGAAACAATGACGAGAGAGGAAATAGAGAAGCTGCAACTGGAAAGACTGAAAAAGACAGTAAAACATTGCATGAACTCTCCTTTCTATAAGAAAAGATTCGAAGAGTGTAATCTGAAACCTGAAGATATAAAATCACTTGACGACATAAGAAAAATACCGTTCACGACCAAACAGGATTTGCGCGACAACTATCCTTACGGGCTTGCTGCAGTACCACTGAAGGATGTGGTAAGACTACATTCATCAAGCGGTACGACAGGAACACCTACAGTAATACTCCATACACAAAAAGACCTTGACGAATGGGCAAATGCCGTGGCACGCTGTCTGCACATGGTTGGACTGAGAGCCGGAGATATATTCCAGAACTCATCCGGATACGGTATGTTTACCGGTGGATTGGGATTTCAGTATGGCGCTGAAAGACTTGGAATGCTGACTGTACCGGCTGCGGCAGGAAACACAAAAAGACAGATTAAATTCATAACAGACTTCGGAACCACAGCACTTCACGCCATACCAAGCTATGCAGGGCGTCTGCATGAGGTTATGGAAGAAATGGGTATAGACCCGGTTAAGGATACAAAATTGAGAACACTGATAATAGGTGCCGAACCACACTCTGAAGAACAAAGGAAAAGAATAGAAAAAATGCTCGGAGTGAAGGCATACAACTCCTTCGGAATGTCAGAAATGTGCGGTCCGGGAGTGGCTTTCGAATGTACAGAACAGAACGGTCTGCACATATGGGAGGACTATTATATAGTTGAAATAGTAGATCCGGAAACACTGGAACCTGTGCCAGACGGCGAAGTGGGCGAACTTGTCCTTACAACAATAAACCGTGAGGCAATGCCACTGTTAAGATACAGAACAAGAGACCTTACAAGATTCCTTCCAGGAGAATGCAAGTGCGGACGCCATCACAGACGCCTTGACCGCATGAAGGGAAGAAGTGACGACATGATAATACTGAAGGGAGTAAACATCTTCCCTATCCAGATAGAAACCATACTGATGCAATTCAAGGAGCTTGGTTCCGACTATCTGATTACACTCACCAACCTCGATGCTAACGACGAGATGACGGTAGAAGTGGAACTGAACGAATTTACCGACGATTTCGGCTCACTGCAGAAACTTACAAAGGAAATTACTCGCCAGCTGAAAGACGAAATTCTGATTACCCCAATCGTAAAACTGGTACCGAAGGGAAGTCTGCCAAAACAGGAAGGAAAAGCTGTGAGAGTGAAAGATTTACGTAAAACATTAATTTAAAGACATATACATCATGACAGTACATCAATTATCTGTTTTTGTAGAAAATAAATCGGGAACTCTCCTAAAAGTTCTCGAACTGCTGAAAGAGGCAGAAATTCAGTTAATAGCCTCTACCATTTCCGACACTGTGGAATACGGAATCTACAGAATAATATGCTCCGATCCTGAAAGAGCCTTTCAGACACTAAGCAAGGCTGGAATTTCAGCAAATGTTTCGGAAGTATTTGCCATAACACTCGACAATTATCCGGGAAGAGCTGCCGATGCAATAAAGAGTTTCACAGACGCAGGCATAGGCATATCATACCTGTATTCGTTCCTACTGGCAGGAAAAGGCATCCTTGTGTTCCGCACAGACGATGCTGAAAAGACAAGAGATGTGATTACAAAGAACAATATGAGTTATCTGGAAGATAAAGACTTGTACAATATGGCATAAACAAATGCAATATGAATTACTTGAAAGTAATCATCTTGTTGCTTATAAAATTTACAGCGCCATATACAAAGAGTCCAAGGAACTGGGCAAGATATTCATTGATATGAAGAAGCTCCACCAATACAAGAAGGAACACAAACTGGGCGCTGTAGGCCATGACAAAAGCTATAAGGAAGAACAGTATCTGACGCTGGATGCTGTTCTTTTTTGTTTCCTTGTCCAAAGGAAAAATCCAGTACTTGCACCAAAGGAAGTTGTTTATCTGTGCGGCCGTATATGCAGAAATATTGGCTATCATATAGTCAAGTCTGCAAATATGCATAAGCACCCATACCACCAACGCAGCAATCACCGCATTGAGAGTACCCACTATGACAAACCTTATGATACGTACTGTTTCTTTCATTAATGAAATTCAAAAATACGGCACGGAAACAGGTATAATCCAAACACACCTATATCCGTGCCTAATTATATTTAAAGAAGTTTTATCAGTTTTTTTCCTTGATGTCAACTACCAGGTTAAGCTCGTCAAGCTGTTTCTGGTCAAGATAACCAGGAGCATCAAGCATAACGTCTCTTCCTGAGTTGTTCTTAGGGAATGCTATACAGTCGCGGATTGAATCCAGACCGGCAAAGAGTGATACCCAACGGTCAAGACCGTATGCAAGACCACCGTGAGGAGGTGCACCGAACTTGAAGGCGTTCATCAGGAAGCCAAACTGTTCCTGTGCCTTTTCAGGAGTAAATCCAAGAATTTCGAACATCTTGGCCTGAAGCTGAGAGTCGTGGATACGGATAGAACCACCTCCTACTTCAACACCGTTGATAACCATATCGTATGCATCCGCACGTACAGCTGCCGGATCAGTGTCAAGAAGTGCGATATCTTCATCCTTAGGATGAGTGAATGGGTGGTGCATAGCCATCAAGCGGCCTTCTTCTTCGCTCCATTCGAACATCGGGAAGTCAACAACCCACAGACAAGCAAACTTGTTCTTGTCGCGCAATCCCAACTGGTTACCCATTTCAAGACGGAGTTCGCAAAGCTGCTTGCGAGTTTTCATCACATCGTCACCGCTGAGGATAAGAATCAAATCGCCCGGTTTTGCACCGAATGCTTCTTTCATCTTCTGCAGTACTTCCTGTGAATAGAACTTGTCAACGCTTGACTTCACATTACCGTCAGCCTCAACACGTGCATAAACCAATCCCTTAGCACCGATCTGAGGACGTTTAACGAATTCAGTCAACTGGTCAAGCTGCTTGCGTGTATATGTAGCGGCACCTTCGGCACAGATACCACCGATATATGCAGCATTATCAAATACAGAGAAACCATAACCTTTGAGGATGTCCATCAATTCAACAAACTTCATTCCGAAACGCAAGTCAGGTTTGTCGCTACCGTAATATTTCATTGCATCTGCCCAAGGCATACGGATAAACGGTTCAGTAAGCTCAACACCGCGCAATTCCTTGAACAAGTGTTTTGCCATACCTTCAAACATGTTGATAATATCTTCCTGTTCAACGAAGCTCATCTCGCAGTCAATCTGAGTAAACTCAGGCTGACGGTCAGCACGAAGGTCTTCGTCGCGGAAACATTTCACAATCTGGAAATAACGGTCGAAACCTGAAACCATCAACAGCTGCTTCAATGTCTGAGGTGACTGTGGAAGTGCATAGAACTGTCCCGGGTTCATACGTGACGGAACGACAAAGTCGCGCGCACCTTCCGGAGTAGAACCGATAAGCATAGGAGTTTCCACTTCAAGGAATCCTTTGCTGTCAAGATAACGGCGTACTTCCATTGTCATGCGGTGACGCAATTCCAAGTTCTTGCGAACAGCCGTACGACGAAGGTCAAGGTAACGGTACTTCATACGAAGGTCATCGCCACCATCAGTATTATCTTCGATAGTGAAAGGAGGAGTCTGAGCAGAATTCAGAATGTTAAGCTCAGAAACGATGATTTCGATATCACCTGTAGGAATATTATTGTTTTTGCTTGAACGTTCGTTCACGGTACCTTTTACCTGAATAACGAACTCACGTCCCAGATGATTGGCTTTTTCACAAAGGTCGGCATTCACATCGGTATTGAAAACCAACTGTGTGATACCATAACGGTCGCGGAGGTCAACGAATGTCATTCCTCCCATCTTACGTGTACGCTGTACCCATCCGGAAAGCGTAACATTTTTGCCTGCATCGGCAAGTCTCAACTCGCCACAAGTATGACTTCTAAACATATTAAGAGTATTTTTAATCTTTTGAACGACAAAGTTAGTACATGTTTTTGACTTATGCAATTATATTCACTTTTGAGTTTCTTCCAGCTTTGCCTTTAGGCGTTCCAGAAGATATATGGCTCCCTGCATCTTAGGATTTTCATAATTTATCTCAGCCTGTACAAAAAGTCGGTTTATCGTATCTTTCAAATCCGGGATATAAGTAGCCTTATCAAGCTGTATAGACTCCGGAAGATCTATTTTTTTAAACCATTCCTCCAGTTCAAGAAGCTCTTCATGCGTGTATAACTTCAATGTTATTTTTGCCATATTACTTTTTTTTGTTTATCTGAATTAATTAGAAAGGATATCCCACCGCAAAGTGGAACGCGAAATCACGAGAGAAATCGGGCTTGATCACAGGAAATCTGTCAGCTCCACTTTCCATAGGATTTATAGCCTTCATACCTCCATCAAATCTCAATATCAGGAAATCCAAATCAAAACGTACTCCAAGACCGTATGACACCGCAATTTCCTTATAGAAACGGTTGAATGCAAACTGACCGGTATCATCCGAATATCTGCTTTTCAGAGTCCATACATTTCCGGCATCGATGAATGCTGCTCCATTCAGTTTCCAGAACAAATGTGTCCTGTATTCTACGTTCAGGTCCAGTTTTATATCTCCTGTATGATTCACATAATCCAATGATCCTGAATTACCATGATACCTGCCTGGCCCCAACGAACGCACACTCCATCCTCTCACACTATTTGCACCTCCCGAGAAATAGAGCTTTTCAAAAGGCAAACTCTTTGAATTGCCATATGGTATTGCCACTCCTGTAGCTATATGGAGTACAAGTGAGTTTCTATCATCAATCATGATATTCTTGGCGAAATCGAAATCTGTTTTCACATATTGTGCAAAACTGATGTTACCCATCCTGAAGGATTCTCCATCCGAAGGCTTTTTATGTATCAGTTTTGAAAATCCATATATCAGATTACCTGATTCTTCGATATTGAAACGTATGGAATATGAACTTTTCTTGGCTGTCTGCTGGGTTGTGACTCCGGCACTGTTATACGTATATGTATAGCCTAGCCTTACTATAAACAGATCTTCATAACTATATCTCAGCAACGGATTGACTTCGTCCATATAATTAAGATATTCAATGAAGGTGTTCGACCTGTACGGCATATAGATATAGTTTATGTCAAGCACATCGAGTCTGTGATTGGCCCTTCTTCCACTATTCCATCTGTAGCTCCATGCTGCAGAAGCCAATGTACGCTCGAATTCCGGCCTGATCTGCCAATTATATTTTATGCTTACTTCCGATTTCGCATTTACTCTTTTTTTGAAATCCGATGTCAGGAAAGGGAACATAAATTCCGGGAAGTCCAAACTGCTCTCCACTCCATATTCAGTATAGTTATTGTTGGCATAACCTTCAAGTCCCGTAACAGCCTCGTACGCACCTCTCACCTTGATTGTAAAAGTCTCGGAACCCTTGAACAGATTACGATGTGTATATGTTACTGAAGCTGCAGCTCCCAAATCACCTGCAGAGTTGGTTCCTTCTACCTGAAAAGAAAGCATCTTGTTTTTGTTTTTTGACAAAGATACAAAAGCGTCAAGATAAGCAGAATCATTCTCCAGATGTTCGACAAACCTTATGTTAGAATATTTCAATATTCCCAATCTTGACAAAGAAGAATAAGTGGACATTACATCACGGTTAGAATACAGTTTCCCAGAAACAAATCTGTTGTGTGAGTCAATAACCCCTGGACGCAAGAACAGTTTCTTGTCATATAGGATATTTATTCCTCCGTAAGACATCGTATCAAGATTAACCCCATTATTGGGAGAATAATCTACATCCATAAGATAATTGACATTTCTGATGCTGTATTGACGATGCAATGAAGTCTCGGAACTGTTGGGCATATTGTTCAGACCTATATTCATAGTAAGATCTATGCGGTAAGTTCCGTTCACTGTGTCTGCCTGAAAAGTAATATAGTCTTTGTTAAAACGATAATATCCCCTATTCAACAGAAATTGGGTAATCTTGTTTCTTTCCTCTTCAAGCTGGTTTACGTCAAACCTCTCTCCCACTTTCAGTCCGCTATGTATTGAGTCATTCATAAGCAGATCTCTGATAACATAATCCTCTACATTATAATCTATGGAAGATATGATATACGGCTTACCGGATGATATCCTGTAATATGTGTCAAGCTTGTTCTTTTTTATCTTTTCTTCAAGAGATACCTGAGCACCAAGATAACCCTTATTCTGAACAGCACCAAGTATCTGCATACGGGTTTCCTCGGCTACACGGGCATCGTATATCCTTGGAGCATCGCCCATCTTACGAAGAATCTTATTAATCCATTTTGTAGAATCCTTGCCAGACGAACAATATATGTACATTGGAAGCTTGACTAGACTAAACCATTTGGAATTTGGCTTTTGACGTACGTAGGAATACATTTCGGAGGACTTGATTTCCTTATTGTCACTGCTGATATGCACCTCATCGAGCAAATATTTTCCTTCAGGAACAAATTTACTTACGGAACACCCGACGAGCAATAATGCCGTAACTACGATATATATATATTTACGAACCAAATCTACCATTCCGAAAAGTAAACAAATTTATTTGCAAATGTACAAAAAATCCACTAACAACACATAGTAAGGGATGAATTTATATAATTTATAAACGGCAAGATAACAATTAATTAAAAATATCTTCTTAGCTTTGCCGACAAAACATTTCAAATACAAATATGCTCAGTAAAAACAAAATAAAATTCATCCGTTCGCTGGAGATGAAAAAGAACAGAAAGGAGAACGGAGTATTTCTGGCAGAAGGCAACAAACTTGTTTCAGAACTTTCGGCACACTTCAAATGCAAACTTCTGGTAGCTACTTCGCAGTGGCTGGATTCTAACAAAAACATTAATGCAGATGAAACAATAGCAGTAGAAAAAGAAGAGTTGTCGCGTGCAAGTCTGCTTAAAACTCCACAGGATGTTCTGGCTATATTCGAAATGCCTCACTATGAGGCATCGAACGATAATCCTAAAAAAGAATTATGTCTGGCGCTTGACGACATACAAGATCCTGGAAACCTGGGAACAATAATAAGGATAGCCGACTGGTTCGGAATAAAAAACATATTCTGTTCGCATGGTACGGCAGATGCTTTCAGCCCGAAGACTGTACAGGCAACCATGGGAGCTCTGGCAAGGGTAAAGATACATTACTGCGACATTAAAAAACTTATTTCAGACCTTGACGACGTACCTGTTTTCGGCACTTTTCTTGACGGGAACAACATATATGAAAGCGAACTGTCGGCCAACGGACTTATAGTAATGGGAAATGAAGGAAACGGAATAAGCAAAGAGGTATCGGCACTTATAAACAAAAGAATTCTGATACCAAACTACCCGCAGGGAAACGAGACGACGGACTCGCTAAACGTGGCAATAGCAACAGCCATCGTATGTTCGGAATTCAGAAGACGACAACTCTAACCTAAACGTATGATTCTGCTTTCTTTCGAGAAAGACATATCAGAAACATTAAACATGGTTACATAATATGCATTTAATGTCAGGAGTGAATTATCGGAATTTTCAGATAATACACTCCTGATATTTTTATTCTCATCTACGAACAATACCGTAGAAGAAGCTACAGAATCATGTCTTGAATCAAAAGAAATCTCAGGAGAATCACATGACAACACTATCAATCCGTTAAGCCATTCAGTGAAACAGGTTTCTCCTTCAAACGGATAATACCTAACGACTTGACCTGTATCGTCAATCTCTACAGTATGATTTCTAAGTAATAAGTCCAAATGAGGAATATATAACCTATGGGAAGCAAACTTTCTCATCGTACAATCATTTTGCCACCTGTTTTATTTCCTGAGGCTCTGCCATTACCCTGACTTTTCTGTCGGATACGCGTAGTTCTTCCTTTTCCGTTTTTTCTTCTTCGGATTTTACACGTCTTTCCTTGGGCTCTTTCGATACGGCTGCAGGAGCATTTGAAGAACGGACATTATAACTGCCCTTTCTGTAACGCACAAGTCTGATATTGTTAACAAGAACTGAAACGTCTGCACTGTCAGGATTGCTGAAATACACAAATCCATTGACACTCTTATATTCATAAGCAGAGTCAGGACTGAGAACAAGCTGCTCCTTACCTGATTTTTCTATCACTTTGGAAACTCCCAGGGTGCTGTCGTTCTTGAATGTTATATTCATTGCCACTACAGCCTTTGCACTGTTCTGAACATATGAAAGGAACTTATAATCGGCTTCGAATACCAGAATATCATTTTCATGGAATGTAGTATCCGCCTTGAGGTCAAACATAAGCCTGTTTGTAAGAGGTGATGACGTAAGCCAATAAAGGTTTCTATCCGACCATACATCAACAGAATCTCCAGACAAGGATACGGAAATCTGTCCGCTTCGCTTGTTCAGTTCAGACCTCATCTGCTCTTCTTCCATCTCATAACGTTTCTGCAAGTTCTTGTATATATCTGTAAGCATCTTGCTGTTTCTGGTGTACCAAACCATCGAAGAGTCAAACTCAGCTTCGGTCACACCATGTTTCTTGAACACATAATTCTTATAAGATTCACGTTTGTATCTTTCTGTATAACTCAAATCATTGCCCATAGTAAGAGCCAGGTGATAGTCATATAGCAGCTCTTCCATTTCTGACGGCTGTATAATATCACCAGGTATCTGTTTTCCACAAGATACCAAAAACACGACAGCTACAAAAAACAATAAACGTAAATACTTCTTCATTATATATGTGTATTGGTTATTTTTTATCTGTATGAGACAAAGAATTAAGATATTTGCTATAAAAAACAAGCAATGCTATGATTCCGCAACTAATTGCAGCATCGGCAAAATTAAATATAGGACTGAAAAATATGAAATGCTCGCCCCCGACAAACGGCATCCAGTCAGGCCAATAAGTATCAATTATCGGGAAATAAAACATATCGACAACCTTACCGTGCAGCCAATCGGCATACCCTTCACCCAGAGGTACGAAATTTGCTATCTGAGTTCTGGTACTCTCGCTGAAAATTTCTCCATAAAACACACAGTCGATAATATTGCCTATCGCTCCGGCAAGCACCAATGACAGGCAGACTATGTATCCGTTTTTCACTTTTTCAGGCTGACGCACAATCTTGGATATATACCATGTAATCAATATAACCGCTACAATACGGAAAATGGTGAGAAAAAGTTTGGCAAATATTTCCAGACCGAAAGCCATTCCATTGTTTTCGGTGAAATAAATATAAAACCAGTCTGTTATCTTATAATTCTGATGCAGGAACATTGATGTTTTAACCCATATCTTAATTATCTGGTCGATAATCAATACCGCCACCACTATGGCGGCAGACATTCTGCCTTGAGAAAAAATTCTGTTCATATCAATACCTATGTTGTCTGTAAAACTTAAAACACCATAAACCTGAAAATAATCCTAAAAAATTGAGAACCGAAATACTTCGATTCTCAATTTCATAAAATAATAAAAATTACTTCTTTCCTTGTTGTTTAGCTTCGATACTTAATGTTGCATGTGGTACTGCACGAAGACGTTCCTTAGATATCAGCTTACCTGTTTCACGGCAAATACCGTATGTCTTGTTTTCTATACGTACCAAAGCTGCCTGCAGGTTCTGAATAAATTTAAGCTGACGAGATGCCAGACGTGTTGTTTCTTCCTTCGACAAAGTGCTGGCACCTTCTTCCAATACTTTATACGTAGGTGATGTATCGTCTGTATCATTACCGTCAGCATTCATAATGCTGCTTTTAAGTTTCTCATAGTCGCGTTCTGCGAGCTGAAGCTTTTCCATTATAATGGCACGGAACTCTTCGAGTTCTGCGTCAGAATACCTTGTTTTCTCAGCCATAGTGTTTAAGTTTTAAAATTAATAATAGTACCTGCCAAATGTTACGACACCCGGCAGATGAGAACATTTATCACTGTTTGGTAACCTTCACAAACAGAGAGAAGTCGTCAAAGTTAAGTTCAGTACCTTCGGCAACTTCATCTGCCAATTCAAGTGAGTTAGCCAAAACTTGGTTGCAAATATAATTATTATATTCATTTACAGCATCATCAGTGTTGGAATTTCTTGATAAAGTGATATTTATTTTATCAGTTATTTCAAATCCGCTACTCTTTCTGATGTTCTGAATACGATTTACAAGTTCACGTGCTATACCTTCGCGTCTGAGTTCTTCAGTTATAGTCACTTCAAGAGCCACAGTCAGACGACCTTCGTTGGCAACAAGCCATCCCGGAATGTCTTCGCTGAAGATTTCAACATCGGCAGTTTCAATAACTGCGTTACCTCCATCAAGAGCAAATGTGTAAGAACCGTTCTTTTCAAGTTCTGCTATAGCTTCCTGCGACATTTCTGCAACAGCAGCAGCTACAGCTTTCATCTGTTTTCCGAACTTAGGACCAAGTTTCTTGAAATCACACTTAACTTTCTTGACCAATACGCCTGACGCTCCTTCAACGAACTTGATTTCCTTAACGTTAACTTCACTAAGGATCAAATCCTTAACAGCCTCGATATGACGTTTCTGATCTTCGTCAACAACAGGAACCATGATACACTGCAGCGGCTGACGCACCTTGATATTTACCTTACGGCGAAGTGCAAGTACCATTGAAGTGACATCCTGTGCCATCTGCATACGTGCTTCAAGTTCCTTGTTTATCAGACTTTCGTCGGCAACAGGGAATTTAGCAAGGTGAACAGAAACCACATTGTCGCGTCCTGTAACATTTACAAGATCCATATACAGACGGTCTGCATAGAACGGAGCTATAGGAGCCATCAGTTTGGCAACTGTCTCAAGACATACATACAGAGTCTGATAAGCAGAAAGCTTGTCTGTTGACATTGAGCTTCCCCAGAAACGCTTACGGTTCAGACGTACATACCAGTTACTCAGATTGTCGTTCACAAAGTCTGTAATCAGACGACCTGCCTTGGTTGGTTCATAATCATTATAGCAAGCATCAACATCCTTAATCAAAGAGTTGAGCAATGACAATATCCATCTGTCGATTTCAGGACGTTCTTCCATCGGTACATCTTTCTCTGCATAGCAGAAACCATCGACATTTGCATAAAGTGCAAAGAATGAATATGTATTGTAAAGTGTTCCGAAGAATTTACGTCTCACTTCGTCCACACCTTCAGTATCGAACTTCAGGTTATCCCATGGAGAAGCATTTGTAATCATGTACCAGCGCAATGGGTCTGAACCGAACTTCTCGATTGTAGCGAACGGATCGACTGCATTACCAAGACGCTTAGACATCTTGTTACCGTTCTTGTCGAGTACAAGACCGTTAGAGATAACATTCTTGTAAGCCACACTGTCGAACACCATAGTAGCGATTGCATGAAGTGTAAAGAACCATCCACGAGTCTGGTCAACACCTTCAGCAATGAAATCGGCAGGATAGTAAGAACGGTTGTCAACTATTTCCTTGTTTTCGAACGGATAGTGAAGCTGTGCATATGGCATAGCACCAGAGTCGAACCAAACGTCGATAAGGTCTGATTCACGTTTCATCGGCTTGCCGCTTTCAGAAACAAGGATGATATCGTCAACGTAAGGACGGTGCAGATCTATCTTATCGTAGTTTTCCTTGCTGTACTGTCCTGGAACGAAACCAAGCTTCTTATATGGATTTTCTGTCATGAAGCCAGCAGCTACAGACTTTTCTATTTCATTATAAAGTTCTTCTACAGAACCGATACACAATTCTTCGCCTTCATCGTTACGCCAGATTGGAAGAGGAGTACCCCAATAACGAGAACGACTCAAGTTCCAGTCGTTCAGGTTTTCAAGCCACTTGCCGAAACGTCCTGTACCAGTTGATTCTGGTTTCCAGTTGATAGTCTTGTTCAGTTCTATCATACGGTCTTTAGCTGCAGTAGAACGGATAAACCAGCTGTCCAGCGGATAGTAAAGCACCGGTTTGTCTGTACGCCAGCAGTGAGGATAGTTGTGTACATGCTTCTCAATCTTGAATGCCTGATTGTTCTGCTTCATCATCATGCAGATATAGATATCAAGCGATTCAGCAGCCTGAGCAGCTTTTTCGTCATACTTGCCGTCAACCGTGAACTGAGGGTCGTATGCATTCTTAACCCAACGTCCCTGATATTCTTTATAAGCGTCAACATTTACACATTCCTTCACGAAAGCCTCATCAAGTTCGTCCAACAGATAGAACTTACCTGTAAGGTCAACCATAGGACGAGTCTCGCCTTTCTTGTTAATCATGAACAGTGAAGGAATTCCTGCTGCACGAGCCACATTGGCGTCGTCGGCACCGAATGTAGGAGCGATATGTACGATACCTGTACCGTCTTCTGTTGTTACATAATCACCAGGGATTACGCGGAAAGCCTTAGCAGATGCCTCAACCCATCCATCAACTGTAGCCTCAACAGGCTTAACCCATGGGATAAGCTGTTCGTATTCCATACCTACAAGGTCAGTACCTTTGTACTCGCCTACCACCTTGAACGGGATAAGCTTGTCGCCCGGCTTATAGTCTTCAAGAGCTATATCTTCAGCTTTCTTGTTGAAATGAGTGTAAAGAAGAGGTTTTGCCAGAACTACAGTCATCTTCTCACCTGTATAACCGTTGTAAGTCTGTACGGCCACGTAGTCAATCTTCGGACCAACGCAAAGAGCTGTGTTTGAAGGCAATGTCCAAGGAGTAGTAGTCCAAGCTATGAAATAAGGAGTACCCCACTGAGCCATTTCAGGTTTCGGGTTCTTCATCTTGAACTGTCCTACAACAGTTGTATCCTTCACGTCACGGTAGCAACCAGGCTGGTTAAGTTCGTGAGAGCTAAGTCCTGTACCGGCAGCAGGAGAATATGGCTGTATTGTATAACCTTTGTACAACAAGCCTTTTCCGTAAAGCTGCTTCAGGAGCCACCACAAAGTCTCGATGTAACGGTTATCATATGTGATATAAGGATTTTCAAGGTCCACCCAGTAACCCATCTTATGAGTCAGGTCAGTCCATTCCTTGGTAAATTTCATGACATCAGTGCGGCAATGACGATTATATTCTGCCACAGAGATAGTCTTACCGATATCCTCTTTAGTAATACCCAGAGCCTTTTCAACACCAAGTTCAACCGGCAATCCGTGTGTATCCCATCCAGCCTTACGCTTAACCTGAAAACCTTTCATGGTTTTGAAACGGCAGAACGTATCCTTAATAGTACGAGCCATAACGTGGTGAATACCCGGCATACCGTTAGCCGATGGAGGTCCTTCATAGAAAACAAACGAAGGATAGCCTTCACGTTCAGTCATACTCTTTGAGAATACATCATTCTCATCCCATTTCTTCAGCACTTCTTTATTCACCTCAGACAGGTTCAGCTGAGAATATTCAGTAAATTTACTACTCATAGTTTATGTTGTTTTATCTAATTATCTTATATCTTGGCATATAGCCTTCCTAAATTTAGGCTGCAAATTTATAAGAAAAAATAGAGAATAAAAAGAAAAGGTTTTCAAAAGCTTTGCAAAAAGAATAAAAATTGTGGGTTAATGCTGTTTATCTTTTTTCATATCTGAAACAAAGCGAAAACCGTCCTTAAAATCATAAGTAAGATTTTTCTTCTCTGACATCTCATCCTGAAACCTATTTTATAGAAGTTATCGCTTGCACTTGTTTTCGGTGCATACATTCCGTAAATTTGCAACATTATCATAAAAAGCTGAATTTATGAAGAATAGAATATGTATTTGGCTTGTCAATCTACTTCTAAGAAGAAAAAGAATGACACTTAATGAAATCCAGGAAGAATGGAGAGCACACAATGCTGACTACAGCATTACATTGCACCGTAACACCTTCATGTCGTACAAACGAAAAGCCGAAGAGATGTTCGACATCAACATCAATTGCAACCGCAGCACAAACGAATATTATATCGAGTATCCTGAGGAAATAAACAACTCCCCTATAAACCAGTGGCTTATACAGGCTGCATCATCCACAGATGTTATTTCCAGACGTAAACGCCTTGCCGACAGAATCATCCTCGAAACTACTTTCGGAGGTGAGGAACATCTTGATGCTATAACCGACGCCATGTCACGTAGCAAGTGCATAAACATCACCTATCATTCGTACTGGATGGATGCACAGAGCTTCATTGTAGAACCTTACTTCATTAAATTTTTCCGCCAGAGATGGTATCTGATCGGCCATTGCCACGAGAGAAATGCCCTACGTGTATATTCACTCGACAGGATGGACAGTGCAACCATAAGCGACAAAAGTTTCACGATGAAGGAAAAGAACTATCCACAGGTATTATATAATGACAATTTCGGGATTATCCATGGCGAAGAAAACACCAAAGCCCACGATATACTTTTAAAGTTCACTACCAAGCAAGGCCAGTACATACAGACAAGACCGCTGCACCATACACAGGAAGTAATATCTCACGATGAAAATTTTATCATCTTTAAGATGCATATAAAAATCACTCTCGACCTGGTTCAGGAACTATTATCATACGGTTCCAGCCTTCAGGTTCTCAGTCCTGACTGTCTGATTAAAGAAATACGCAAGACTATTGACGAGATGAACGAATTGTATAAATAAAAAAATCAGGTTGTCGCAAAATTTGCGACAACCACCAAACCCTTGCAAAACATTTGCAACTATTTTGCAAACAGCATTCAAAAGCTAATTCTAACTACAAAACATATTCATTATTCATTTAGTTAGACAAATCACCACATTTACAAATCCAATTTCACACTTTTGCGCCTCCTTACTCTGCTCAAAATCACAACAATACAAAAATACATAAATTAACCCTAAAGTATGGATGGAGGAAATACTGAGGAAAATACCGTATTATAAAAGGGATAAAAAGTATATGACAGAACATCTTCCAAGGAACTGGGCGAAATTATAACAAATCTGTGCCGAATTGATATAATTTGATGCTATTAGTCCCGACTCGAAGGCGAATATGAACGAATCGTGCCGACTCGGGACTATTTTTTTCTATTTTGCAATACGTACTTTACCGGAGGATTACTTTTAATCAGCACTAATACATTGTAAGCATTCAGTAAACCCCGTCAGAACTCAGTCTTGATTCTTTATATTTTTGTACCCATAACCAATATTGTACAAAAATGAAG
>NZ_JAOQJJ010000008.1:0-111151 GCF_025567135.1 Bacteroides cellulolyticus
CGCTGCTGTGCATTCATGTTGTCGTCATCGGCTATACGTTCCACGTCATAGAGCATGCCTATAATGGTCATGGCATACTCCGCCCTGGCCTTGTCATGCATCAAAGCCCTCTCAAAGTAGCGTCTGGCATGTGCCCAACAGCATATGACGATGATACCTTTTATCTTTTCAAGTGTACCATAAGCGGCATACCCGTCCGTCTGTATGGCACCTTGATAATCCTTGAAGAGTTCCAGAGCCACTTTCATACTTCTGGAACCGTCATGATAGAAGAAGAAAACCTGGTTGTTCATCACACTCCGTACCAGCCAAAGATATCCTTTTATTGTCTGATGCTTCTCGTTGTTGATTATAGGTATCGTCGTCTCATCAGACTGGACATAATCGGAAGACAGAACCAGTTCCTTCAACCGGTAATAGGCGGGGCGCATCAGGTCGGCCACTTCATGGAACCAGGCTTCAATAGTGGATGGCGGCAGGCTGATACCTATACGCTTGAACATCTGTATCTGCCGGTAGAACGGAAGATGGTCCACATATTTGCCGACCATAAGTTCTGTAAGCAGTGAAGCACTTGCATAACTCTTAGGTATCGGTTCGTTTTTCACCGGAGCAGTGATAATCCGGTTTGTATCCTTGCGCATGCCTTTGTGTCTGACAGTAACCCGGACATACAGTTCTGCCGGTTTATATTCAAGATGTTCGGAAGTTTCCGTTTCATTAAACAGCACCCATTGGTCCTCATGACCAAGATAGCCCTCCGGATAGATATGTTCTTCCTCACGGCGGAGATGCTCAGGCAGCTTTTGGCGGACGGGAACTTTTTTCTCGTGTTCCCTGACCTTAATCCGCTTATACTCGCTTACCTCTTTTATGGCCTGGCGGGCTGCCTCTTCCTCCTCTGGAGTCATATCCATCTTGTCGAAGTCAAGTTTCAATTGGTTTGGGTCATCAGGGAGTTTTCTCTTTTCAGACATTGCTCCCCAGACTTTCCTCTGAAGATACTCCAGTTTACGTTCCAACGATGCAATACGATTGTCCTTGGATTCAATGGCTTTATCCTTAGCTTCAATGATTTTGTCTTTCTCTGACAGCCTGGCTTCGTATGAGTCTTTCATGGCCTGCAGGTCAGACATTTCTTTAAGCTTCCTTTCTGCCTGCATAAGACGTCGGTACAGGTCATCACGGTCACGAAGGACTGCCTCAAGTGCTATTTTAAAATTTGGATCTTCTGCCATTTTCCGTATCTTTTATTTACTGTAAAGGTACGAAAAACACCTGACATACAGAAGGATTTGAACATTATTTTACTATACGATCACTCCTTTTTAGGAGACCAGCGTGGTGCTCTTTTCGTCTCTGAAAGTGATATACCATGCACTATCAATGTCAATTCTGACCAGTTGATGGAGAGTGAAGCGGAAGAGTCTTCACAGTCAATATCAGACAAACGGAAAGTACCACTCTCAAGTCTCATATTATATATCACCAGCCCACCGTATTCGGCATGGAGTATTTTCATGTTGGTCAATGATTTATTGATAAATATAAATGCATCGCCTTCCTGTACATCCTTACCCATTTTCTCTGTCACGATTCCGCTCAGAGAGTAAAAACTCTTTCGCATATCAGTCGGATAAGGGTAAAGGAAAAAACGATCTGAGTCACTGAGGCAAAACATGGCTTACTGGCATAAAAGGATTAATGACTTTAGCACCTCAAGTGATATTGCACTATTGATACGAAGCGTTACACCATTGGCGTATATAATCTCACATTCTGAATCGCTTTTAGATTCTATCTCTTTTGAAGCAGTAGTAATGTTCAGTTTACCGTTCAGATTGTTCATTCTTACAGGAACAAATCCTTGTGTATCGGGAAGAGCTGAATCGGTTAGTTTCCTACGCCAGTAATAAAATTTACCTTCGTCAAATCCGGTATTGTTACAATAATCCCGGACAGACAAACCAGACAACTTCCAGTCTTCGTATGTCTGCTTGAATTGGTCTAATGTCATATTCTTCATTTTTGTACAATATTGGTTATGGGTACAAAAATATAAAGAATCAAGACTGAGTTCTGACGGGGTTTACTGAATGCTTACCTTGTTTTCATTTGATATGTTTTTTAATTTAACAATTTATATTCTAATCGGAACAAGTATGCACATAATAAATGCACTCTATATTAGTCGCTTGACAAAATATAGAGTGCATTGACTTACGGTTTCTATCTTCAACGTTTTAATTTATATCATTGAGCCCGTCTTTTTACAATTTCCTCTGCTTCAGCCTGCATTTCTTTCAATTGTTTCCAGTCGTCATTAATGTAACGAAACTTCACTAACACATTCAACTGCCTGTCAATGAATCCATATACAGATATTTCCTCATCATCTATCATACCAAAGCCATCTTCATCCATATAATATTGTCCGTCAGGATTAAGCTCCCAACGAATCGAACAGACTCCGTTCCCGAATTTGCCTATGGATATTGGAAATGATGCACGTAAGTTTTTAGCACAATAATATCCATCGCTAGGAATTGTATCCCAATCAATGTCCTTTAATGAAATATGCAACAAATTCTCACAACGATCCATAAACTCATATGCACACTTTATCCGTTGGTCTAACAAAAAACGAGGCTTCCAATACTGTGCAACGACTTCATTTACTAACATCATATCTTCACCTAATTCTTTCGTCTCAAAAGGATATATAGTAAATCTTTCGGAACATAACTCCTTATAGAGCTTGAATGCCTCAGAATTTTTAGGCCCCTCTTTCAATAATTGTTTTTTCCTGAATAATCCTAACCACTTCATACTACATTATTTAATTTGTTTGACATCGCATTTATTAGTAACTATTGTAGCTTTAGATACTTTTACATTATTCAAATTCCACCAATCAGAAAATTCTGTATAAATACAGACATTCATATTGTCTGTCGAGTCATTGTTCTTAACAAAAGAAACTAATTAAATTTACAATTAATTCTGAATTTATTAGTTTATACCTTTTTTATTGTTTGCCTAAAGCGTCAGCTGCCCATTTTAAATACATCGCGGCTTTTTCATCAGCTTTTTGGCATATCGAAGCTGAGTCTTGTAATGATCTAAAGCACTTTCAGCATATCGAGCTTGTGTCTTTGACCGATCTATATCGCCACGTTTTGTATAATATGCCGCTTCGCGCTGATAGCTTTCGGCTTTTTTCAAATAATACTCTGCCTCACGTCGATATCCGTCAGCCTTCTTCTGATAATACTCCGCCTCACGTTGATAATTCTGTGCTTTTTTGATATAGTAGTCATCCTGCGCAAATGTAGACACAGACATTGTTAATAATAATAGAAATAAAAACTGTTTCATATCATTGATTCTCTATTTATAAGCTATAAACATTCATTTGGGATAAATCGCCATACAAAGTTTTTCTTCTCTTCAGTTTCAGATGAAATATGATGTTTAGAAGACTTTAGACATTGATAAAAACTTTAAATTAAACTCTCAATTGCTTGTTTATATATACTCTCAGCTGAAAGTCTTTTACCTTTTAGCAGATACACGTATAAGTAAACCCAATAGTTCCTGTTTGTCCAACTCTGCCCCAACAGTGGATATAGATTCCATCGTCCAATCCTTCTGTAGATTTTCCTATATGTAGATTCGTTGTTCTCCATACTTCGCAACAATCTCACAATAATTCATGAATTCAACGGAGTAGTCTAATGTATCACCAATTATCAATCCCTGTACTTTATTTTTATATTCTTCTTTTATCATATTACTACTTTTAGATTTAGAGTAACAAAAAGGCAGAATCTATCACTGATCCTGCCAAAAACAAATCCTTTTAAAATACTATTATTAAATATCGTTTTATACGTTTAAGGCTGCCTCTGAAGAACTGCTTATGTAAGACTGTATATACTCCTCTTTTCTGAGATGTTAAATGAAACTCACAAAAACCACCATCTTCACCAGGATGTATTATGGGGCGAGGTATTCCATCTTTACTTTCTGTCGAAATGTAGACTTTATTATGTTCATATTCGGTTATACAGTTTACCCTAAAAGCATTCCCACAGGCAATTTCAAATGTTATCCCAACAGATGCATGATATTCTGTTTCCAATATCACATTTATACCTTTGTTAGCTAAAATAATTTTTATTTCAGTTCGTTTTCAGTTGACTTGCTAAATATATGATATCCAAACACATCATATATCCCATCCTTGAGATAGACCTTATAATCCATTTCTATTTTATATGATTTATTAGTTTCCACTTCAAACTCAAAAGGAGTTGAAATAATTCCTGATGGAGCATATGCTGTAATAACATGCTTGCCTGGAGATGTTCTTCGTTTGAGTGTATAACCCTTTATGAAGTTACCAGAACCGATTTCTTTACCATCAAGCATAATCTTATATGTGGCATCAAACCACGGTAGTTTATGCTTTTTCTTATCAAGATGAATTTCCAATAATACAGCTGTGGAAAGTTCTCTTTGATGCATATAAATCATAAGCCCTTCACGTAGCCATTGTGCAAATTGATATGCAGAACAAGATGATGTTAGATTAGATTGTGAAGGAATAATCTGCATTGCATATTCCCTCACCTTACACGTAGACTGTAATGGGAGTTTATCATATCTAAGTTTTCCGAGTCTTTCAACTCGTTTTACAACTTCAGAAGATAAAAGTCTGCGTGACGGACGAAAATAATTACCAACAAAATGCAGAGCCAGGTAAATGTTGTCTACTTGAATTTTCTGAGGCTGCAATTGTTGTAATCCCCATTGAATAACTTCGTAATTATATCGTATGCAAGCAGTATGAAGTAATGCTCTTTGTAAAGTAGAAGCTCCAACATATTTGGCCGCTACATCATCAGCTTCATATTCCATTTGTTTTGCCAGTTTTGAATATGCTTTATTTATACGATTACAAATCCATATGACAAAATAAGTAAATAATAGTAACTGTACTTTCAACTGCTGCTGCCATGTACTCTCTTTTTTCATTTCCTTAATGGAGACAAATGATTGAGAGAATTGTCCTACTGTATAAACAGATATAGAATTCTTCATTTCCTCCTGAGCATAATGCCCAAACTCGTGATAGAGCATTGCTCGAATCTCATCATCATCCATCTGTGTTAAGAACCCCAAACCAACAACTAGATTCCTCTTTGGTTCAAAAAGTATATTTCGCAATTGTGGCTGAATGAATACCGCAGCAGTAGCATCCGGACAAATATAAACTTTACGAATAGGCGACAGATTTAGAGATGTCGTAATTTCGTTTATAATTGCGAACAGTGCAGGATATTCCTGTTCTATTATAGGTTTGAATGTCTTTGGTAAAGAGGTCTTGAAACGAAATGATTTTATCATTTCCCACAGCAACAGACCTCCAGCCAACGAAATAACCGTAAATTGAAGTGGTAATTCGTGATCATTGTGATAACAGATTACATAGTATCCGAACCATAAAGAAGCCAAAGCAACTAATACAAAACAACAACAGCCGATTATGTAAATCATAACCGACTTATTGATACTTTGCTTTAATTCTTCGACTTTACGATTCATTATTCATCATCTTCTTCTATTTCCTCGTCTGCTGTTTCATCAGCATTACTATCTCCTAAGAATCCAGCCATAGCTAATGACTCATACGTTGGTCGTATTGAAGCTGCCGCAACATTATCCCATGAAGGGAGTGAGATAACATTATCCGTTGGAAACTCATCAAGAGCCTTACGAGATACATTTAACACTTCCAGGGTGTCAATATCCATAGCAGCATCAACTCTTGCTGAATTTTCCTCTGAAAGCATACCTTCGAGATATGCAGCCAGTTCTTCGTCTGATATTTTATTGAACTTAGCCATAAGCCTCTATTTTTTCATTAAACAATGTTGCTGCTCGCATCGCAACCAAAAAACACTCCTCGAAAAGCGCATCAGTCATATTAAACAATACGTCCTTACGCTCATCAATGGTTGCGTTCCCATCGAGAACTCGTCCTAGTAACTCAAAGTTATTAGTTTGAATTGAATTATTTTCCATATCCTATTGCAACCATTTGTTTTTGTAAACCTTTTCGCACTCTATTGTAACGAGTGTAAACATATCCAGCAAATTGCTCCTCTGTCTTTGCTTCTGTGGTCAGTGAGGGATCGCTTGCCAAAACAACCCTTGCCTCATCAAGAATATCTCTAGGTTTCTCTCCATCTATAAGAATACGCTGAACAAGAAATCTATCAAATGGTTGTAACCTTTTAATTATCTTATTGAGATCTTCCATAAATAACGAATCGCCATTACTATCATCTTGTAAATTCTTAACAAGAGTAATATTCTCATCCAACGGCAACAATTCCTTATCACGCTTATGTTGAAAATAGCGTGAAGCAATAATTGTCACATATGAATTCAAAGAACAGGTATATTTGAATATCCTTAACTTGTGCCAATCATCGGCTGAGAGGAACTCATAGAATTCTCCAATAAGTTCCTCTGGCGTTTGTTTATACTGACAGAAATATTGTCCAATATATATCAACATCGGTTTACACCGCACAAAAAAGAAATCTTTTATTGTGCGGTGATTGCCAATGATTAAATTGTTTACTATTTGTTGATCTTTCATAATTATTATTCAACCATATTGCAACTCTTGATTTAAATTATTCAGACAAATGTTTAGCGTACAGTGATATGATAGTGCTTTTGCTTTTCTCAAGTAAGCTTCCAATTTTAGGGTGCCCCCTTTTAGACGGGCACCAGCAGGCACCCGTCAAAAAAAGAGTCCACAAATTTAACGATTATTATTTGCATATTGTCATGGGAAGAAGGTTTTCGTAATCCGTTCTTCCCTTTTTTAATTCCCTGAGCAGCCTGCAGAAGTAATCCCTGAAGGAGACTCCTGCCTGTTTGCATGTTTCTATAAAGGTATTATAGATTGCGGAGTTCTGTATTCCCTTCACACTTCCGAAAAGCAGGCTGTTCTTTCTTTGGACAGTGATTGGCCTTATCGCTCTTTCCGCCGCCATATTGTCTATGGAGTATTCACCGTCGTTTCTGTAGGCGAAGATCCGGTTCCAGAAGTTCTTCAGATAGTTAAGGGCCTTGCTCATAAGTTCGCTTCGGCTCTCATCCGGATTTGCCAGCAGATCATAAAGTTCCGTCCTTATCTTGTCGATGATTTCCGTCGTTTCCTTACTGTTCCTTCTGCGGTAAATCTCGTCCGCAGTGAGTTTTTCCCGGCGGTAAGTATCTTCCATGCCGTATAATCTTGCTATCAGTTCAAGGAAGATTCTTGCCTGCAGGCTTCCCTGGTCGTAGGCATACTTGAACTTTGCCCTTGCATGAGCCAGACAACACAGATGCTCCACATCAACAAGTTCATCATCAAGATACATATAGACATTGTAGCCGTCGCTCTGCAGCGACTTGATTTTAGAGTCGCCAAGAAAATCCTTAAGTACGTTCCGGTTCCTGCCTCCATGTTTCTGCATGCCTTTATCATCCGTTGTATCCTCGTAGAAGAAGATGACTATACGGGCTTTCCTGTTTACAAGACACCACATGTACGTCTTGCGCTTACAGTCGTAACTCCGGTAACGAAGCCATGTCTCGTCCACATTCACGTTCGCACCGTCCTGAAGGGCAATCTTCTTGAGTGCGGGTATCAGCTTGTTGAGCTGCATTGCACCCTTGTCGGTCCAGTTCAGCAGGTTCTGGACAGAAGTGTTCCAGTCCATATCCGACAGACGGTTCTTTGCCTCCCTGTATGCAGGTGTTGACATCTGGAAGCGGTTGAACATAAGATACGAGAGCATGTCTGCCGTAATGCTTGTACCCGGTACTATCTCATTGTAGAGGTCAGCCCGGGCGTCATCTTTCATGGGAAGGAACATGCTTTCAATCCTGCCGTCGGCATGCTTCACCTTAAGCACCTCAAAGTGATGTTCTTCAATGTGGCTCACGATATTTCTTATTTTACGGTAGCTTGATGATATCACTACAGAGCCCTTAGGGAGCATCGTATAATCGGACCTGTGTATTATCGGAGTGCCTACACAATCCTTGTTGTATCTCATTCCTCTTCTATACGGTCTTTCCTTGGAAAGAGGAGTGGCCAGAGCATCCCGCGTGTCGCATGATGCGGCAGGGTCTGACTGTGGGACTTCGGTTGTCGGAGCAGTGGGAGTTCCGTCAAAATCATCCTTGTCGTCATGCTTTCCTTTCAGAACCTTCTTGCGTCCTATACCCTTCAGACTTTTGGATGAAGCGTATGTCTGGGCGTTCATAAGGGAAAGACGCTCGACAAGGGCATTATGCTTCTTCTCAAGCTTTCTGTATTCCTTCAGCTGTATCTTATATTCAAGAGAGACCTTCTCGGCCTTGCTGTTTGCCTTAAGCAGGGCATCTGTAAGGGAGTCAATCTTACGGTTGGCCTCCTTCAGGTCTTTTCCTATTTCATCAAGTCGTGCTATCATTTCATCAAGCTGCCTGCTCTTGCTCTGATTCTCCTCAAACAGGAACAGGGCGAACCTCCTTATCTGCTCATTATCCATACCTTCAAGGGGTGTATGCTCCTTCTCGGGTCTGTCCATCATCTCTTCAAGATGCTTGCGTCTGAGTGTATTTTCTATGAGTTCTTCCAGTTCCATGTTCTCTAAATTTTATGTAAAGATACTCATTTTCAGTGAGACATACAAATATTCAGAGAACTTTTATCGCTGATTTTCAGAGTTTTATCATTAAATTCTTATGCTAGTTATTACCGGAGTTTCAAGTATCGTGACCAGGTCTTTCCAGTCTATCTTATATACTGTTACATCGTCCTTACGTTCTATTTTCATGAACTTATAACCCTTTATGAAGGACTTCTCATGAAGGTAGTAGGCATTGCGCTCATAGTGTATCATACGGACCTTACGATGGTCTTTCGACATGAACATGTAAACATCGCCGTTCAACGGATCACGGTGATACCTGCCGCGGATTATCTCACTTATACGCCGGGCCTTGCATCTCATATCGTGAAGTTCAGGAAGATAGTAGAAGTTGTGAAGGCCGTTTATGCTCAGCATAAGCCCTCCAGTTTCTCTACCAGTGTTTTCAGCCCCTGATAGTCTAAGCCTTTCTTCTGAATGCACAAGCCCTCACGGGTTCTTATCGTTACCATGATGCTTCCTCTATGGGGAGATGTACGTTTGGGGGTGTCTTTAGCAACATCCTGCCGTTCTTCATTGCCTGTCCGAATCACCTCTTCCGGAATCCCTTCCACCTCTACAGGTACAACCTTTTTCTGTGTCTTCTTGAACCAGTCATAGAATGCCGTGTAAGGAATGTTGTTGCTGATGCAGAATGAGTTGATGGAAACTCCTTGGGGTTCGCCCTCGGTCTTGTAGAGGAACCACAGTCTTTCAAAATCTTTTTCGCTAAACATAATCTTTCAAGTTTTAAGTTTAGCACGAAGGTATGGGAAAGAGCCATACTAGTCAATACGTCAATTTTGGAAGCTTACTTTTCTCAAATTTTACATAGCAGCGTCCTTGTTTACGCAGGTTAGAAATAATTACTCTCTTTCACCTGTTCCGTAACAAGTTCCACATTGCAAAGAGCCTGAACCAAGACACAACCAACATTGAGAGTAGAACATACCGTATCCCCAGCCACCTTGCCCCATACACTGGGTACAAGAAACGCTTCCAGATCCATGACAATTATTACAAGTTCCACCCTGAGTAATATGTATGCGAGTTCTTATATTATCTTCTGAAATAGTCACATATCCGCTACGATACTCATCGGAGTTGCTATATGCTTTAATCTTTATTTCATCATCATTTGTTGATACGGAAAGAAAATCAGAATATTCTACTGTATAATCACAACCATCAGTGTCTACTGTAATTGTTTCTCGACCTCCGTCCTCATCAAAATGAAGAGATGTCTTAGATGTTTTTATATAAGTTGCTTGTCCTTTCTGCAGTATTACTACCTGAGCAAGAAAATCTCCACTTTGAACTGTTATGGAGCCCTCTCTATTATGCCCTGTTAGATTCTCCTCAGCCTTAATGTTGAAACTTTGTTCATATTCCTCAACCTCAATCCAGTCTGGGATATGGTTAATTACCCATACATAACCATCATAGTCGACATCAACAACTGTTTCACCACCATTCTTGTCCGCCACAAGCATATTAGGCTCCACTCTCAGATATGTAGCAGCGTTCATGATATAGTTAAGCAGAACAACAAAGCCGATTACTATGACGATAAGAGTAATCAATATCACTTTCCATATTGATCTTTTTTTCTTTCTTTTAGGCTTCTGCCGATTCTCTTCCGAATCATATGGGAGAGTATCTGGCACATACACCAAAGTTTGTCCACACTCGGTACAGAAATTAACCGAATCAGAAAAAGTTATCTTACAGTTCTCGCAACGCTTCATGTTAATAATTCATCTTATTTTTTGCTATTTCAGATAGTCCCATATTAATCAGGATGAGAACAACCACCCATACTATAAAGGTTAAAATTATAGGTAGTAGATAAATGTCTGCTCCAATATTTGACAAAGGAGAGTCCCACAATGCATGTAACAAGATAGGAATTGCAAATAATCGCAAGAATTTCCCGTTTGTCAATATATTACTAGATGTCTCGCCACATTCCTTTGCAGCAATAACCATTGCTGCTCCTGTTATTGCTGCCCATGCGATATGACCACCTGGAGTTAGAAATCCTCGTAAAAATATCACATCAAGCATCATATCCCATCCACCTGCCAACAAATAATTCATTGCATAACCAGCGGATTCGAATGCCGCAAAGCCAGCACCTACAGCTGCACCTATAAGTAGTCCTGGCAGAATGTTTTGCCGGGCAAGTTTCTTGATAAAATAATATACAATTACCGCTTTGCCGATTTCTTCAATAAGCCCCACCAATAATGCTCCTATAAAATCAAGTTCACTAACTCCAATAATAGAAAACAAAAATAGTGTAGCCACCAAGGACGCACAGCCACCAACAAGAAATATCAAAGCAATATCATACAGACTTATGTTTCTATAGGCATTAACTTCAAGAAAAAGGATTAAGCCTGATAATGGAACAGTAAAAGCCCCAACAACAATCAATCCAGGAATGGCATTGGTGTTTCCAAATACAGCACAGCAGACATATAGTAAAGAAAAGGCTACTGCAAACATAAAAAACACCCTACTATATAGCCAAGGATGTGGCCATTGTTGAGACACGCTATCTAAGGTAGGTGTTGTTGTCTTTGTTCCACATATAAATATATTCTCAGCCTCAGATTTGGAATGTTTCTTTAGAACATCAGTAAATAACACTTTCCAGTTCAGATCAGCAGGTCTATCATTGCCCACATAATCATTTATGTGATCAACCCAAGATGGATTAGATGTATTCTGTGAAGATGTTGATGTCATTTGAAATGCTTTTCCACATCCACCACAGAACTTTGCATTGTCATCGTTGCAATGCCCGCAATTACCACAATATTTCATTTAAATTATTTTATTCTATAATAAATTAAGCAAAGCGCTAATAATCATCAAAACGCCTATTACTTTAACAATTTTCTCTATAATTCCATCCAAGTTAAGCCAAACAGGCACTTTATCAATAAGAATCCAGCCGATAATGATTCTCACGGCTACATATAATAATACCGACATACTATTGTTACATTTATATATCTAGGGAAATAATACTAATAATCCTTTTATAATTGAAAGGACACCTAGTAGTTTAAAAGCAAATGATAATATTCCGCTATTTCTAAATAAATTAGGAACCTTTGATAATAAGAAATAACCAATTATAATATAAATAATAGATGTAAAGATTGCTGTGCTATTAATCTTTTCACGACCATAATCATAGTCATTTACATTCGAATTGTCATTATTGTTATTATGATTTCCGTCATTGATATCAGAATCCCAATCAAAATTATAATCAGGATTATCCCTCACATTATCGTCATCAACGATTGTATGATCATTGCCGTTGTTGTCATCTGTAAGATTGTCATCATTTGTGTTATTCTCACTGACAAACACATCAAAAACAGGCCGCTGTGAGTTTGAAATAGCTTTATCTCTGTACATTACGTCAGTCTTTTCAAAAGTTTTATTTGAGATAGTCTCAAAGAGCTCTTGCCAAGTTATGGATTCATTAGTATTCTGCAGTGTTGAGATGAAATAATAAGAAAGAAATGACCCGTCTCTACTATTGCACCACCCATATTCTCCTGGAGAAGCTGCTGTAATACACACATTGCCGTTAACTTCATTAAACAATTTTTTTATGACATTTGCTGATATTATTCCTGTTTTTCCAGCAAATCCTTCCGCGTTTTGTCGTGTAGGCCTATCATAATAAGAATTACAACAGTCTGCTACTATTATCTGAAATCTGGCTCCTTTTGACTTGATTATATCAACAACTCTTGATACTTTTATCCATTCGTCAGCATAATTGCTTCCTAAACACATTCTTGGGAATTTTGAGGTGTCACTATACGAACGTCCTCCATGTCCCGTGTAAATAAAAAAGACAATATCTCCGTTACATGATAAATTGTCTAAATAATTATTAACATTTTGTGGAGAACAGTCGTTACCGATAAAACGATTATATTTTACATCAACACCTTCGTTAGCAAGAACCATCTTCAACTCAGAGTATAGATAATCATAATAAGATACATCTATCATCATTGATTGGCCAATACTACCATCTGTAGTATTGCCAAATAGTACCATATGTAGTTGAGTATTAGCAATGGCATTGTTCAAGAAAAAAGAAAATACGAATAAAAGTAAATTTTTTTTCTTCATATAATGATAATTTGAATATAACTAAATTATAGATTATAAAGTAATTCAGATAGTTTATCTGGGTTATACATCAACATTACTTTATGGATTTTATCATTGAGATAGAATCTAACTTCAGCATTTAAAAAGGAATAAACAATAGAATACTCGTTTTTTAATTCATCCTTATAACTTAATTTTACATTTGGATGGAATAAACCTAATGCTATATTCTCGTTTTTTTCTATATAAAAATCTGCATTCATAAGCTCTTTAAATTTTCTTTTACTGAGCTTATTTTCTTTATTATAGATATAGTCATCAAGAACATCTGGATTACCATCTTGCTTGATTTTTTCAATCATGCATATTGTAATATCCTTATATGAAGTTTGATTTTCGAAAACGATGTTTAAGATACACTCTTTTTCTTTTTGGGGTTGTTTATTCATTGTGCAATCGTAAATTATCAAGCCAATACATATACATCCATAAAGTATGGCGAAAATTCTTATTGCCCAATCTCCAAATTTACTGTTCATATGATTTTAATTTATTAGTTACTGTTGTACAATATACATGTTAAACGTTCAAAATATTTCCGTACACATCAATGATATCTTCTAAATTATAGGTATAATTTGTTAATTTAAGATAGCCACCTGCATCAATAACTTGTTTACGCAACATAATTCCATCTTCTACACCAGATTCATCGAAATATAAAACTTTATTGTTTGTATCCCTACCATACATTCCATATTGGGTGTCATAAGCCATAACTATACATGGTAGTGATATGTGTTTCCCAGTTTTTCTATTAATGTAATAAAAAAAATTTCCTTTTCTTGCCCAAACATATTCTGTATAATTCAGTTTAAGATTAAATTCTTCATAGCAGTTCTCATTCAAGTATAAAACACTATTTACTGTGTTCAGAATAATCGATTTGCCATGAGGATTTGTTAATTTCCAAAAGGATTCAATAGGTTCTAACGAAATGTAATCATACTCTGTTATATATTCTCGTTTATTTATGTCATATAGCGAATATCTATTATCAATTTTAGTGGCAATCACGGAACAAGTTAATAGAATAATCTCATCATATATAGTTGGTAATATTATTTCGCTATTAAGTGACACTCCGAATAATTTTTTTCTTTTAATAATATTGAGTCCAAATTGTGAACAATATATATCAGTGTCAATAAAAAATAATTCAGAGTCTTTGCTTATTCTTTGTTCTACAATTTTTAGAATTTGATTACTTACCTCCATAAATGGGATCCTGCATTAAGAATATTTATAAGGGTATAAGAATTAATCCCCATCTGTTTTGCTAATGTTAAGTAAATAGACAGATCTGTGTCGCTATTAGGGTGTCCATCTTTTACTACTTTTTCAAAAATTGGCCAAAGTGAATCAGAAACTTTATTATTAAAATAATTTCCTATAAATAATTTACTTAAAACAATATGTTCACAAGATAGATATAAAAGGGAAATAGATTTAATTTTTCCCAGATTTTTTCCATCAGATGTTACTAAAAGTGATTCTTTAGAGAATTCACTTTTTGTACCAAAAACGTAACCATTCCCTGTATTTACATTTAGATATTGTCCATCTTTCATTTTTACTAAACGAAGAGGGTGAATTTTTCCTCCTAAGAAAATTTCAAGAACCTCTCCATTTAGTATTAATGAATCTGCAATCTGAGAGACCTCATTCCTTTCACATAGATTATCTATATCACTTAAATTATGAAGAATATTATTAAAATCCTTGAGATAGAATTCTGGAAATTCAGAATGTATTTCTCCTCTTATATTATCCCAAATATCTGATATATAGGGATAAAATGGGAATGTAAAAAACTGTTCTTCTTCTACATACGATAATGTTCGACAACACTTTCTTATAATCGTTTTGAGTAAAATATTACTTACCGCCATAATTTAAGCCAAGTTTGTCAAGAACATTTCTTAACTGCATAGCATCTATTCCATAGTTTGTGTTTTGCATTGACTTATCACCAAGTTCATGAACAGCTACAATCTGTCCATATATATCACAAACTGGTCCACCTGAATTTCCTCCATTTGTCGTCATATCGTACTGCATCAAATCCACATTCCTATTAGGATTGAAAGGATCCTTTCTAAATGCAGATACATGCCCTTTAGTAAATGATGCGGTCAAGCCATGTGGATTTCCATAAGTAGCTACTGCATCTCCTTGATTAGGACGTTGTCTTGCTATATCAAAGAATGGAACTTTTTCACCATTTTCTAATTCAACAGAAACAATTGTTACATCTAGACCATTGACATCCGAAGACCATTTAATATTCTTAAAGTTTCTTTTGTTATTAGAATAGACTTGACTATCATTAGGATCATCTTGGTATAAAACTGCTAAAGAGTTACCTTCTTGACCTGGTTTAAGAACATGCCAATTTGTTACAGCTAGTCCGTCTTCATTAATAAAGAATCCTGTACCTATACCTTCTGGTGTTTGTATTAGAAAAGTCCTTTGTTTCATATATAACGCAAGGTTTTTCTTTTCAACAGGAATTCGTGCTGGCCCAATCCAACCAAGAGAATCAAAAGTTTCAGACTGATGATATGAATTAGGATATTCTCTTACCACTTGTCTGTTTATACAGTATGTTCTAACATCATTCTGAACGACATATACATCTACTATATCATAAGGTGATATGATATATTGAGTTTTACTATGAGAATCAGCATATAATGTTACTTCTTTATTTAGAAACTGAGAACGTAGGAACATTTCAACATCTGTACGATTAGCTTCAACACCAAGCAAACGGGCTTGAAGTCCAGAAGTTAGAGTTAAAACATTCCCAGAAACAGACTTTACTGTTCCTACATATCCATTTATTGGTGTGCCAGATGTAACATTTCCTCTATCACATTTTTTTATGCACATTATACCAATAAAAACAATTGCAGCAAATAACAGAATTTTCTTCATTTTAAGGATATTATTTAAATTCTACTGCAAGAGGTTCTGTGATTTTTACAGAGCGGCCATCCATCACTCCTTTTCCAAGTTTAATGTTGAGAATTTTATTATCTGCAGTAATTTCTCCAGTTGATGTCCCTACTGAAGATGGCATTCTATCAGACTGATTATCTTTAAAAATTTGTCTAGCTTCACCTTGAAGGTCGCACAATTCAAATTCGCAATAACCGCCTACGTAACGTGTAATTTTATACGTAGATTCTTGTTGACGTTCTTCTTTTAAGTTTTTAAAAGTATATGAACCATCAACTTGTTTTACTGGACAAGCAGCATACCTTACATCCTGAATAGTCTTACCTTCTTCAGAATTAGTATCTGCTTTACTTTCATTAATCACAATATGATTGATCTCTTCAGACTTACTCTGACTAACGACTGATGTTCCTAATTCTCCATTTTGAAAATATGCTAATAAAGCTTCTGAAACAGTTCTCCATGCGTTAGCAAATTCTTGACTTCTTATATCTATTGCCATATTAATTATTTTTAACGAATTGTTATTTCTAAAAGTTCATCTACAACCCAGTAATTTCCTTGTTTGGAAATTTTACCAGGTCTTTTATCTTGTATTGTTACATTATTGGTATCTCCACTAAATGTGAACGGCTTTACAAAATCTTTAAACATCTGCAAATCACCCAAAATAAAATTAATTGCAGATGGATTAATTTTGTATGTTCCTATACCTCTTTTTAAGTCAATTTCCAAAAGAAACATTTTTTGAGAGGAAGGGGAATCTACCATGGAACGTTCAGAGAAACGAAGAATACCATTTTCATCGGGCGATTGTAAGGTCGCAAATTTAACTTGATTACTTTCAAAAGATTCTTCCTTTTTATCTGTATATTGATAAATAGGTTGCTCCTCTCTTATAACCGTGTTAATATTCTTAGGTGTAGAGCTTTTTGAAATAGAAAATACTTTGCTCGTGAGTGATTTTATTTCGTTATTGAGTATTTCTATTTTTTTTTCAGCATTTTTTAACCGGTTTTGATTCTCTACAAGCAAATTTTGCATCTTTTGAGTGCTTGCTGAGATTGTTTTTACTATTTTCCAAATATAAAAACAAATACAAGCTAAAATTCCAATACATATAAAGGAAATCATACCACTACTACCACCTTTTTCAGTGGTAGTAGTAGGTAATGTTGTTTCTTGTACTATAGTGGCAAATGTTTCAGTTGTTGAATCATTTGAACTATTAGCAGATATTGGTATATATGCATTTATAGAGTCTGAACTGGTTTGATTATCTTTATTCATCTGTATATTATTAATTTACACCATTTACTTCTTCTATAGCACTATCAGTAAGTTCTTTTCCTAGTATATAGAGAGAATTCTTTAAAGGCCAAAAGAACATTGGTTCTTTTAGTTTATCTGTTGTTTTTTGACCTTCTGAGGAACTATCTTTCATTTGACGAAGACTTTGCACAGCATACTGACTTAATTTATTTGTGATATCAGAATCTACGCTATATCCAAGATCACTAAGAACATCTAAAACAACTGAATCGCTGAACATTGATGTAAACTTTCTAAAAAGCTTCACTACAGAGTCTTGGACTTCTTGTGTGACATCCTGATAATGCATAACCTTTCCAGGTTCTTCTTCTTCGAATCCGAAGTAAGTGTCTTCTGATGGATTGATAGCCTTATTATAATTTAATGATATCAGTGCACCAATTGCAGTTACTTCCTTTGGATTTGGAGCGAAAGATACTTTTACTGAAGCTTCTGTTAACTTTGTATTATTCAAAACTTTACCTGCATACGAGAAGATTGCATTAACCAACATGGATATATCAGATTCTGCACTACTAATCAATTTAATATATTTACTACCCATTCCAGTAAATGATAAATTCTTCGGAACTTCAACTTCTGCCATATGTAATGCATATGCCATGTAGAAAGCTAGAGCAGAAAAATGGATTACCGGCAATTGCATCATTTTCGGTGAACGTCGAATTGTGTTCGATAATTTTGACCAATCATCATTAGCAAATAGATAACTAATAATATCTGCCGATGAAGATGCGTTATTGATAACAGCATCTACGTCTGAACGTTTATCACCTAGCATCCCTGATTGAACGGAATTATAGAATCTTACAAAACCATTGGCTTTTGATGCTCTATTAACTCGATCTATTCCATCGTTCCACAAATCGTTTGCAGCAAAGAAAGCTGAAAATACACTAGTTTCTCCACTAAATGGATTAACATAAAGAATATCAGTAGTTCCACCGCCTATATCCATATTTGCATATGGCTCTCCATATTGTAATTGAGCTAAATATGAATAATATGGAGCAACACTTTCAGTTCTGTAACGAATATCTACATTACATTGCACTTCATTCTTCGCATTAACCCATGCTGTTTTAAAATTGTTTAAATCATTTGGACGCATTGAAATAGGATAGGTAACAACTAATATAAATTTATCTGATCCATTATTCAAAATGCTCTTATTCTTCATCATCCAAAGCATTTGAGCAAAGAATGTACTCATGCGTTCATTAGCATTACCGTCAAATCTATCCCATTTGATGTTTGTCTTGTAGTCACTTGAACGTGATATGTCTTCTCCATAGTTGAAGCCTATATTAGTATTATAAAACATATCAAGGCGTCCGGGTCTTCCTGCAACTTGATAAGTTGTAGTTCTCATAGGGAATTTTATTACATCGCCCAATACAGCAGGGACAAGCTCTCGTTTCAAAGCAGTGGCGAAAGCACCAAATTCTCTTGCTCCTTCCTTATTATTGAACATAACCATCTGAGTATCATTATCATTATAATCAAAAGCTTGAATTTGTGCATGACCAAATGGCATACCATGTTTTACTTTTGCATATGCTACATGAGTGTTGGTAGTTCCAAAATCTAAACTAAATGTAAAATCTTCTGTCGCAGCTGCAGGATTTGAATTTACCTTTTTGAAAATTGGTAAAATCAAGGCTCTAACCTCTTTACCTTCTGAAGGTATTTCAAGTTCCATAAATGAAAATGATTTTACTCGAATATGGTCAGTCGAAAGCTGAGAATTATTACCTTTAAGTGTTCGATGCCTTGTTTCAGATTTACAAGACATATCTACTTTATTTAATTCTGGCTCAAAAAACTTAAAAGAAATGCCATCTATAGTATTACCTACCATTATATTATAAATATTATGGCTTGTGTCTGGTTCTAATCTATAGAAAGGGAATATCGCAAAATCAAAAGTTTTCGAACTATCATAGCAATCTAACTTCTCCGGACTCTGTTCAGATGTATCATAGGTTTTATGTAAACATATCTGATGCCCATTTACTAAGGGTAGATTTAATTGTACCACTAATTTTGCTCTTTCTTCATTATACTCAACAACAAGCATGTCAGTATAATTTCCATTAGCATCAACAAGGTCATTAAGAGAGAAATATTCGAAAAATACTTTTTTAAGCGGTAAAAGGAAATTTATTTCTTTTGTACATCCTGTAAAGAATCTATCTTTATTAATCTCATAACTAACTTCAATAACTTTATCTTCAAAGAAATCAGATACAGTTAAGAAAGGATATTTTACTTGACCAAATCCAGGTAATTTACGATCATTAATATCTTTGATAAGAACCTTATCAATCCGATCGCTATTAGGTTGCCAAGGGCGACCTGCAGCATACTTGAGACCATCTACTCCATACTTAGTTAAAACCATAGGAGTTTTCGTCATCACATTCCCATGTTTATATATATCAACAGATGGCTTCAGAATATAATCTGAGGTATCAGGATTAATATAAATTGTATGATCTGATACACGGAGTTGAACACCTGCTACTTTTACATTAGCTCCTTGGGTTTGTAGGTTTTTTACATTTTTATAATCAGTTGGATTCGCAGTTACTTTATGGTACAAATCTGGATCATAGTTCGCACCACTATCTTGAATATACTTAGATAATTGATACAGCGGTTCGTTTGTTGCTATTGCAGATAAATCAGTAAATTTCAAACGATATAGATATTCTTTAAAGGCTTTATCTCTTAGATGAAGTGGGACTGCTTGATTTGAGAAAAGAACATTTGCTGCATCTCCAGTAGGTTGAAACTTATTAAGAGCGGTTTTAAGATTTGCAGACGTATAAACAAGTGAAATAGGAGAGGTACCCCCGATAACTTTATCTTTCCACTTAAAAAGGTAAATAGGTTGATTTTGTAAAACACCAAATTCAAATGCAGAACGTAATGCAGATGCCAATTGTGTATGAGCTTTTACAGATGATTTTTCTAATGCGTCGCATTCAATTCCTAAGTCCCATCTTTTTACATGAAAATCAGGCTCATCTCCATATTTAAATACAAATTCAAGCATGTCTAGCATTTCTCCAACAAGGTCATGGTAAGGAGTTGGTTCTATGTTGCCATCATCATTTATTTTGCCGATGTGACCATCACCAGGATTACGTCCTTCTAAATCATTGACCTCTCTTAATGCTGCTGAGAATAAAAACAAACGTGCTAAAGGAGAAGGCATGGAAGACCCAAGTTTACCTAATCCAGCTCCACGTTCGGTTAATCCATCATTTATGTGAGTAGGTTCGATTGAACTATTTATAATTCCATAACTGCCTGAGGAGTTTACGGTTATTGTAGGATTTTCATTTGTAAAGAAGTTGCTATTCTTCTTAACTGTTTTATTATTATCTGGCATAGTTATGTTCGTTATTTAGTGATTTTTAATTCTTTAAATCCATCAACTGAAGCTAAATGAAGAATATCTGCAAACACCCATTCTGGTTCATGGCCAGTTCTTATGGAGTTAGATGCAGTATCGTAATGTCCATTTCCCTTGGCATCATCTCGAATGTGCCAATTCAATCGAGTAAGTAAAAAGTCGTCAGTCAATGAATCTTTATTACTTTTTCCATTAATGTAATCTTTTGCACGTGAGAAGATAGAGGCACTTTCAGCGTCATCAGCTTTGATTGCTTCATTTAAAATGATTTCAGAATAGTTGCGAGTCATATCGCAAATACCAACTCTATGCGAATTTGCGGGTATTGCATCACCATTACCTTCGAAGTCAATTTCTTTTAACCATTCTTGATATTTAAAATAAAATTTTTCAAGAGCCGAACACAGATTTCTCAATTTATTTGTTTCATCAACACTATCTTCCTTTGAAACAGCTTTATCTAGCAATAAATATTTGTAAAAATCCTTTGAAGCCGCTTTGCCACTATAAATTTCATCGTGGAAACATTTTAGTCCAATAGCTAGTTCAACTAAATGGTTAAGAACAAACGAAACTGAAATATTATCAAAATCCTTTATAAATAATCGTTGACCATTCTTTTGACCTTGACGAACTACAATATTGGCATTAGGAGAAAATTTAAATTCTTTCTGTTTAGAATCTCGTCCTGCAACGTAATGTTCTATCATCATAGCTCCAATCAACTCAACTATATTGGCGTTGTTAAGTTGATTTTTACCTCCTTCGCTATATGGCACAACAGTAGGATATGGGTCACCAACATAATAGATCTTATCAATTTTTGTCATTAGACCAGAATCCTTATAAAAACTTAGAGCAGCTTTCGTTTTTGAATTAAATCGAGACGCTTGAATCGCACCATCTTTTTTTTCCATAGGGGCGAAGTATGGTAAAACAAGAATAGTAGCAATTTTAGCACCATTTTTCATAGCATCAATGGATTTAACAATCTCTGGGATTCCAGATGCACCTGTACCACCAAATAAAGAACCTATTATGATAACTTTGTCTCCCGATTCTGGTTGGAATCGTGCTCTAAAAGCTGCAAACTCAGTTGTGTTATTAATTGAGTGAAAAACTACACTACCAATATTTGGATTGCCTTTAAATCCAACAGTCATATCAAGATTAAGTTCCGTATCAGCACGCTTTGATTCATCATAAAGGCTTGTTAAGAGATCAGCAGTACCCATTGTATTACCAGACAATTGATCATATCCAATATGTTCACGGAATTTTTCATTATCAGTAGCAGGATAAAATGGGAAAACATAATTTTCCAAACCATTCAAATTCCTCAATTTTGCTGCAAAAAATTGACCAGATTGCCCTTTCAAGTCACTCGTGGCACTATGTCTTGTGAATGCAGAATCATGAACAGCAGAATAATTTTTAAGTAATTCAACGGTTCTGACTTTATCTGCATTGTCTGTATCGTAGTCAATTATTACGGGAAATACTTCGTAATTATCAAAAGTAGGAGCACCAGATGCAAGCACCATAGTAAATGAGCGCAATACTCTTTCACCGGTACCTCCAATAGCAAAAATAAATAATTTAGGCATAATTTCTAAAATTTAATTATTATGGTCTTTCAAATGGAATAGTTTTGCCATTGATTGTAAACCTTTTAACTATAATACTTGTAATGAAAAAGAAAATCGCAGCCAAAATTGCTGTTGTTATATCAAACTCAAAACGAACATCTCCGCCTTTGTCGAGGTTGTATTTAATTTCATTTCTCTTTTGAGTCAAGTCGTCAATAAATGTTTGCGAAACACCAGGAACACTTGTTTGTTGAATAAAATAATCATCATTAGCCTTATAGAATGAATGCGCTCTAAATACTGATGTGTTGTCAGTTGTATTAGAATCTCCAATAACTACAAAGTCTGCATAGAAATAGGACATCACTGCGCAAATACAAAGTGAAATAGCCCAGACTCCAATGTTTGCTGATTTACATGATTTTGAACTGTTACAACATCCAAAATAGAATGCACTGGCAACAATAATTCCTAGAATTAGAGCACCTATAAAACCCCATAAGAATCCTCCTTGAATATTAAAAAAATTCTCATGATAATGTGGTTCCCATGAATCAGAACCTGTTACTAAAAAATAAAAGAAATCCATATTATTAATTTTTAAATGTTATTGTCTCTTATAAATAAAATCTACACTTAATAAAATCGTATCGTTTTCCAACCCATTAAACATTCCCTTAACCAATGTTTCAAGACCGTATGTTGTGATGGCGTCAGGTCCATTGATATCATTATCGCAGTTCCAATCTAGAACCCATTTAGTGGGTATTTGATTTTTGATTGATAAATTGATTTTGATGCGTCCGTCGCTATCTGGTCTGAGAGGTGTTGTAGGAGGGATAACCGCAACCAATCTATTATCCTTTTTTTCAACAGGAATATTTAATTTATTATTATCATTTGTAAGGATTGCATTGGTTTCATCAACATTGTGAAGACAATTAGGTAAATCTAGAATCAATGTAACAGGTGAGTTCAAATTTTCTATAACTCCATTGTCTCCATAAACTGATGTAGCTCCTTTATGACCACCTAAATCGTGTAATCCCATATATAATTCTTCAGGATTATTTAATTTGTCTTTTGAAATAGTTTGTAATTTTCTAATAGATTCTTTGTGTCCTAAAGCTATAATATAGTAAGGTCGATTAATTTGTTCTTTTAAAACAACAGGTTTACTTTTTGAATTCCAATACGTTCCTTTAAACTCTCCAGTATATCTAAAAATTGCACCTGCAATGTTTTGATGTCTTGATAAAGAATTTGTTATTTTTCCTCCTAATTCTAATAAAGCAGTTGACATATCTTTTGAAGTATCATGGATACTCATAATACCATCAGTCACAAGATATATAATAGTATTTGTAGTATCCAATTTGCACGCAGCTTTATCGAAAAAATCATGGAAAAGTGTATTTGAATTATTTGGCTGTTTGTTGATATCAGTAATAATATCTCTTACGAGTCCTTTATATGGTTTTTTATTATCTAAAAAGTAAATAGAGGTACCAGATTGATTGAGATTTTTTATTTCTGATAATGTATTTATCATTGATGTTCCGTCTGCTTTGAAATAAGGTTTCATGCTTCCAGATGCATCAATATAAATTTCTGCGGTTGAAGGTATTTCACCAATTGGTTCATTGATTGTATTTGAACTAAAACTTGCACTTATTTTATTATTTACCCACATATTATTTTTTTCTTTCCCTCCTCCATTATCTCTTATTAGATTTACGACAATCAAGATACCTACAATAGCGAGGATTGCGATAAAAATGTTTTTTCTCATACACAAATTATATTAATATTTTAAGTTTCGCATGTAATATTTCCCTGGAAGTTAAGACGTTATAGAAGTTATCGCTCCGCTTTGCTTTGTTAGAAGTTAGAGCCGATAGCCTTGCAAAGAGAAAACTGGCAGTAACAAGTCTATTGACTTTTAACTCCTAAGCCCACCTTGGTGGGCGATAACTTCATTTAACTCCTTTAACTCCTGCAAGTTTCGCACTTGCGAAACTTGAGTTAATATGTTAATACTGATGTTATTCTTTCTACCTTACCATCGACAGAAAAACCGACATTTATCATATCAACAATCACATCTGATGGTTTAACTTTTGAGTCTATGTTATCAAAGTGATTTCTTGAATTTTGGCATAAATTATCAAGATCTCCGTATGTTTTCCCTGTAAGATTTTCATAATTTCCTTCATTATATCCCGCTACAAATAAATCAGGGATATTGAAATTGATGCCAAATCTTACATACATAGTTTCAACTGTATTAAAGAGTTCGTACATGTTTTTACGGTTGAATGTTATACCATATTCTCTGGATGTATCAGTCATAAATGGTAATCGGCTGTATGCAAAATATCTACATATTGTATTGATTGGACTGTTATCTGACATCAATTCTTCAATTAAGATTGATTGAATTTTTTTACGAGTTTCAACAGGAGTAGAGTCTTTGTCAACAGGAAGATTTTTTATTTTATTTATAGAATTAGACAATTCTGCAAATAAGCGATCTTCAATATCGACACATTGACTTTCATCGTTATCAGAGCAAGGATGTAGGATAGTCTTACATGAACTAATTATCTCTTCAGCACAATCTCTCAAATTATCAACCATTACAACAGATTCAATCATTAAAGAGTTGTTCTCTGCACTTAGTGTTGAAATTTCAGATTCTTTATTAGTTATTTCAGTTTCTAATTCTAATATTTTATTTTTCTTTTCAGCAATGTCCGTGTTAAGTTTATTCTCATTATCAGTAATAAGATTATTATAGACATTAATTAGTTTAATGATATTTTTCTCTTCTGAGGAAACATATGAAGAATCTCTTAGACTTATCTTTTCCTCAAGCTCATCAACGATTAAAAGTTCATTATCCTTTGCATTTGTAGAGAATACCAGTAAAGCATTGATGAGCTTTTGAATAGAGTCAAAATATTTATCAGGGAATAGTTCTTTAACTTTTTGATTAACAGAACTTATTATTTCTTCTGTTTGTTTTTTTCGTATCTTAGATGGAAGCTCATCAATTGCGTTAATTTCGTTTTCTTTTAGAGTATTTTTTAATACTTCAGAATTAGCAAGAGAAGTATTGATTGTTTTGAACGCTTCTTCAATGTTTTCTGCCTCAAAACCTTTTAAATGTTTATTGAGTAGTTTAACAATAGCTGTTCTTAAAGCAGTTTTTAATGACTCTTGATCAAAATCTTTAATATCACTTTCTAAGATTCCATTAATAGCATTCAAATTATTGTTTTTAATGATTTCTTGAGCATCTTCAAAATTGTTTGGAGACTGAATTTTTTCAGATATAAAGGAAATAAAATCATCCAATGCTAACGATGTATCAATAAGATATGAATCATCATTTACTGTAGAATTAATATGATCAATAAGAGTAACTAGCAATTTAGCTTTTTGAGTACTAGTAAATTTATCATTGTTTATTGCTTCATCAATAGCATCTTCAAGAGATATATTATTTTCATCTTGTGGTTTTGTCGATAATAATTCTACTAATTTAGTAAAATTGTTATCAATATTGTCATTCCTATTGAGCCCTTTGTAACCTTTGATTTCTAATTGATCTATCATCCATACCATCATCTTACGGCGATTGGTAGCTGTGCTCATTTGTTGCTCTGTAAAATCAAGGCTGGAACTATTATCTACTACGATTGGCTTTGAGAAATCTTTAAGGTTAATAGGCAGCAGGTTGATTAATTTCTGCAAGGTTTCATAATTGGGCTTTGTAGAGTTAGTACACTCTGATTTAGCTTTCTCTATTAATGACGATAAAATTTTACTGTTTTTATTAATCATTAAAGAGAGAATTTGACCCGAAATCATTTCAGGGGAGTTGTTCTGTTCACTTTTTATATTTTCAATAGATTCGATAAGTGATTTAATATAGCTTACTAAATCATTGTAATTATTACTTGATATATTAAACTCTTTAAAAAGATTTAAAATCTTTTCTTTAGCTCTATTTCCTGAAGAAAGTTCTTGCTTGATACGTCCAATTTTTTCTTCTGTACTTAATTCTTCTAGATTGGGTATAAGAGAATTCAATACATGATCTACATCTGTGCTTTGTTTTACTTCTGAAATTTTAGAGGAAATATCTTCACTTTCCTGTGGTACGTCATTGATGGTTTCCTCATTTCCTTGTTGAACTTGTTCAGAGCCATCAATAGAACCTGTTGGATCTTGTTCTCCATTATTACATGGCTTCTTTTTTTTATAATAGTAAACTAATATTATAACAGGAATTAGTAATAAAAGCCATAATACTGATTTATTATCAGACTCTTTTATGTGAATGTCAACAAGTTTTCCCTCTCTAAAATGATTGAAAAAACCATCAACGTGATTAAATTCAATTTTATATGATAAAGCTATGTTATCACCTGCGTTCAAATTAGAATAAATACTATCTGGGATTGTGAATTTCTCTTCTGTTACAGAATATTCATGACCATTTATAAAGTATTTAACAGCAGAAGACTTCCAATATTTAGACGGATTTAAGTCTAATAAATCGAAAGCTGTATTTTTTAAATCTGCAATCGATAAAGTATCATATTTACAATTTGGTAATTCTGTATATGCATTAACTTTTTTACGGAGTAGGTCACAGTGAGTTTGGTCTGTAGGTAAAAATTCGACTAAAGTAATTTCTCTGCCATCTATAAAAAGAGTAAGAGGCAAATCTTTCTTATTTATGATAACGTATGAATTATCAGCTGCTCCACTTCCAGATTGTTTGGCTAAATATTTAATTTCGTTACTTAAGAAATCAGTTCCATTATTTTTAGCACCAATCTGAACAAATATGTTTCTATCTGTTTCTAACCTATTTTCTATCTTAGCACGTGTTATATTATTCTTAATAAACTTTGGCTGAAGTTTAATCCAATTTGATTTACCAAACGCTACATATATAGAATCTCTTCTATCATTACAAATAATTTGTTTTGATGATTCAATACGAATTTCTTCTTCATCAATTACGAAATGACCATTCGGAGCAAGCACCCCCAATTCTCCATCTAACTGTGCAAATACTAGGTTGTGTGTAAACAACATTAGTAATGCTAAAATTACTTTCTTCATATATTTATATAAACTATTTTCCGGTAAGGTATATTTAAATATCAAATCATTTATATTGTCACAGGCCAAACGCTTCGTTTTGTAATTTCACTTGAAAGATCAACTCCTTTAGGTGAACTACCAATAGAAATACGACCATTTACATAAAGAGAGATGTTGTTCTTATAATCTAACTTTAATCTTACATTTAACTTATCTTTACCATCAAAATCAGCCATATCATACTCTTCCATTTCTGATATAAATTCAAGATCCCTATTATTATAGGCAAATTCAGTGTCTTCTGGTGAAAGATATGTTTGTATTAATTTAATGTTTCCAGCAGATGCAGTACCGACGACTTCAACATTATTACTTTCAAAATCATTAAGATTTGTATTATCAGATATAAATGGCAAATCCGAACTTTTTAATAATTCTGTGTATTTATAAGTACCACCTAATTTTTGATATACTAAACCATAAGACGCATAAAGCCGACGAGACCGGATTTGAACTGGAGATTCTGCGGAACTAAATAATGACGCTCTTGCCATTGCACCTTCAACAACTACAGTCTTTTCTTTATCTCCATTACTCTTGAATTTTACAATTCTAGCATCAGGGCATCCGATTTTATTTAACGTGTTTTTGAGTGCTTTCTGTAAGGTTTCTAAACGACAACTACGGCCAGACATCAGCACAGTATTAATAACTAAGTTACTATCATTAATATAAGAAAGTAATTGTGTTATAATACCATATGTTACTTGGTCCAAGAATTCAACAAAACGATTGTCCCCTAAAATTATAGAGCTATTAAACTTGCTCGGTCCACAAGATAACTCTACATCTGGTTTCAAATTAGGTTTTATAATATCTTTAACCGTTTGTTTTAAGTCTAAGCGTTCATTAAGAGTTTGGACGTCAGGTACAGACGTAGTTGATACAGTCTTTGGACCTCTAATTGCGCCAGGAACTTTTTCATTAATAATTTCACTTATTATATAATCAAGATAGTTACCAGCTTTTCCTGTTCCGATCTTTCCAAGAATATTTACTTCTATTTTACCATTCTCATTCTTACGCTTACTGAATAGTGTTATATCTAGCGTTCCTGCTCCCATATCATATACTAATACAGTCTCATCCTCTGATATATTTCTTCCTTTATTAAAAGAATCCCAGTTCTGAAGATAATATGCAGAAACGGCATCAGATTCACTCACAAATTTCAGGTATCCATCCCTTACCTTGGGGAAAGTTTCGTGAGCTATCTTCTCCAGAACTTTCAAGTGTGCTGGTGTATATGTATTTGGATATGTAAGCACTAGTTTATTAATAGTTTTCTCTTTGGTTTCAGGAAATATAAAATACTTAAATAGTGCTGAATATGCTTCATTAAAAATTGATGAAATTTTTAATATACATGATTCCTCTTTCTTAGACATTGCATCTTTAGCCTCAATAGTTTCAACTTTGCCATTTAAATCTTTTCTAGCATACCTAAAAGTGAGGAAGTCTGGTTTTGATGGTAAATATTCATTACCAACAAGGATTTTAAGACAAGGTAACTGAGTTCTTACATCATTTTTAATTAAACTAGATGTTGGTGATAAACAGACAGATAAATTAAGGTAAGGAGTATTTTCATCTTTGTTTTGCTGGCTACATAGTGTACTTTGAGCGGTGTCTCGAACTGTATGAAGTACTATATCAGAAGACAAGAATGGAGTTTTTCCTTCAATAGTGTCTAATCTGAATTTTCCATCTTCTGCTATTCTAAAAATACTATCTTTTTGTCTCTTTAAATCAAGTATTTCATTATCATATCTACAAACAATAGCAGAGGAACCATAATCCACACATAACCATTCAGGATTTGGTTCTAAATGTAATTGCCAAATGATGGGAATACTCTTTCGTTTCTTATATTCTTCATTAAGATCTCCTAATCCATTTTTGTCCTCCCAATAATCGAAGGCTAATGTAGATTGTATTTTAAAATCGTAATTTTTTGAATTAACAATATCTACAATGCTAGATGGATTGAATGATACATGGATAGTTGAATTGGAACTAGGACCATTCGGAATAAACAAACCATCAGGACTGTTCATCTCTTCTACGCCAGAGCCATCAATTGAGATAAAGCGATTAAGAATCGAGTTGTTTTCACCTATGACTTTAATTTCACCTACAAGTTCTTCTGTCAGTGTAAGATTCTTGATATATAAGCCTGAATTTTTATTAGAATTGTCAGTAGCAATATTTTGTAGAATAACATCTACCTGTCCCATTAGTCTACTTCTAGGAACAAAATTCATAGGAATCGCTGGATATGAACGTTCGTTATCGCATAGTACAGGTTCTTTTTCAGGAAGTTGAATGGAAACCCGTAGTTCTGTTCCTTGTTGATCTTTGAGTAGTTTAAAATGCGTTTGCTTTAAAATCGTTTCTTTTACTTCTGGACTATAGGATGCAGATAAAACTATAAGAGATTCGATTGTAAAATCATCTTCTTCGCAAATTGGATTAGGTATGGTTGTAAAATCTATAAATATAGGTAGTTTTACAACATTTCTTTTCCCGGCTTTAATTGAAACAGTGGAAGTATTGCTATTATTATTTAAGAAAATTATGCCAGGAAGTTCTGTTGTACCTTTATAGAGTTTTAGGGAGATATCAGCTACTTGACTTGGAGTGAATTGAAATTCCTCATTGAGCCATGCAGCAAATGTTCCAATCCTTTCATTTCCTAATGAAGCAGAATACTGAATTTCCTCCTCATTAATATCAATTGCAAAATTAGGTTTTACTCCTAACGGATCAAAGATTATTTCTATAGATTCTTTTGAGGAATCTATCAAATTATCTTTTAAATCTGTTAAATTAACAGTAAAGAGTATTGTATATGAACGAGGATTGTCATCTTGTTGTCTTACGCAATCCTTAATTTCTCCTTGATGAAAAAGAAGTTGGAATGGCATTGTCATATCTGTCATCTGGATATTTACAGGAAACTGAGATTGAGAATAAAGAGTGTCTCCTGATAATATCGAGAAAAGATTACTTTTATTACATACTATTTCTTCTGGCACAATAATATCTGACACGGATATTTTTAAATCACGTGTAACACGATTGTGTTTACGAAAAAGTTTAGGCAAAAATCCTTTTTTGGGACTTGTCACTTGTACACGCCACTGCAGATCTACATTAATTTTATCTGTAGTAGGAGGATTATTTAAGTTTATTTTGACTTGCATTATTCTGTTTTATTAATTGTTATTTTATCATTAGATGGTTTATAAGTATTAATTCTAACAAAACATCTATAAAAAATATATCCTATTACGATTATGAATGCTAATATTATTATCAAATCCCAAATTAATATTGCAGAAAAGATATCATTGGGGAACCACCACCAAAAAGAATCGGATAAGGGTAAAACACCTAAGATTTTTGTTTCATTTTGAATCTTTATAAGTTGATTAACTGTCATGCCATCACGATAACGAGGATTAGTTGGAGATATAATTACCCCATTGTAATGACCATCGTTAAGGGATACGGTTAATGATAAACGAATAGAATCACCAACGGAAATTTTTTCAGAAGGTAAAAAAACGTCTAATTTACCAGAATCTGTTGAACCGAGCAGTGCACCTTTAGTGTCTGATATTTCTATATTAATTATTTTATATTTCTGTGAATATGAATGTGAATCAAATTTTAACGAGAAACCTCCTTTAACTCTCTGAATAGGTAGAGGAGATGGTATGTTTGTTATAGCATGTATAGACGGTCGTTCAACTGACACAACTTCATAAGGTACTATTTTATACACCCCATCAGGAGAAATGGGTAATTTGTCAAACTTTGCATTACCTTTATTAAGCTTAATCTGAATAAACTTAAATTCCTCATTAAATAATTGTAGTGTATTAAATACATGGTTAGAAATTTTTTCAAATTGTGACCAATTTGAACCATAGCATGATGATGCGTTTCTCCATTCTTGTCTATAATTATCATCTGTTCCATTTACGACCTCATCTGTAATAACATACAAAAAGGTTCGATTTGCTAACTCGCAAGATGAATCATCCCTTTTTGTTTCAATTACAGCAAATGGTTTGGCTAAAGATTGCATTGATCCAAAAGGCGAATTATAATATTCTAATGTTGGTTCACCTGTTGGCCAATCTGGGAATAATTCTAGAAGTGTTTTCCCTTTGGGTTGATACCACGCTATAGGGCCGTCCTTGCTATTATATAATCTAGCATATCTTTCAATGTTAGGATTCCCATATTCCATTGTATAACCTACAATAGATATATAGTCAGATTCTGTTTGAAAATCATTATCTAGAAGTGTATTATTTATTATCTTTAATATTTCATTTGATTCATAAAATGTACGTCTACTTTCTATTGAACGATCGAATGCAATAATATAATGATTTGGAATTTCAGTGGCATGTGTAAGTGATGATGTTAATAAAAGATATAATAGTAACAAGCTACTAACATTTTTATATGCCATAAACTTTGCAGTGAATTTATCTCTTTTCTTATACATAAAGTATTGCAATTATAATTGACGCATTAAGAAGCTTTGCCTATTTTGACAAACGCATAACCAATGCTATCTATTTGAAATTCAAATAATATTTTCTTTTAGATTCACAAATCAGAACTACGAAGACTTTTAAAAGTTCAGATGTTATTTTTTATTTGAGTACTATAAACATCAAGTTCTATTAAATTAATGAATAACTTAAGCAGGATTTTGATATTTGCACACAAGCATATCCCAATCCATCAATTAGAACTCCACAAATAGAATGTTTGTCATCTGTCTCGCTTACTACCCCTTCAAGCCCTTTCAGAGGACCATCTATTATAGAAATGGGATCGCCTACATTAAAATCACTTACAATTGTAACTTCTGTTTCTGCTTTTTCAAGCATAAACTTTAATCTGTCTATTTGATAGTCTGGGATAGGTGTCGCGAATTTTCGCTTGTCTTCATCACTGCCAGGTAAGGCTAAGAGCTTGAAGATATACGATTGACTGCGCAACCATTCTTCTTCATTTACTGTTGCACGAACAAACACTACCATTGGCATAATGAGCCTGTTTACTTTTTTCTTCCTATCACTCCATTGATGTATTTCTTGTTGTGTGGGAATATAAGTTTCGTAACCAGCCTTAATCAATTGGGTAGCTGTTTTCTTCTCACAATTCATTTGAACAAGAACGGCAATCCAACGTTTTTGGTGCGCTTCGCGGTCGTTTGTCCCATTGGCAAACGATTTTTCTCTCTTATGGTATACATCTTGGACACCCATATTCTTGTTATTTTTATCCATCTCCTTGTAGGAGATTGTACTTTCTATTATATAATTGATAATTATGATATTATGTATGTATTCGTATGGATTTTGTCACACAAACAGGGATATTAGAAAGTTTTTTCTGTCTAAGTATGAAAAAAATCTTCAAAAAAGATTTAGTTTGATGCAAAATAACTAATTTTGCGTATATATACCTATCTCCTACAAGGAGATACATATTTTACCTAAACAATTTGACACATCAACAAAAAGGAGTCCATTAAACGACTCCCTTGTACAATCTTGAATTACAGCAACTTCAATATTTTACGATTGGCTTTGTCTATTACCTGTGTTTCTAAAGAAGCGAGGTAGATTTGGGTGGTACTCTCCGAATCGTGTCCCATCCCTTCACTGATAACAGCAATCGGGATACCTTCACTCCGTGCAATGCTTGCCCAAGAATGGCGGGCACAATACATTGTAAGCGGCATAGGAAGTTTCAAATCCATTCCGATACTCTTGAGGTTGCGGTTAATCAATGACTGAACATTCTGATATTGTTTTCGCAAATCAATCTCAGGGTTCTTTATAATGGGTAAGAGATAAGGAGAGTGGGAACAAGAAGAGTATTTGTTGACTATTTCCTGCATGCAACGTTCCCATTGTATGTTCAGTAACTGCCCTGTCTTTTTCCGGCGATAAGTCAATACATTGCCCTTTAAATCCTTTTCCTGCAAATACGCAATATCCACGAATGACATTCCTCGGGTATAAAAGCTGAACAGGAACATGTCACGGGCAAACTCTTTGGATGCCGAATAACTTAAATCCAAACTTTTCAGCCTTTTGATATGTTTTAGTGAAATGGCTCTTTTAACCGTTTTCTCGGAAGACGTAAAAACACGCCTAAACAAATTTTTATTTTCAATAAATCCGTCATCAATCGCTTTATTGTAAACTGCTCTCAGGCGTTTCATATAAAAAGATATTGTATTAGGAGAAAGAGCCTTGGATTTCAGATGATATTCATATGAAAGCAGCAAATCGGAATCCATATCTTCAAAATACAGGTCAACTCCATTTCTGAACTCGGAAAAACTGTTAAGGGTAGATGAATATGTTTCACTCGTCCGGTATTGTCCCTGTCTCCAGAATCTGCCAATCATATTCCGCATATAGTTGAATAACGTAATTTCCGAAGCTTGATTCTGAAACTCCTGTACTATATCATCTGTAGTGAATGTTTTATTAGAAGATAACAGTCTGTTAAAAATTTGCTGAAATCTTCTTTTGTCCCATTCTATTTTCTGTATGACAGTTGACAAGTAATTATATCTTGGCATATCCGCCTGGCTAAATTCCAGATTACCGCTATATATATTCCATTCAGTAGTTTTTATTTTATAATCTGTTACAAATTGTCGAGGTACTCTCTTATATATTATTTGGTAGTATAAGCTACCTTCCTTTCCATCAACGGTTGACGGTCTAAACTTTACCTTTACTGATATCATACTTATAAATTTTACTTTGACAAGAAAAAAGCCTTCTCTTAGTTTCAAAGGAAGGCTTATAAATAATTTAATCACAGTATATAAAGGAGTTCAAACTCCACTTTCCTTCTCCGTTCAATGCTCGGCACTACCTTGCCTTTGTAACACCGAAAAGAAATGTACTCCTTATAGATATTTCTGTCACCTGCCTCCAGTTTCCTGACAAGAGTACTCTTGGGTATTTTCTTGTTGCCTAAAAGCCTGTACGGACCGACATTATAGGCAAGCGTGGCCAGCAACAAAGAATCCTTTCCGAATTGCCTGAACATGGCGCAGAACCTGCGCAAATCCTTCCTGAGAAGTTCATCAGCCTGTTGCCTTGTCATGGTATGGGCAGAATACTTTTCCCCGGGTTGCAGGCAATGACCCCAACCTACATAGGGGTAATGCCAGGAAGAATGCCAGCCCTCAAACCGCTTGATACACTCTACGGCAAGGCTGAACCTGTCCTGTTTCTCCTTTACCGGATTCTCCGCCCGCAACGGTATGCTCCCGAAGCAGGCTATGGCGAAAAACGCCGCAAACAACTTTGCTCTTATTCCCATAGGCAGGTCAGGTTCATTGTGATACGATAACGACAGGCAGTTCCTTGCCGCCGGAAGTAACCACGGTATCCTCGTCCTCCGTCTCATTGTTGAAATCGAAGGTCAGCTGGAAAAGCTGTGCCGGCTCGCTGTTGTCCTCAAAATAGATGTCAATGCTCTGCTGGTCCTCACACTCTGAGGTGTAATAAAGGCGGAACACCTCCCTGTCCAGAGGATAACGGTCGTTGGGCAGCAGCACCATCCCGTCGTCCATGCGCAGCTTGCCTTTGCCGTCCGGCTGGAAATAACGGATGGTATATCGGGCATCAGAGAACCGTCCTTCCCGTTTCAGTTCACAACGGATTTCCACGGTTTCACCCTTCACAATACGTGTGGGAACCGGCATCGTCTCCACCGTAAAGGGATAGGACTGCTGCACGTCAAGGTCATCGCTGCATGAGGTCAGTATACCGAAGGTCAGGCCCATCAGGGCGCATACAAGGGCATACAGCCCTTTTCTGTTCATATTAGGTTTCATATTCATTTCTTGTTTTAACGGTTTATAAAAAAATTACTGTTCAGGTGGAAAATTGCTTTCCAGGTATTCGTTCAGGTCCTTGCATCCGGCATACAGGTCGGAACAGTCGTCAATCCTGTCACCGTAGCGTTTCCGAAGGACGGCCAGCGTCCTTTTTCCGGCATCGTCATTGTCCAGGTAGCACCGGATCTTCCCGTAATTGTCCAGATAAGGGAACGACCGTTCAAGAAGGGCCACCGAATTGAGGACCAGATAATCCTCACCGCGGCTGATGCCGAGTACCTTCCATGAAAGAAAGTCGATGAAGCCCTCAAACAGGTTGCAGGTAAGCGAGCCATTGCGGATAACCGAAATATCCTTGGGCGGCAGACACCATTTCATGAATCTGGTCCGAAGCTCATAGCCTCCGCCCATATTCCTGAAACCGACGGCGAAATACCGCTTGCCGTACAGACGGAACCGTACTTCCTCGCACTCCGTACGGGCGATTTCGGCGGGAATGCCGCGTCCCTTCAGATAGCCGAGCAGGACATTACAGTGCAAGGGACCGCAAACCACCTCCTCAAAGCGGGAAGGCTCCTTGCGCCTTTCTGTCCTGACACTTTCCTTTTCTCTTTTCTGTCCGGCATATTCAGGTATTGTTCCTCCATATACTCCGGCGATGAACCTCGCCTGCGCCATGAAGCCGTCACTTCCTGAAAGTTCCCCCGCAAGGGTGAAGATGTCGCCTCCATGCCCGGTACCGAAGTCATGCCATACACCCTTACGGGTATTCACATGGAACGAAGGTGTCCTTTCCTCACGGCACGGGGAGAGATACCAGCATTCGTCGCCGTGCCTTCTGACGGGCTCATATCCCAAACGGGACAGGAATTCCTCAATGGGAATGCCTCTGATCATCTCTATATCCATAGGCATCTAATTGATGATGAAACGGACTCCAAGCCCGAACTGTGTCGTGAACTTTCCCAGAGAACTGCCCCATAGCACACGTTCGCGCACATGGGCAAGCAGCACGATACGGTCAGTCACATAGCTTTCCAGCTCCAGCGTCAGGGCTCCGCCATAGACAAAGGCATCCCGATGGGAAAGCATGGAACCGTCATACAGAACTTTTTCACCCCAGTTCAACGTCTCATATCCCACCAAGGCAGAACCGCCTACAGAAAGGAAGAATATCTTTGCCGGGTCGGACAGGAACTTCAAATAATAGCCACCCTCCGCAGTAAACTGGGCCCGTGGAACGGAAGTCCCGCGATAGCCGTAGTTCTTCAGCAGGTATTCCACGCCAGCCACCCAATGGTTGGACCTTTTCGTATATCCCGACACGGCAAAGCCCGTGTACCAGTCAACCGGTGATTTCAGGTTTCCGGCAAAGCCTCCCCTGAGTTCCACGCCCTTCATTCCCGGAAGGTAACGCTGGGCGTATGCCTGCCCCGATGACAGGGCAAGCGATACGCATACTGCAAAAAGAAACAGATACTTCTTCATGGTCATTTCACTTTAAGTTCATTGATAACCCTCGCTCTCACGATGTCCTCACTCTCCACGGTGAATGTCTGGTGACGGCCTCCGCTCTTCTCGTGCATCTCCACCACCAGCATCTTGTCGGCGGGAATGGTGAACTTGTCAAAGACAAAGACGGTACGCTCGTCCTTCTTTCCGGCGACAGCCGTGGCATAGTTGTAGGCACGCAGCGGAAATATCACCTGCTTCTGGATGGCCGTGCGCTTGAGTACCTTCTTGTCCACGATCTTGAACGTCACGAAATCCACCTCATAAGGTACGTTCGACGTGTTCTTCACCTGGGTGTGGAAATAGAGCAGTCCGTTGTGGGTATAGAGTCCGCGCAGCAGGTACTGGATGCCGAACGCCTTGCTTCCGATATGCTTGATGTGGCGTCTGTTATCCTTGTGGATAGCCTTGGCAATAAGATGTACCAGCTTGGGCGACTCGCTGCCGAGTTCCTTCAGGTAGATGTCAAGGGCATTGTTCGGGCGGTTCACCTCACTGCCGTCATGGATGAAATCGGCCATCTCGATGTTGAGCAGCAGGGGCTCGTCGGCATACTTGACATTGAAGGTGTAGAAACTTCCGCTTTCGGTAATCACCGACATGTTGGTCTCCTCACGGAAGTTCTTTCTGGTAGCCTTTACTCTGATTACATTCTCTGAACCGTCTGCCTTGCCCGCAATCAGATTCGGAGAACCGAGATCCACGTAACGGACAGCCGAGGGAAAGATGATATGGGTCGTCTTGTCATACGTCACTTCCAGACCGTAAGGCGGAATCATCCGGTCAAAGGTGAGCTTTCTGGACAGCCCGTGATAGAGGTCGCCATCCTCCTGCTGCGGATAGATATCCGCCTTCAGGGTCAAATCATTTACGGCCGTGGTATCAGCCGACTGTGCATGTGCACTTGCAACGCCGCTTGCGAGGGCAAGCATCAAAAGAATCTTTTTCATGTCTTTACTGTTTTAATGGGTTATTGATTGTTGTTCTGATAAAGCATCAGTCTGTAGCCTGATTTGAGGTGTAGCTGGCTGTTGGATTTTCGTCTCTGTTTCCTTACTATAACATCCTCCTTATATAAGCCGGATGTTTGGCTTAGACCAGCTGCCTTCAGACGTTTCATGTCTTCATCTACTTTCTTGTCGGTGACTTTAGCATAAAGCTGCGTAGTTTCAATTCGCATGTGCCCCATCATTTTACCGACCGTTTCAATTGGAATGCCCATTGAAAGAGTTATATGAGTTCCGAAATTGTGTCGCGCCTTATGAAATGTGAGTTCAAAACCATACACCTCACCTAACTTACGGGTAAGCATAATGAAATACTCACGTATGTATAAATTGAAAACCTTGTCATCATGACGCTGTTCCCGATACTTTTCAATTATCTTCAACGGAATATCCAGCAACCGTACAGAAGACAATGTTCCTGTTTTCTGGCGATGGATATGAATCCACCATGAACCGTCCTCTGACTGTGTAATATCATTAACAGTCAGTCTTTTCAAATCTGCATAGGCAAGTCCGGTAAAGGTGGAGAAGATGAACATGTCTCGGACAAACTGAAGCTGTGGTTTCTCGACAGGTGTTGTAAGCAGTGTCTTCAGGTCTTCCAGTTTGAGATGACGGCTTTTCCGTTTGGGCAATTCAGGATGAAGGCGGCAGTACGGATCACGGCGAATTGTTCCCTGGCTGACAGCCCGCATGGTCATCTTCTTAAGTCTGTAAAGATGCTCATGTACGGTCTTCGGGCTCAAGTTCCTGTCCGTCCTGAGAAACAGTTCAAAATCATCATAAAAAACACGGTCAAGGTTTCGTAACAAAACATCCTCTACGCCGCGTTTTTCCTGCACAAAAGCCGAAAGGTGCTTATATGAGCGCAAGTAGGAATCATAACTTTCCTTTATCCGGTCCACCCCGATACGCTTCTTGAACTCCTCGTTATGCTCTCTGAAAAGAGCCAACAGAGTTAGCGGTTTCTGACCGACTCCCATCACGGCATTCTTTACCTGCTCTGCCGTAATAAATCCCAGACTGTTCTTAATCCGCCTGTAATGCTCCTTGATTTCTTTTGTCAGATCATCAATGGCCCGGTTGACGGTAATAGCATTCTCACTGCGGCCGTCAGCCCGTCCCTTTTCCGGATTCCAGACGGCAGGATTGACAGACACTTTCGTTCCTATCTGTTCCCATTTGGCATCTATGCTTATCTTGCACAGCAGCTGACATGTTCCGTCTTTACGGATTTTGGTACGGTTTATATAAAACAGTATCGCAAATGTACTGCGACGTTTGATTTCCATATTATCAGTATTTCTTTTCATAATCCTATTTTTTGCCATTATCAAATAACTACAGAAAACCTCTCGGCAATTTTTTTATCCAATGCTTTTGTGTCTGTATCTATCTTATTGTCTGTAACCTTTGCATAAAGCTGTGTAGTACCAATTCTGCTATGCCCCAACATCTTGCTGACAGTTTCAAGTGGTACACCATGAGAAAGGGTGATTTCGGTCGCATAGGTATGACGGGCAGTGTGGAAGACCAGCTTGCGTTCTATACCACAAAGTACGGCTATCTGTTTCAAATAATGGTTCAACGAACTGTTGGAATACATAGGAAGAAGTTTTCCCTCAGGAGCCACATCCCGGTACTTTTTAATGATATGAAGCGGCAATTCCATAAGCGGTATTTCAAAATCTACACCTGTTTTCTTGCGTGAACTCCTGATCCACCAAGTGCCATCTTCAGCAAGGGAAAGATTCTCATTTGTCAGCATACACATATCGCTATAAGGAATACCAGTATAGCAGGAAAACAAAAACAAATCCCGTACATGATAAAGGGTACGACTATGCAAAGGGGTGGTCATGATTCTGTTCAATTCCTCTGTTGTAAGATATTTTTGTTCCGGTTGCGGATGTATAGGTTCATAACCCACAAAAGGAAACACTGTAATGATACCGTCCGCAATCGCTTCACCGACAATTGTCTTCAGTCTTACAGTAAGATTTACAATCGTTCCTGGAGCCAAATGACATTCCGTACGCAAATGCAAATCGAATTTTTCAATGAAAGAACGGTCTAATGCTGCAAAAGGAATGTCTGACAACTTGTATTGTGACTGTAAGAAACGAACCAGATGATCATAAGAATTACGATAACCGTTCAAGCTGCTTTCTGTCCGGTTAATCCCAACACGTTTCTCGAAATTTTTCATGAAAAGCCTGAAATAGCTTAACAAGGTCTCCTGTTCCGAAGCCATTCCCAAAAGCTGATGTTTTACTTCTTCAGCAGTAACAACTTCACGGATTGCGGATTGTTCCGCATAGATACTGAAAGCGGCTGCACGTATTTCATCCAGCTTGTTATTTATGTCTCTGGCCGCAGCGCTTTTCCCACAGGCACGTCCAGATAACCACAAAGACTGTGGCACACGAAGCTTGACACTGAATGCTGTTTCAGAGTACTTGCCGACAATAAGCCGTGCCATTACGGGACAATTTCCCTTGGCATCCACCTCGCTCTTTTTAAGGTAGAACGAAACCTTTACATCTGTCTGATTCATAATCTGTTCCATTGTTTGCAAAATTAACGGAGACAGAGTTAATCATCGGCATGTAAAATATCGTCAGACATAGACAAAGCTATCACCATTGACTTCCGAAACCTATATTTTTCATATCTCAAAAAAATAAGTACCTTCGCTAAGCTAAAATGATGAAACTGCGTTCTTTATGGTCGGAGCAGAAAGGATTTTCAAACAACTCCAGACAACTGGAATGGGCAACGGATAGGTAGCAATTTTTTTGCTTAACTATTCAAAAAACAGCTTCAAAGCACACATTTACAAATGTAGAATAATATTGCCTATCTCCCTGAAAACCCAATAGTTTACATTATTCTTCCTAAATCCATCCGTATTTGAGCGAGTTTTCGTATATTTGCGTACTTATTAATCACAATTTAATTTTTATGTTTAACGACTTATTACAATCGTCTTATTTCTCTGTATTCCTGATTGTTGCCCTAGGCTTTATGCTTGGACGCATCAAGATAAAGGGATTATCTCTGGATGTATCAGCCGTGATCTTTATTGCCCTAGCTTTCGGCCATTGGGGAGTTTCAATTCCAAAGGAACTTGGAAACTTCGGGTTAGTGTTGTTTATCTTTACAATCGGTATTCAGGCCGGTCCCGGATTCTTTGATTCTTTCCGCACCAAGGGCAAGACTCTAATTCTTATTACAGTGCTTATCATTGCGTCGGCATGTCTTACGGCCATAGGGCTGAAATATGCTTTCGGAATAGATACGCCAAGTGTTGTGGGACTTGTGGCAGGAGCTCTTACCAGTACACCAGGTCTTGCAGTGGCTATTGACAGTACTCAGTCACCATTGGCTTCAATTGCATACGGTATAGCATATCCGTTTGGAGTTATTGGTGTGATTCTTTTTGTGAAACTTTTGCCAAAGCTTCTTCGTGTAGATTTGGATGAGGAAGCAAAGCGCCTTGAAAAAGAACGTCGCGGACAGTTCCCTGAACTTAAAACATGTATATTTCATGTGACAAACGAAGCTATATGCGGGCATACTCTGGCACAGCTTAATATCCGTGCCATTACAGGTGCCGTAGTTTCTCGTCTGAAGATTGGCGATGAGATAGTGATTCCTACAGCATCTGTTGTTGTAAACAAAGGTGACATAGTCCAGGCTGTAGGTAGCGAGGAATCTTTGAGTAATCTTGGAATAATGCTTGGCGAACGTGAGGAAGGTGAGTTGCCATTGATAAATACTCAGGTGATAGAATCTTTGTTGCTGACAAAGAAGGATATGATAAACAAGCAGCTGGGCGACCTCAATCTTCAGAAAAACTTTGGATGTACTGTTACACGTATCCGACGAAGCGGTATCGACCTTTCACCTTCGCCTGAACTGGCGTTGAAATTTGGTGACAAACTGATGGTGGTAGGCGAGCAGGATGGTGTCCAGGCTGTAGGTCGTCTGTTGGGTAATGACGAGAAACGTTTGTCGGACACAGATTTCTTCCCTATAGCTATGGGTATTGTTCTTGGTGTATTGTTCGGTAAACTCAATATCTCGTTCGGAAGCGGAATGTCGTTCTCTCCGGGACTTACAGGAGGGGTGTTGATGATGGCTCTTTTCCTTAGTGCAATAGGAAAGACGGGGCCTATTCTTTGGTCTATGTCCGGTCCGGCAAACCAGCTTTTGCGCCAGTTGGGATTGTTGTTGTTCCTTGCTGAGGTTGGTACATCGGCAGGAAAGAATCTTGTTTCTACATTCCAGGAGAGTGGATTCCTGCTTTTCGGTGTAGGTGCTTTGATTACTATTGTTCCTATGCTGGTAGCGGCGATAGTAGGCCGTCTGGTCTTCAAGATTAGTATGCTTGATCTGCTTGGAACCATCACCGGTGGTATGACCAGTACGCCTGGTCTTGCTGCAGCCGATTCTATGACGGATAGTAATATTCCTGGAGTAGCATATGCAACGGTTTACCCTATAGCGATGGTGTTTCTGATATTATTCATACAGTTTATTGCACTTGTAGTGGTATAATAAAAACATTAATCCCCGGCAGTCTGTTTTCGTCAAACTGTCGGGGATTAATGTATCTGTACCTCATGACTTGAAGTCTGTACCGGCCGGGCGCTGGAATATACGCAGGTTGAATTCCTGAACCATAGCCATTACATGTTCGAAAATTTCCGATTGCAGAGCTTCGTAAGGAATCCAGTCAGGTGTATCGGAGAAGCAGTATATCTCCAGAGGCATACCTTCGGATGCCGGTTGCATCTGGCGTACCATTATCATCAGGTCTTTGTTCACTTTAGGATGATTGTTCAGATAGTTCAGAATATAATTCCTGAAGATTGCAAGATTTACGGTTTTTTCATTTATGTCAGTCTTCTTGTCCACCAATCCTTTATCTATGAAACTTTGAATCTCGTCAGGCGTACAGAAATGTACGGTGTTCATATCTATGTTAACGGAACGTTTTATTCTTCTTCCTCCTGTTTCGCGCATTCCCCTCCAGTTCTGGAATGAATCGCTCACCAGTGCGTAGGGTGGTATGGTGGTTATTGTCTTGTCGAAGTTTTGCACCTTGACAGTAGTAAGCGAAACTTCTATCACGTATCCGTCGGCTCCATATTTGGTCATTGTAATCCAGTCACCCGGACGCAGCATGTCGTTTGCTGAGAGTTGCACGCCAGCCACAAGTCCCAGGATACTGTCTTTGAATATCAACATAAGTACAGCGGCCGATGCACCAAGTCCGGCAAGTATGCTAGTTGGGTCCTGATCCATGAGGATACTTATCAGTATTATTATACCAATGGTGATGGTGATTAGTTTTATCATCTGGTATATACCTTTCAGAGGACGGTTTCTCAGTTTCTCGTGCTCGCTGGATATATTGTAAAGAGAGTTCAGGAATGTTCCAATAAGAAGGATACTTACTATATCCAGATATATAAGACATACCTTAAGCGAGAAATTGAGTAATTGAGGCGATTTGCCGAAAGCAAATGGAAGAAGCACATAAAGAATTATAGGCGGGATCATTCGGCTGAATGCCTTCATCATTTCGGTGTTGAACAGATAGTCGTCCCATTTAGCTTTTGTGCGTGCTGTAATTTTTTGTATCAATGGTATTATAATATGTCTGAACAGTTTTGTGCAGGCATAAGTTATAATGATTATTGCGGCAAATATTGTTAGCTGTGTCCCCCAATTAATGTCATTTTTTTCTACTCCGATATTTTGAAGCAGCAATGCAATTTCTTTGTTTATATCGTTATTCATTTTGTCTGATATTAAAAAACTAATGCAATATAAATGATTTTTTCCGAGTTGTGCAAATTTGACTTTTCATTAAATATGTGTTGTCTGTTCAATGTTGAAAATTTCATTACATATTTATGAATTTTGGAAGTAAATATCTGTTAAAAAAAACGTGCGCACGTTTAAGGGAAAATGTGCGCACGTTTAGATTCGAATGGACGCACGCTTTAAGTGGAACGTGCGCACGCTTGAAAAATAAGCTTTTTGTTTGGTGAAAAATGTATTATGGTGTTTTTAAACATATAGTATTCTTTTGGTTGTGAAGAATAAAATTCATTCCTTTGCATCAGAACAGTTCAGCACAGTTAATGCTTTGCATATGAAAGATAAAGTAAGCTTCGGACAACAGTCCACAAAGGTTAAGCAACTGTCTGATATCATAGAACAGGATATCATGATGGGAAAATACAAGACAGATACCAGTCTGCCTTCCATAAATTATCTTAGCAAGGCTTACAATGTGTCGCGCGATACTGTTTTTAAGGCGTTTTCTGATTTGCGCGAGAGGAAACTTATCGATTCTACTCCCGGTAAGGGATATTATGTGACCAATCGCCAGGAGAAAATATTTCTTCTTCTTGATGAGTATTCACCTTTTAAAAATACGCTGTATAATAGTTTCGTAAGAAAACTTTCTACGTCATATAAGGTGGATTTGTGGTTTCATCAATATAATGAACACATATTCAATACTATATTGCATGAAGCTATAGGTCGTTACAATTATTATGTGGTGATGAATTTTGACAATGAGAAATTCTCGCCTTTGTTCAATAAGATAAACCCTTCACGTCTGTTGCTTCTTGACTTCGGAAAATTCGAGAAGGAGAATTATTCCTATATATGCCAGAATTTTGATGATGAGTTCTATAATGCTCTTACCAAACTTACTGACAGGCTGAAGAAATACCGTAAGATAGTATTCCAGTTTCCGGCTGATTCAAAACATCCTAGAGTCTCGGCTGACAGCTTCAGACAGTACTGTCATGATAATGACATGGTTTCTGAAATATCCGAACAGGAGGACATCACAGATGTGGAGAATGGCGTGGCTTATATAGTTATTCGTCAGACAGATGTTGTGAATATAATAAAGAGAAGTAGGGAAAAAGGGATGAAGTGCGGACGCGACTTTGGTATTATTGCATATAATGATACGCCCGCATACGAAGTTATAGATGACGGAATCACTGCTTTGAGTGTAAACTGGGATGAGATGGGAAAGCAGGCTGCAAAATTCATACTTACGGGTGAGGCAGTCCGGACTTATCTCCATACTGAGGTGCATTTACGTAATTCGGTATGATTTCAGTTTTATTCATTTACAGTAGTTCCTTTATTAATACAGATAAATCAGCATAGTTCAGCATAGTTGTGACATGCCGGAATATGTAAGTAAAAATATTAAATACAAACTTTATAAACTATCGAAACAATGAAAAATTATCCGAAAATCGGGATTCGTCCCACAATCGACGGACGTCAGGGTGGTGTCCGCGAAAGCCTTGAAGAAAAGACTATGAATCTTGCCAAAGCAGTGGCAGAACTTATTTCTTCTAATCTGAAAAATCGAGACGGAAGTCCTGTTGAATGTGTAATTGCTGATTCTACTATAGGACGTGTGGCTGAAAGTGCAGCTTGCGCAGAAAAATTCGAACGTGAAGGTGTAGGTGCCACTATCACCGTGACTTCTTGCTGGTGTTATGGAGCTGAAACAATGGATATGAATCCTTATTATCCAAAGGCTGTTTGGGGATTTAACGGAACTGAAAGACCGGGAGCCGTTTATCTGGCTGCTGTACTTGCTGGTCATGCACAGAAAGGTTTGCCTGCATTCGGTATCTATGGTCACGATGTACAGGATATTGAAGATAATACAATCCCTGCTGATGTAGCGGAAAAGATACTTCGTTTTGCTCGTGCGGCACAGGCTGTGGCTACAATGCGCGGCAAGTCATATCTTTCTATGGGTAGTGTGTCAATGGGTATTGCAGGTTCTATCGTAAATCCGGATTTCTTCCAGGAATACCTTGGAATGCGTAATGAGTCTGTTGACTTGACTGAAATTATCCGTCGTATGACTGAAGGCATATATGATAAGGAAGAATTTGCCAAGGCTATGGCATGGACAGAGAAATATTGCAAGAAGAACGAAGGCAATGATTTCAATGTAGATGTAAAGAAAAAGACTCGTGAAGAAAAGGATGCCGATTGGGAATTTATTGTCAAGATGACTATCATCATGCGCGATCTTATGACAGGTAATCCTAAACTGAAGGAAATGGGATTCAAGGAAGAAGCCCTAGGACATAATGCAATAGCTGCAGGTTTCCAGGGACAGCGTCAGTGGACTGACTTCTATCCAAACGGTGACTATTCAGAAGCATTGCTTAATACATCATTCGACTGGAACGGTATTCGTGAGGCATTTGTTGTGGCAACAGAAAACGATGCATGCAACGGTGTAGCTATGCTATTCGGTCACTTGTTGACAAACCGTGCACAGATCTTCTCTGATGTACGTACATACTGGAGTCCTGAAGCAGTTAAGCGTGTGACAGGAAAAGAACTTACAGGTTTGGCAAAGAACGGTATCATACACCTTATCAATTCAGGTGCAACTACTCTTGACGGAACTGGCCAGCAGACAGATGCTGAAGGAAATCCTACAATGAAACCGGCTTGGGAAATTACAGATGCTGAAGTTGAAAAATGTCTTGAAGCTACTACATGGTATCCTGCAAATAGAGATTATTTCCGTGGCGGCGGTTTCTCTTCAAACTTCCTTTCAAAAGGTGGTATGCCTGTCACTATGAGCCGTCTTAACTTGGTGAAAGGCCTTGGTCCTGTGCTTCAGATAGCCGAAGGTTGGACTGTGGAAATTGATCCTGAAATACATAAACTTCTTGACGAACGTACTGACCGCACATGGCCTACTACATGGTTTGTGCCACGCTTGTGCGACAAACCTGCGTTCAAGGATGTATATTCTGTAATGAATAACTGGGGAGCAAACCATGGAGCCATCAGCTATGGTCATATCGGTCAGGATCTGATTACCTTGGCTTCTATTCTCCGTATTCCTGTATGTATGCACAATGTTGACGATGATAAGATTTTCCGTCCTGCTGCATGGAATGCATTCGGAATGGATAAGGAAGGTGCAGATTATAGAGCTTGCCAGAATTATGGTCCTATTTACAAGTAATTGATGATTTGTTGTTGGTGATTATAAGATTATAGTTAATTTTGAGGATTATGAACAGACGGTGAATATTGCACTGTCTGTTCGTAACTTCATAAAATCAGATTATTATGATAAACCGATTTGTATTGAATGAAGTATCTTACTTCGGTCCCGGAGCCAGAGAAGTTCTCCCAAAAGAAATATCACGTCTTGGCTTGAAAAAGGCTTTTGTAGCTACAGACAAGGATTTGATAAAGTTTGGTGTTGCCGATAAAGTATTGTCAGTTTTGCGCAACGCCAATATTCCATACGAAGTTTTCAGTGAGATCAAGCCTAACCCGACAGTCTCAAACGTTAAGGCAGGTCTTGCAGCATATTCAGCTTCAGGAGCTGATTTCATTATTGCCATAGGTGGCGGTTCGTCAATGGATACAGCCAAGGCTATTGGTATCATAACCAACAATCCTGAGTTCTCAGATGTAGTATCTCTAGAAGGAGTTGCCGATACAAAGAAGAAGTCAGTGCCTATCATAGCTCTTCCAACTACAGCCGGAACAGCTGCAGAGGTTACTATCAATTATGTTATCACCGATGAGGAAAACCACAAGAAGATGGTTTGTGTCGATCCTAATGATATCCCTGCCATTGCCATAGTCGATGCCGAACTTATGTACACTCTTCCGAAGAGTCTGACAGCTGCAACAGGTTTGGACGCATTGACTCATGCCATCGAAGGTCTTATCACTAAAGGTGCCTGGGAGATGAGTGACATGTTTGAAATCAAGGCAATCGAGATGATAGCACGCTATCTTGAAACAGCAGTAAATGAACCAAACAACGCCGAAGCCCGTAACGGTATGGCAGTAGCCCAGTACATAGCCGGTATGGCCTTCTCTAACGTAGGTTTGGGAGTAGTGCATGGTATGGCTCATCCATTGGGGGCAATCTTCGATATTCCTCACGGTGTTGCCAATGCATTGCTTTTGCCAACAATCATGGAATTCAATGCTCCAGCAGCGCTTGACAAGTATGTTGACATAGCTAAGGCAATGAATGTCTATTCAGCAGGAATGACAAAAGAGGAGGCTGCGGACGCTGCTGTTAAGGCTGTTAAGGAACTGTCTGTACGTGTAGGAATACCTCAGCATTTGTCAGAGTTGGGAATCAAGGCAGAAGACCTTCCTCGTCTTGCCAAGGCTGCTTATGCAGATGTATGTACACCGGGAAATCCTCGTGAAGTGACAGAAGAAATTATTTTGGGTTTATATAAGAAAGTATTATGATAACTAACGAACAAATAGAAAAATTCATTTCGGAAGCTCACCGTGTAGGTGATGCGGGTTTGACAATATGTAGTAGTGGGAACATCTCCTGGAGAATAGGTGATGAAGTCCTTCTTTCAGGTACAGGATCATGGGTGCCGTCGTTGCCAAAAGAAAAGGTTGCAATATGCAAACTTGAAACAGGCGAAGTGCTTAATGGGGTGAAACCATCAATGGAAAACGGTTTTCATCTTGGAGTATTAAGAGAAAGACCTGATGTAAATGTGGTTCTTCATTTTCAGTCGCCATACGCAACAGCAGTTGCATGTATGAAAGAGTTGCCTGAAGATTATAATGTTACAGCAGAAGTACCATGTCATGTAGGCTCTGATATTCCGGTAGTTCCATATTACAGACCGGGGTCAAAAGAGTTGGCAGAAGGAGTGATATCAGCATTGAAAGACCATAACTCTGTTCTTCTGAAAAAACACGGTCAGGTGGTTTGTGGAAAAGATTTTGACGAGGCTTTTGAAAGAGCGATGTTCTTCGAAATGGCTTGCCGAATCATAATCCTTACAGGTGGAAAGTATGAGACACTGACAAATGCCGAGATAGACGACTTGGAAACATACGTTTTAGGTAAGAAGACAAAATGAGAGAAGTAAGACTAGCAATAGACTTCGGAGGAGGTAGCGGGCGAGTGATTGCCGGCTACGTCTCCGATGGTAAAACTTGTCTGGATACGATATATCGTTTTCAGAACAGGCAGGTAAGGATGGGTGGCCATATATATTGGGATTTCCTTTCTCTTTTTGAAGATATGAAGAGAGGAATACGTATGGCTGTTGAAAAAGGATATAGAATAAAAAGTATCGGCATAGATACATGGGGTGTTGATTTCGGACTTATAGATAAGAATGGAAATCTCATAGGTAATCCGGTCTGTTACCGTGACAGTCGTACGGACGGTATGCCTGAAAAGGTTTTTAAGATTATTGATCCAAGCGAACACTACTCTGTCAGTGGCACACAGGTGATGGCAATAAACACGCTGTTTCAGCTTTATGCGATGAAAGAAGAAAACAGTCCGTTGCTTTCTGTGGCAGATAAGTTGTTGTTCATGCCTGATTTGTTCAGTTATTTCCTTACCGGTGTTGCAAATAATGAATATAGCATAGCATCTACTTCGGAGCTAATGGATATCAAGGCGCGTAAGTGGAATTATGAACTTATACGCCAATTGGGATTGCCTGAACATATCTTCTGCGAAATCGTAATGCCTGGGCAGGAAAGAGGAGTGCTGAAACCTGAGATAAAGGAAGAACTTGGGCTGGATTATGATGTAAAGGTTATAGCGGTGGCATCGCATGACACGGCGAGTGCGGTATATGCTGTTCCTGCTGATGAAAACGAAAAAGTGACAGCATTTTTAAGTTCGGGAACATGGTCTTTGCTTGGCGTAGTGACAGACGAGCCGATTCTTTCTGAAGAAGCCAGAGTTAACGGATTTACAAACGAAGGTGGTGTGGATGGTAAAATATGTTTCCTCCAGAATATCACCGGACTGTGGATTCTTCAGAAACTTATGTCCGAATGGGCTGAAGAAGGTAAATGTACTGAATACGATATTCTGATTCCTGAAGCAGAGAAAGCGGATATATCATCAATGGTAGATGTTGACAATAATGTCTTTACCAGTCCACTGAATATGGCAGAAGCAATAATCTCTTACTGTAAGGAAAGCGGACAGCATGTTCCGCAGACACAGGGAGAATTTGTGAAATGTGTATTGTTGTCATTGGCAGACAGATACAGAAAAGGAATAGAGGGATTGAACAAATTATTGCCCCGTTCTGTTGAAAAATTACATATAATTGGTGGAGGTTCGCAAAACAAATATCTTAACCGACTGACGGCTTTGGCTACAGGACTTGATGTAGATGCCGGTCCGGTTGAGGCTACTGCCATAGGAAATATTTTAGTACAAAATTTAGATAAATAATATATTAAGGTAATACATATGGAAAATACTGGATATGCGGCAAAGAATCATGGCTGTAATGTGAAGAGATACTGTAGAACAATGGATTTGAGAAATAATCCGGAGTTGATAGCCGAATACAAATTGCGTCACAGCAAAGAAAAAATATGGCCTGAGATACTTGAAGGCATACGCAGCGTTGGCATATTGGAAATGGAAATTTATATTCTGGGAACAAGGCTTTTTATGATTGTGGAAACTCCATTGGATTTTGATTGGGATTCGGCAATGGAAAAACTGGCAGTATTGCCAAGACAGCAGGAGTGGGAAGATTATATGTCTATATTCCAGTGCTCTGAACCGGGAAGTACATCATCCGAGAAGTGGCAGCCTATGGAAAGGATGTTTTACCTGTATTGATTTTTTTATACCTTTCTATTAATTCATTAACCTAAACTTTAAAATTATTCATGAAACAATCTATTATTAGCAAAGACGGCGTAAGCTATTTGTTCCCATTTGTATTGATTACGTTGTGCTTTGCATTGTGGGGATTTGCAAACGATATTACCAATCCGATGGTAAAGGCTTTTTCAAAAATATTCAGAATGAGTGTTACCGACGGAGCTTTGGTGCAAGTGGCTTTTTATGGCGGATATTTTGCTATGGCTTTTCCGGCAGCCATGTTTATAAGGAAATATACTTATAAGGCCGGAGTACTGTTGGGACTGGGCTTATATGCTCTCGGTGCATTGGCTTTTTTTCCGGCAAAACTGACAGGTGACTATCATCCGTTTCTATTGGCATATTTTGTAATGACGTGCGGATTGTCTTTTCTGGAAACAAGTTGTAATCCTTATATACTTTCAATGGGTCCGGAAGAAACAGCTACGCGTCGTCTTAATTTGGCTCAGGCATTCAATCCGATAGGTTCTCTGATGGGAATGTATGTTGCGATGAACTTTATCCAGAATAAGTTGCATCCAATGGATACAGTAGAAAGGGCACAGTTGAGTCAGGCAGAATTTGAAGCAGTCAGAGACTCGGATTTGTCTGTTCTTATTGCTCCTTATCTGGTGATTGGTCTGGTCATAATAGCTATGCTTATAGTTATAAGGATGTCGAAGATGCCGAGAAATGCAGATCAGTCACATTCTATCGATTTTATTCCTACATTGAAGCGTATTTTCTCAAGACGAAGATATAAGTATGGTGTCATAGCACAGTTCTTTTATGTAGGTGCTCAGATAATGTGCTGGACATTCATTATCCAGTACGGTACACGTCTGTTTATGGCACAGGGAATGGAAGAACAAGCGGCTGAGGTACTCTCTCAGAAATATAATATAGTGGCAATGATTATATTTTGTGTAAGTCGTTTCGTCTGTACATTTATGCTCCGTTTTGTAAAGCCAGGAATGTTGCTTATGGTTTTGTCCGTAGCGGCAATTGTACTTACTGCAGGAGTTATCTGTCTGGAGAATATTTTGGGAATGTATTGTCTTGTCGGAGTTTCAGCTTGTATGTCTCTGATGTTCCCTACTATATATGGTATAGCATTGAAGGGTATGGGAGATGACGCCAAATTCGGTGCTGCCGGGCTGATTATGGCTATTCTTGGAGGATCTGTATTGCCACCGCTTCAGGCATCCATTATAGACTGCAAGACTTTGTTTGGAATGCCAGCCGTGAATGTTTCGTTTATACTTCCGTTGATTTGTTTTGTTGTAATAGTGGCTTACGGATATAAAATGAGAAAAGAAGCATAAATCTTTTATAAAAAATAAAATTTCCCTGTCAATATTTTCATGAGATATCGGCAGGGAAATTTTGTTTTTATAAGTTCTTGTTTTTATTTTCTTCAGTCTTTACTTTTCTTAAAAGGTCGGATGCAAAAATGAAATTGTTCAGCCTTTCATTTGTTGCCGTAAACACTTCGTCTTTTGTACCTGACCATTCTTTGTGTCCCTGATATATGTACAGGATGCTGTCGCCTATACCCATCACAGAGTTCATGTCGTGAGTGTTGATTATGGTTGTCATGTTGAATTCTGTGGTGATGTCGTGTATAAGTTCGTCAATCACCAGAGATGTCTTAGGGTCAAGTCCTGAGTTTGGTTCGTCGCAAAACAGATATTGCGGGTTCAATGCTATTGCTCTGGCTATTGCTACTCGTTTTTGCATACCTCCACTTATCTCGCCTGGATATTTGTTTTGTGCATCCAGAAGGTTTACCCTGTCCAGACAGAATTGTGCGCGTTTTACCCTGTCGCGATATGTGTCGTTCGAAAACATATCAAGAGGGAACATGACATTCTCAAGTACGGACAGTGAATCGAATAATGCTGCGCTTTGGAATATCATGCCCATTTCCTTACGTAGAGTTTTCTTTTCGACCTTTCCCATACCGAGGAGATTTCTGTTGTCATAAAGCACTTCACCTTTTTCTGGTGTCAGAAGTCCCACAATACATTTCATTAGAACGGTTTTACCGGAACCGCTCTGACCTATGATGAGGTTGGTCTTTCCGTTTTCGAAAGTGAAATTGATGTCATCAAGGACTGTTCTTCCTTCGAATGACTTACATATAGATTTTAACTGTATCATCCCATTAATAGTTGTGTAAGAATTAAATCTGAGAATAGAATGAGTACGCTGCTTGAAACAACGGCGTTTGTACTTGCCTTACCTACGGAAATGGAACCGCCGTCAACTGTGTATCCGAAATATGCCGAAACGCTGGCTATAATGAATGCAAAGAACAGTGACTTGATAAAGCTGCACCAGATATACCACTCTATGAAGCAGTATTGAAGACCGTATTCAAGGTCGGTGGCGTTCATTATACCCGCAAACCATGCTGTACAGAATGCTCCTATAATTCCTGCGAATATACTGAAGATGACAAGAAACGGAATCATTGTCATTAGTCCCAGTATCTTAGGTAGGATAAGGTATGATGCCGAGTTTATACCCATAATCTCAAGTGCGTCTATTTGTTGGGTGACACGCATTGTACCTAATTCGGATGCAATGTTGGAACCTACCTTACCTGCAAGGATAAGACACATTATGGCTGAAGAAAATTCAAGCAACAGGATTTCTCGGGTGGTATATCCTACTACAAATCGCGGCATCCACGGACTTTCTATGTTCAGTTTTATCTGGATACATATAACCGCTCCGATGAAGAATGAAATCAGGAGTACTATACCGATGGAGTTGATTCCAAGTTGGTACAATTCGTTTACATATTGTTTGAAATACATTCTTACTCTTTCAGGGCGTGAAAAAACTCTGCCCATGAGAATAACGTATTTGCCTAGAATACTGATTGGTTTTATCATGATGTCAAAAAATAATTTGTTGCAAAAGTACTGTTTTTTAGCTATTAAATAATAAAAGATAGGATGATTTTAATGTAAATGACCATATAACCCAAGAATTTTACTACTTTTGTGCCCAAAATAAGCTATATGGAAGAATTGAAAGATAAAGAATACGAAGGTAAGTCCGTTGATGCCGGTTCGCAGGCGGATTATAATGAATGTATGGTGCTTCGTACGGAGAATCTTGTCAAGAAATATGGTAAACGAACCGTTGTTAACGATGTTTCCATCAATGTCAAACAGGGAGAAATCGTAGGACTTTTAGGACCTAACGGTGCCGGAAAAACCACTTCATTCTATATGACAACCGGACTTATAGTTCCAAATGAGGGACATATATTCTTGAATGATGAAGATATTACATCATATCCGGTTTACAAACGTGCACAAAAGGGTATTGGCTATTTGGCACAAGAGGCTTCTGTGTTCAGAAAAATGAGCGTTGAAGACAATATTGCTTCTGTTCTTGAGCTTACAAACAAAAGTCCGGAATATCAAAAAGAAAAACTGGAAAGTCTTATAGCTGAGTTCAGATTGCAGAAAGTGAGAAAAAACTTGGGTGACCAGCTTTCGGGTGGTGAGCGTAGAAGAACGGAAATAGCAAGATGTCTGGCTATTGACCCTAAATTCATTATGCTTGACGAGCCTTTTGCGGGAGTTGACCCTATTGCGGTTGAAGATATTCAGCATATTGTCTGGAAGCTTAAAGACAAGAATATAGGAATTCTGATTACCGACCACAATGTGCAGGAAACATTGAGCATTACGGACAGGGCATATCTGCTGTTTGAAGGTAGAATTCTTTTTCAGGGAACTCCAGAGGAGTTGGCAGAAAACAAAATTGTGCGTGAGAAGTATTTGAGCAATAGTTTTGTGTTGAGAAAAAAAGACTTCCAGATACAGCCTGAACGTGATTGATGAAATCGTGTGAAGACCTGTTTGAAATTTTTTTTGTCCTGACTTTTTGGTAGTTGCAAGATTAAACACTATTTTTGCACACCCCAAAAAGTTTATACTTTTGAAAATAAGAATAATAATTAATATAAAACAATTAAGAAATGAATATTTCATTACAGAATGTAAGCAACGTAAGTGCTGTACTTACTGCGCAAATCGAAAAAGCTGATTATCAGGAAAAAGTTGAAAAAGCGTTGAAGACACTTCGTCAGAGAGTAAATATGCCTGGATTCCGTAAAGGTATGGTTCCGATGGGTCTTATCAAGAAACAGTATGGTGTTTCTGTACTTCTTGAAGAAGTTGACAAACTGTTGCAGGAAAAAGTTGGTGAATATATCCGCGAAAACAAAGTGAACATGTTGGGTACTCCACTTCCAAAGGAAAACAACGCTAACTTCGAAACAGACGAAAACTTCGAATTCTCTTTCGATATCGCTTTGGCTCCTGAATTCTCTATAGAATTGTCAAACAATGATACTGTTGACTACTATGATATTGATGTAACAGACGAAATGGTAGAACAGCAGGTTAATATGTACAGACAGCGTACAGCTAAATATGACAAGGTTGAAGACTATCAGGAAAAGGATATGCTGAAAGGTCTTTTGGCTGAGCTTGATGAAAACGGAAATACAAAAGAAGGCGGTGTTCAGGTAGAAGGTGCAGTTATGATGCCTACATACATGAAGAACGACGACCAGAAAGCTATCTTCAACGGTGCTAAGGTAAACACTGTATTGGTGTTCAATCCTTCTGTAGCTTTCGATAACAACGAAGCAGAACTTGCTTCTCTTCTGAAAGTTAAGAAAGAAGAAGTTGCTAACTACAAAGGTAACTTCAGCTTCCAGATTGAAGAAATCACTCGTATGATTCCGGGTGAATTGAATCAGGAATTGTTCGACCAGGTTCTTGGCGAAGGCAAGGCTTCAAACGAAGAAGAATTCCGTGCTCAGGTTAAGGAAAGCATCTCTACTCAGTTTGTAGCTGACAGCGACTATAAGTTCCTTATCGACTTGCGTGCTTACACTATGGGTAAGGTTGGTAAATTGGAATTTGCTGACGATTTGATGAAACGTATCATGCTTGACAACAACAAGGAAAAAGGTGAAGAATACGTAAACGAAAACTACGAAAAGAGCCTTGAAGAACTTACTTGGCACTTGATCAAGGAAAAACTTGTTGAAGCTAACGGCATCAAGATTGAACAGTCTGACATTCAGGATATGGCTAAGGAAGCTACTCGTGCTCAGTTCGCTCAGTACGGTATGATCAACGTTCCTGAAGAATTGCTTGAAAACTACTCTAAAGAAATGCTTAAGAAACGCGAAAGCGTTGAAGCTCTTGTAAACAGAGCTATTGAATCTAAGCTTGCTGCAGCTGTTAAGGGTCAGGTAACATTGAACCACAAAGCTGTATCTGTAGAAGATTTCAACAAAATGTTTCAGTAATATAATTCCAGGCTGAAGTTAATTGCTGAGGCTTATTATAATGGAAGAGGCTTTTAACCGAGGCTTTTCTGGTTGGTGCAAGCTCTAGTCCTGTACTCGGAAAAGAAATGGCTAAAAGTCTCTTTCTGTATTTTTAAAAGATAAAAAATATAACTTATGGATGATTTCAGAAAATATGCAACCAAGCATTTGGGAATGAGCAGCATGGTGCTTGATGATGTTATAAAGTCACAGGCTGGTTATCTTAATCCTTATATCCTTGAAGAAAGACAGCTGAACGTTACTCAGCTTGACGTGTTCTCTCGTTTAATGATGGACCGTATCATCTTCTTGGGAACAGAAATCAATGATTACACAGCCAATACATTGCAGGCTCAGTTGCTGTATCTTGACTCTATAGACTCAGGAAGAGATATTTCCATATATATAAACTCACCGGGCGGATCTGTATATGCCGGTTTGGGAATATATGATACGATGCAGTTTATCAGCAGTGATGTGGCTACTTTCTGTACAGGTCTTGCTGCTTCAATGGCTGCTGTGTTGCTTGTGGCTGGTCAGGAAGGCAAACGTTCTGCATTGACACACTCACGAGTGATGATACACCAGCCTCTGGGTGGCGCACAAGGTCAGGCTTCGGATATAGAAATTACAGCGCGCGAAATATTGAAGCTCAAGAAAGAGTTATATACTATCGTGGCTGAACATTCGCATACTGATTTTGACAAGGTTTGGGCGGATTCGGACAGAGACTACTGGATGACTGCACAGGAAGCGAAGGAATATGGTATAATTGATGAAGTTATGTCTCGCAAGCCTTCTTTGTAATTTAAAAACTTGCAAACTCAAAAAGAACTAAAGAACTAAAATTTATAGTCATTGGAAAATTCAAAAACAACTAGAAATAGGAACAAATGCAGCTTTTGCGGACGTTCGGAAAATGAAGTAGGTTTTCTGATTACCGGCGTGAATGGCTGTATTTGTGATTCGTGTGTGGAACAGGCTCACGAAATTGTCAAGGAAGCCAATATGCATTCCCATGCAGGGAAAAACGGCAATCTGAAATTGGATGAATTGCCAAAACCTGCAGAAATAAAGGAATTCCTTGATCAGTATGTTATTGGTCAGGATGATGCAAAAAGATATTTATCAGTGGCTGTTTATAATCATTATAAACGTTTGCTCCAGGTATCGGACAATAATGATGTGGAGATAGAAAAATCCAACATAATTATGGTCGGAAGTACCGGTACGGGTAAAACTCTGTTGGCACGAACTATAGCTAAACTGTTGAAAGTTCCGTTTACGATTGTTGATGCTACTGTATTGACAGAAGCCGGTTATGTAGGTGAGGATATTGAAAGTCTTCTTACAAGACTTCTTCAGGTAGCGGATTACAATGTGGAAGAAGCTGAACGAGGCATCGTCTTTATTGATGAAATAGATAAGATAGCCCGTAAAGGAGATAATCCTTCAATAACAAGAGACGTCAGTGGAGAAGGAGTACAGCAGGGATTACTTAAATTGTTGGAAGGTTCTATAGTGAATGTTCCTCCTCAAGGTGGAAGAAAACATCCTGAGCAGAAAATGATTCCGGTAAACACAAAGAATATACTGTTTATATGCGGTGGCGCATTCGAAGGTATAGAACGTAAAATAGCGCAAAGACTTAATACGAATGTAGTAGGATATAATTCGGTAAAAGAGTCTGTGAAGATTGACAGGAATAATATGATGCAGTATATTGCTCCTCAGGACTTGAGATCATTTGGATTGATTCCGGAAATAATCGGACGACTTCCTATACTGACTTATCTGAATCCGCTTGACAGAACAGCTTTGCGTAATATTCTGACAAAGCCTAAGAATTCTATTATCAAACAATATATCAAACTTCTTGAAATGGATGGAGTGAAACTTGTTTTCGAACCTGAAGTTCTTGACTATATTGTGGATAAGGCGGTAGAATATAAATTAGGCGCTAGAGGACTGAGGTCTATCGTTGAAACTATAATGATAGATGTCATGTATAATGTGCCTTCTAGCAATGTAAGCGACTTTGTGGTGACGCTTGATTATGCAAAAGAACAAATGGGAAAGACTAATCTGTCCCGCTTGCAGTCTGTTTAAATTATAAATGAAAAAAATACATCTTCAGATGATTTTTTTCACGTTTTATTTGCGTAATATTGAAAGTTGTTTATAACTTTGTTACATAAGAACTTTTCAGAATATCGTTGAATCATTTAATTCATAGGAAGCAATGGCGGAAAAAATCAATTTAGCGGAACAATTGAAGAGGTATTTCGGTTTTGATACTTTCAAAGGAAATCAGGAGGCTATCATAAGAAGTCTTCTTGACGGTCATGATACTTTTGTATTAATGCCTACTGGAGGTGGAAAGTCGTTGTGCTACCAATTACCTTCCTTGCTTATGGAAGGTACGGCTATTGTAATTTCGCCGCTTATTGCGCTTATGAAGAATCAGGTGGATGCTATGCGTAACTTTAGTGAAGAAGATGGAGTTGCGCATTTCATCAACTCGTCACTGTCAAAGTCGGCTATAGATCAGGTTAAGGCTGATATCTCGTCAGGTAAAACAAAATTGCTGTATGTTGCGCCGGAATCTCTTACCAAAGAAGAGAATGTGGATTTTCTGAAACATGTGAAAATCTCATTTTATGCAATTGATGAGGCGCATTGTATATCTGAATGGGGACATGACTTCAGACCTGAGTACAGAAGGATACGACCTATCATAAATGAGATAGGAAAGGCTCCTGTTATAGCTTTGACGGCTACTGCCACACCTAAGGTAAAAATGGATATCCAGAAGAACTTGGGAATGACTGATGCTGCCGAGTTCAAGTCTTCATTTAATCGTCCTAATTTGTATTATGAGGTTCGTCCGAAGACAAATAATATTGATAAGGATATAATAAAATTTATAAAGCAGAATCCTGAGAAATCAGGTATCATATACTGCTTGAGTAGAAAAAAAGTTGAAGAGTTGGCTGAAATACTTGTAGCAAATGGCATTAAGGCGAGACCATATCATGCCGGAATGGATGCAGCTACAAGAAATATAAATCAGGATGATTTCCTGAAGGAAAATATAGATGTCATAGTTGCTACTATCGCATTTGGAATGGGTATTGATAAACCGGATGTAAGATATGTTTTGCATTATGATATTCCTAAAAGTCTTGAAGGATATTATCAGGAAACAGGACGTGCGGGACGAGATGGTGGTGAAGGACAATGTATAGCATTCTACTCGAACAAGGATTTACAGAAACTGGAAAAGTTCATGCAGGGTAAACCTGTGTCTGAACAGGAAATAGGCAAACAGCTTCTTTTGGAGACTGCTGCATATGCGGAATCTTCAGTATGTAGAAGGAAGATTCTGATGCACTATTTCGGTGAGGAATATACGGAAGATAATTGTGGTAATTGTGATAACTGTTTAAATCCTAAGAAACAAGTGGAGGCTCAGGAATTATTGTGTGCAGTGATTGAAACAATCGTTGCTGTTAAAGAAAATTTCAAACAAGATTATATTATTGATGTGTTATTGGGTAAAGAAACATCAGAAGTGTTGGCTCATAAACATGATGAACTGGAAGTGTTCGGTTCAGGAATGGGTGAAGAGGAGCGCCTCTGGAATTCTGTAATACGTCAGGCACTTATTGCCGGATATCTGGCAAAAGATGTAGAGAATTATGGATTGCTTAAAGTTACTCCAAGCGGACATAAGTTCTTGAAGAACCCGAAATCATTCAAGATAGTTGAAGATACAGACTTTGATGAAGATGAAGTTGAAGAAACCCCGATGAGAGGTGGAGCTTCGTGTGCTGTGGATCCTGTATTGTATTCTATGCTTAAGGATTTGCGTAAGAAAATGTCGAAGAAACTTGATGTTCCTCCTTACGTAATATTCCAGGATCCTTCTCTGGAGGCAATGGCTACTATATATCCGATTACCCTTGAAGAGTTGCAGAATATTCCGGGCGTCGGAGCCGGTAAGGCAAAACGTTATGGTCAGGAATTCTGTGATCTGATAAAGACTCATTGCGAGGAGAACGAAATAGACAGACCTGAAGATTTAAGGGTGCGTACTGTAGCCAACAAATCTAAACTGAAGGTCTCTATCATTCAGAGTATAGACAGAAAAGTAGCTTTGGACGATATTGCTGTTGCAAAGGGTATAGATTTCCAGGAATTGCTTGATGAAGTTGAGGCTATAGTATATTCCGGTACTAAGCTTAATATTGATTATTTCCTTGATGAAATTATGGACGAAGACCATATGTTGGATATCTATGATTATTTTAAGGAATCGGAAACAGATAAAATAGAAGATGCCATGGATGAACTTGGTGATGACTATACAGAGGAAGAAATCAGACTAGTCAGAATTAAGTTTATTTCAGAAATGGCAAATTAATTGATATTTTGATGTAAACAACTAGCTTCGCCGGTTTGTAGCCTTGGCGAAGCATTTTTTTTGTCATAAAAATATGTTAATATAATTGTCTGCTCTTATATAATTCGTATAAAAATCGTATATTTGCACGCAATAATAATCAAAAGCATAAAGCCCTATGTCATTTATTGCAGATAAAGTTGTTATGGATGGATTGACTTACGATGACGTTTTGTTGATCCCTGCCTATTCTGAAGTATTACCTAAAACAGTCGAACTTACGACTAAGTTCTCAAGAAACATCGAGTTGAAAATTCCTTTCGTAACTGCCGCTATGGATACAGTTACAGAATCTCAGATGGCTATTGCTATTGCCAGAGAAGGAGGTATCGGTGTAATCCACAAAAATATGTCTATTGCCGAACAGGCTCGTCAGGTTGCAACAGTGAAACGTGCTGAAAACGGTATGATTTCAAATCCTGTTACTATAAATAGGGATGCAAAGGTGATCGACGCCTTGAATATCATGGCTGAATACAAAATCGGTGGTATTCCTGTTGTGGACAACGAGAATTATCTTGTAGGTATCGTTACTAACCGTGACCTTCGTTTCGAAAAGGACATGGAAAAGAAGATACAGGAAGTGATGACTTCTGAAAATATCATCACAACAAAACAGTCAACAGATATGGAGACAGCAGCTCAGATCCTTCAGGAAAATAAGATTGAAAAGCTTCCTGTAGTTGATGAGAATGGTAAGTTGATAGGCCTTATAACTTATAAGGATATAACTAAAGCAAAAGACAAACCGATGGCTTGCAAGGATGCACAGGGACGTTTGCGTGTAGCTGCAGGTGTAGGTGTTACAGCTGATACATTGGAACGTATGGAGGCATTGGTGAATGCCGGAGCAGATGCAATTGTTATTGATACAGCACACGGACATTCAAAATATGTAATAGATAAGCTTAAAGAAGCAAAGAAGCGTTTCCCTAATGTAGATATCGTAGTTGGTAATGTGGCAACAGGTGCTGCTGCAAAAGCATTGGTAGAAGCTGGTGCAGATGCTGTTAAAGTAGGTATCGGTCCTGGTTCAATATGTACTACACGTGTGGTAGCCGGTGTTGGTGTACCTCAGTTGACTGCTGTATATGATGTGGCTAAAGCTTTGGAAGGTACAGGTGTGCCTTTGATTGCTGACGGTGGATTGCGTTACTCTGGTGATGTGGTTAAAGCATTGGCTGCCGGTGGATACAGTGTAATGATAGGTTCGCTTGTTGCAGGTACAGAAGAAGCTCCTGGTGATACAATCATATTCAACGGACGTAAATTCAAGTCATATCGTGGTATGGGGTCTTTGGAAGCTATGGAAAATGGTTCTAAAGACCGTTATTTCCAGAGTTCTACTACTGATGTTAAGAAACTTGTTCCGGAAGGTATCGCAGCACGTGTTCCTTATAAAGGTACACTTTACGAAGTTATCTATCAGTTGACTGGTGGTTTGCGTGCCGGTATGGGATATTGTGGAGCACACAACATTATGGAACTTCATAACGCCAAGTTTACACGTATTACAAATGCTGGTGTATTGGAAAGTCATCCACATGATGTGGCTATTACAAGTGAAGCTCCTAACTACAGCCGTCCTCAATAATATCATTTAGAATATTAGTGTTGGCATGGATTATATATAATGCGTTTACGCTTATGTATGGTCCATGCTATTTTTTTATCATGAGAAGATTATTTGTATTATGTTTTATGTTTATATGGTGCTGTCTCGGACTGTATCCGTATAATCAGTCCGACAAAGTCATATTGAAAATAAATGGTGATGAAATCCTTTTGTCGGAATATGAACAGTATTATAGAAACATATCAAAAATATCAGATTGTTCTGTAGAGGATTATTTTTATTATTTCCTTCAGTTTAAGTTGAAAGTATATGAGGCCAAGAGTAGAGGTATAGACGAAGAGTCCGGTTTTAAGAAGGAATTTGGGCTTTTAAGTAATGAATTGTCGGGAATAGATGATCTTAATGAAAAACAGCAAAGTGGCAATGCTGTTATTCAGGTGATTACTTATAAGCTACGTCAGAATGAAGTGTCTGATAAGGCATTTGCTTTTATGCAGGATGTGTATTCTAAGATTATATCCGGCGAACAGACAGAACGTATTCTTGCCAGAGATGCAGACTCAAGATTAGAGCAATGTGTATATCATGATACAAGGTTTTTGCTGAATGAAGTAAAAGATGCCATGAGTGGCATTTCTGTAGGAGGATGTTCAAAGCCTTTTATCTCTCCGGAAGGAGTTAATATAGTAAGATTGCTTCATGATGAAAGTGATGCTCATTCTGTTTTGAAAATGGCTTATGAAACGTTGCTTGCAGCAGAACTTGATAAGAAGGATGATTTGTTAACTTCTAAAGCATCGAAAAAAGATTTGGAGGAATTCTTCAAACGGAACAGGGGTAAATACAGATGGGAGTTTCCGCATTACAAAGGAGCTGTAATTCATTGTAAAAGCAAAAAGGCAGGTTCTAAAATAAGACGTAAGTTGAAAAAGTTGCCTATGGAGTTATGGAATGATAAACTGAATGAATTGATACGTGAAAATAAAGTTTATGATTCTGTAATTGAAGTCGGTCTTTTTGAAATCGGCGAAAATGAATACATAGATAAATTGGCCTTTAAATGCGGAGAATATAAAGAAATGAATGAGTTTCCATATACTTTTATTCTTGGAAAGAAGCTTGACTATATGGCTGATAATTATCATGATGTATATGATGTGTTGATTCAGGATTATAAACAGGAATGCGAGACGCTTTATTTTCAGGATTTGGAACGTAAATTTAGGGTAGAAAAGTATATAGACGTTTTAAAAACAGTTAATTGTGATGGAAGTAATTGATTTATACAGTATCTTCGTTCACTGATTTATTGAAAAATGTACTACAGATATCTTTTTTGTATTATAACGGCTTTTGTATTGCTTGCTTCCGGGTGTACCGAGACAGTTGACCATAAAGGTAAGACACCACTTGTTCAGGTGGGTGATAATTATCTTTATATGGAAGATGTCATGGCGGTAACACCTCCTGGAATATCTGAAAAGGATAGTGCCGAGATGGCTGACAGATATATCAAAAACTGGATTGATGATATGTTGCTTTATGCAAAAGCTGAGGGTAATATACCTGATGATGCCGGAATAAATGAATTGGTCAATTCGTATCGTAGGGAGTTGATAACTCATACATATATAGAGCAGATTGTAAGTCAGGAAGTTGAAAGCCTAATTCCTGATAGTGAGGTTGAAGAGTACTACAATGAAAATAAGGATGCCTTTCTGGCTGTTGAGCCATACATAAAAGGTCTTTATATAAAAGTACCGAAAACTGCTTCAGGGATTTCTCAAGTAAGGCAGTGGTATAAGGACGGTTCTGAACGCTCAGTTGACAAGATAGAAAAATACGGTTTGCGTAATGCTGTTGATTATGAGTATTTTTATGACAGGTGGAGATCTGTGAATGACTTTTTTCTTAGATTGCCGACTGATGCTGACAAAGAAAAAAACAATATTGGAAAGAATAAGAATATAGAGTTAAGTGATTCTGCATTCTATTATTTCCTTCATATAGAAGATTACCTTGGAAAGGGTGAAATTTTGCCTTTGGAATATGCAGGGAAAGATATTAGAGAAATAATTATGAATAATAAAAGGGTGGAGTTTATAACAAAAATGAAGAAAGATTTGTATGACGAAGCCTGTGATAATAATGATATAAAATATTTTAATGCCTCAAATGAATAAATTAAGTGTAATTCGATTTGGTTTTTTCCTACTATTATCTTTTGTGGGATTGACAGTAAATGCCCAGGACAATGTTATTGACGAAGTCGTTTGGGTGGTTGGCGATGAAGCTATTCTGAAATCTGATGTTGAGAATGAAAGGTTGAATGCCCAATATGAGGGACGACGTTTTGACGGAGATCCATATTGTGTCATTCCGGAAGAACTGGCTGTGCAGAAACTGTTTTTGCATCAGGCAGAGATTGACAGTATAGAAGTTTCAGAGCAGGAAGTTATACAGAAGGTAGAGCAGCAGACTGCATGGCTTATCGATCAGATAGGTTCAAAGGAAAAAATGGAGGAATATTATAATAAGACATCTACTCAAATACGCGAAATGTTGAGAGAAAATATCCGTAACGGACTTATTGTGCAGCAGATGCAACGTGAGCTTGTAGGGGATATTAAACTGACACCGGCAGAGGTGAGAAATTATTTCAAGAATTTGCCTTCTGACAGTATTCCTAGTATTCCTACTCAGGTTGAGGTGCAGATTATAGTACGCGAACCGAAGATTAAAGAGGAGGAAATAGAAAGAGTAAAGAAAAAACTTCGTGATTTCACTGAACAGATATACAAGGGAGAATCTTCATTTTCTGTATTGGCTATGTATTATTCCGAAGACCCGGGTTCTGCACGCCGTGGAGGTGAATACGGATTTACAGGAAGAGGTGAGCTGACACCGGAATTTGCGAATGTAATATTCAATATGACAGATCCGAAGAAGATTTCAAAAGTGTTTGAAACAGAGTATGGATACCACATAGCACAGCTGATTGAAAAAAGAGGTGATAGAGTAAGTTATCGTCATATACTTATGAAGCCTAAAGTTGATGAACAGGAAATAGAAGAGGCGCTCAACAAGCTTGATACCTTGGCTAATGATATACGAAAAGGAAAAGTGACATTCGATGAGGCTGCCACATGGGTATCTCAGGACAAGGATACAAAGAATAATCATGGATTGTTGGCCAATCCTCAAACAGGAACTTCTCGCTTCGAAATGCAGCATCTTGCCGGACTGGTATCTCAGGAAGTTGCAAAGGTAGTTGAAGGTATGCAGATAGGTGAAATATCAAAGCCATTTACGATGATTAACTCGAAAGGTAAGGAGGTGTGTGCCATCGTTAAGCTGAAAAACAGAATTGATGCACACAAGGCTACCATTACTGAAGATTATCAACGCCTGAAGAGTATGGTGACAGCAAAACGCAGTGAAGAGAAAATTCAGGAATGGATTGTTGAAAAACAGAAAAATACATACGTTCGAATTAATCCTAATTGGAGAAAATGTGATTTTAAATATCCGGGATGGATCAAGGAATGATAATTTACATTATTGCCTAAATAGACAGAATGTTTGATATAAAGAAAAAAATAATGTTATTTGGCGGGCAGAGAGTACTGTTGTTATGTACTCTCTGCCTGTTGGGCTTTTGCCTGACGGCTGCCAATATGCAGGACGGCAGGACACAGACTCAGCCGAAACAGAAAAGTAAGGTGTATTTGTTGCGTGCCGACAAACTGAAAAAAGACGCTCTGCATCCTGACGCGCAAATAGTGGTTGGAAACGTAGTCTTCCGTCATGACAGTGTGTATATGTATTGCGACAGTGCATATTATTATGACAAGATAAATTCATTCGAGGCATTCAGCAATGTACGTATGGAACAGGGGGATACTTTGTTCCTATATGGTGACAGACTGTATTATGACGGGCTGACCCAGATTGCGCAGATGCGAATGAACGTAAGAATGGAGAACAGAACAACAACATTGCTTACCGATAGCTTGAACTATGACAGAATATTCAATCTTGGATATTTCTTCGATGGTGGAACAATGATGGACGACCAGAATGTACTGACTTCCGAATGGGGAGAATATAGTCCTTCTACCAAAATGTCTGTTTTCTATTACAATGTGAAACTGGAAAACCCACAGTTTACAATGCTGTCCGACACGTTGAAATACAGTACATTGACAAAGGTGGCAAATATTGTTGGTCCTTCTGATATTTACAGCGACAACAATTATATTTATTCCGAGTCGGGATATTATGATACACAGACCGGTAAAGCAGACCTGTATCAGCGCTCGGTGTTGACAAGCGACAGCAAGCAACTGACTGGAGATTCATTGTTCTATGACAGAAACACAGGTATTGGCGAGGCTTTCTCAAATATAGTAATGACAGATACTCTAAACAAGAACATGATGTTGGGGGACTATGGTTATTACAATGAGAAACTGAAAAGTGCTTTCGTTACGAAGAATGCAGTAGCTATAGATTACTCTCAGGGAGACAGTCTTTTCCTACATGCTGATACCCTCAGTATGAATACTTTCCATCTTGACACTGACTCTATGTATAGAGAGGTAAAGGCATACCATAAGGTAAGGTTTTACAGAACAGATGTCCAGGGAGTAGCGGACTCACTGGTGTTCTCGTCGAAAGATTCATGTCTTATCATGTATAAGGATCCTGTCCTATGGAATGAAAACCAGCAACTTTTGGGTGAACAGATAAATATATACATGAACGACAGTACCATAGACTGGGCACATATCATCAATCAGGCTCTTTCTGTGGAACAGATACCTGTAGATACTACATTGTTCAATCAGATTTCCGGAAAGGAAATCAAGGCGTATTTCGAAGACGGACTTATGGAAAAAGTAGAGGTGATAGGTTCTGTCCGGTTAGTGTATTATCCAATGGACTCCGACAGTCTTCTTATAGGAATGAACGTGTCTGAAACCAGTCAGCTGGATATATATCTTGAAAACCAGCAATTGGAACGCATGGTGATGAGTCCTAAGTCGAATGGTACTCTATATCCTATGTCTCAGATACCTTTGGAGAAAAGTCATCTTGATAATTTCGTATGGTTTGACTATATTCGTCCTTTGAATAAGAAGGATATATTCAACTGGCGTGGCAAGAAACTTGAAGATCAGCTGAAGAAGAATGTTCGCGGACCTATAGAGTTGCCTAACCAGCATTTGTTTAACGATAAATAGATAATATTATGGGAATGTTTACAATGAGAAAACCGAGAGCGTATCACCATGAGTATATCTATGTGGATGAGCGTAAGGAAAAGCTGCAGAAGATAGAGGATACTGCAAAACGTGAGCTTGGCATGTTGCCTCCTAAGGAGTTTTCTCCTGAAGATATCAGAGGAAAATTTGTTGAAGGTACAAAATATCTAAAACGTCGTAAGGAGAGTGGCAGAAAACCGCTCAGTTATGCAACATTGTTTGTGGCAATTGTGTTATTGCTTTATATCCTGCATTATCTTGTAACAGGTAGCTTTACTTTTTGATTAAATAAAGGAGAAACATAATTTATGAGCGATATAATCCGTTTGTTGCCCGACTCTGTAGCCAATCAGATTGCAGCGGGTGAAGTTATCCAGAGGCCGGCTTCGGTGATAAAGGAACTGGTTGAGAATGCCATTGATGCCGGAGCAGGACATATTGATGTATCTGTGACAGATGCCGGAAAGACATGCATCCAGGTGATAGACAATGGTAAAGGAATGTCGGAAACAGACGCGCGTCTGGCCTTCGAACGCCATGCCACTTCAAAGATACGCGAGGCTTCGGATTTGTTTGCTCTACGGACTATGGGCTTCCGCGGAGAGGCGCTGGCATCTATTGCTGCAGTAGCCGAAGTAGAGTTGCGTACAAGGCAGCACGGTGAGGAGCTGGGTACGTCTATTTTGATTTCCGGCTCCAAAGTGGAAAAGCAAGAACCGGTGGCATGCCCTGAAGGAAGTAATTTCATAGTGCGAAATTTGTTTTTTAATGTTCCTGCAAGAAGAAAATTCCTCAAATCAAATCAGACTGAACTGAGTAACATAATATCGGAATTCGAAAGAATAGCTCTCGTAAATCCGGAAGTATCGTTCACATTCCATCATAATGGAACGGAAATTCTGAACCTGCCTGCCATACAGCTTAGACAGCGCATAATGGGAGTGTTCGGCAAGAAATTGAACCAGGATCTGTTGTCGCTGGATATCGACACTACTATGGTAAACATTCACGGTTTTATAGGTAAGCCCGAAACGGCCAGAAAGAAAGGTGCACGTCAGTTCTTCTTTGTGAATGGCAGATATATGCGTCATCCTTATTTCCATAAGGCTGTGGCAGATGCATACGAGCATCTTATTCCGGTAGGTGAACAAGTGTCTTATTTTATATATTTTGATGTGGATCCTGCCAATATAGATGTCAATATTCATCCTACCAAGACCGAAATAAAGTTTGAGAATGAACAAGCCATCTGGCAGATATTATCTGCGGCTGTAAAGGAAACATTAGGCAGATTTAATGCCGTACCTTCGATAGATTTTGATACCGAGGGTATGCCCGATATTCCAGCCATTGATATGGCCGGTTCAATAGGGAGTGAACTTCCACCTACTTCGTATGATCCTTCATATAATCCGTTCAACCAATCGTCTTCTATTGTTCCTCCGTCGTCTTATTCTTCGGCAAGCAAGAAAAGGACAGAATGGGAGCCATTCTACCAAGGATTGGAGAGAAAGACACGTACAGTGGAGGAAGATGTGAGTCCTTTCTCGGAAGAAAACGTTTTCTCGGGAAAATTTCATGAGGATGCAGAAGAGGCTACCATATATGATGAGCATCCGGATGCTGTCATTACGGAAAAAGCTGCGCAGCATTATCAGTACAAAGGAACATATATTCTTACTTCGGTGAAATCCGGACTTATGATTATCGACCAGCATAGGGCACACGTAAGGATATTGTATGACAAGTATATGGATCAGATACAGAAACACGTAGGATTGTCACAACGTATGCTGTTTCCCGACATGATTCATTTTTCACCTTCCGAAGTTCCTGTACTGGAAGAAATTATGGATGATTTGACATCATTGGGATTTGAACTCAGTCCGCTTGGTGGAGGAACATATTCCATTAATGGTGTACCAGCCGATATTGAGGGACTCAATCCTGAACAGCTGATAACTAATATTGTTCATTCGGCAATAGAGAAAGGCTGTAAGGTGAAAGAAGAGGTGCAAAGCATGATTGCACTTTCAATGGCACGTGCTTCTGCCATTGTTGCTGGTCAGGTGCTTTCCAACGATGAAATGAATGCTTTGGTTGACGGGCTGTTCTCTGCTCCGGCACCAAATTATACACCAGACGGAAAGACTGTTCTTGCACTTATGAATGATGATGATATAGAGAAACTTTTCCGTTGAAAGCATATATCCTGCTGCTGACAGCTGTGAGCAGAGCTTCTGACGATTGTCGGTAGTATTGCCGACCTTGGTCAGCACCACTGCCGACAATTGTCGGACCAGAATATATCAAGGAGTTTCGATGTTTATTAAATGCTTTTAAAATATAAATATGAGATTAATTCTATTGTTTTCCATACTTTTAAGCCTTTCGGCTAATGCACAAAATATAAACTCAGTATTCGTTTCAATGCCTGATTCACTTTCTCCGCTGCTGACTAAGGTAAACCGTCAGGACTTTGCCGATTTCCTGTCATCGGGAATGAAGGCTGTAGTAAAGAACAGATTCGGAGGTCAATCGGAAATGCTTAAGCTTACGGACGATTATCTGAAGCTTAAAACCACAGAGGCATCATCAGAGGAAATGAAACTGTTGCCATTGAACGATTCGGTAAATGTGGTTTGTGTGGTAAAAACATACAACGGACCAGCAGAAGACAGCCAGGTATATTTCTATTCTATCGACTGGAAAGAATTGCCGTTGCGTAACTTTATCTCTCTTCCGGGACATGGAGATTTCTATAAATCTTCTAATGACAGTGTAAACACAGTTTCAAGAGAAGATTTCGCCAATGAAATGTATATAATGAAAGCTGAATTGTCAGACAAGGACAATAGTATTGTATTCAAGTGTAATACTCTTGAAGCTATGGGCAAGGAAAGTGCAGATATCATGAAGCCATATACAGTGGATTCATTAAAATTCAATTGGAATGCCGGAAAGTATGTAAAGGAATAGTAACATCTATATTTGCTCAAAATATGTTACTCAACATATAATACTTGTTTTTACGTATATAGTGTATGAAAATACGTAAAAAATGCTTAATCTGGCTTGCCTCGCTCCACAAAAAAACTTATCTTTACAAGGATTTTTTGAAAACCTTTTTAGTTTTGAGTTGTTAGGTATAAGGGATAATATGTATAAAACGTGTATTTCTTATACTCATATATAAAAATATTAACTGTAAAATGCTTATTAAAATTCTTAGAACATTATCGGTCGCAGCTTTTGCTTTGGTGTCTGTAAATACTTCGGCACAGGACTTGTTGGCCAAGCAGGCACCCATAGATAGGAAGCTAAAGTCTGTTGACTCACTAGCTTTGGTACGTCAGATTGAAACAGAACAAGCCTTCTACCCGGCTTATTCGCTTTATCCGGAATGGAGCAATGAAAGGGTTCATGCCTACGGAAAAAAAGTGACTGTACCGGATACTTTCAGAATAGATTTAACAGGCTTCTGTATGCCTACACCACATACGAAGATTACATCGAAGTGTGGTCCCAGATGGAGACGTATGCACAACGGACTTGACATAAAGGTATATATCGGCGATACAATACGTGCGGCGTTCAGCGGTAGAGTAAGAATCGTGAGATACGAACGTTCTGGTTACGGTAAGTATGTTGTAATTCGTCATGATAACGGACTTGAAACAATCTATGGTCACCTTTCGAAGCAGCTAGTCAAGGAAGACCAGTTCGTAAAGGCTGGCGAGGTAATAGGTCTGGGGGGAAATACAGGACGTTCAACAGGTTCGCATCTTCATTTCGAAACAAGATTGCTAGGTCAGGTAATCAATCCTGAGTTCCTTTTCGATTTTCCAAAACAGGATATTGTGGCAGACAGCTATCTCTTCATAAAGGGAGCCAATATGTATAATTATCAGCGTACAAGAGCGTTGGCTGCACTAAAGAACGGTGACATGAAGAAGGTTGCAGCAGCCGCTAACTCCATACGTTATCATAAAATTAAAAGTGGTGACACTTTGGGCTCAATATCAAGAAAATATCATATTTCAATTGACAAGCTGTGTAGCATGAACGGTATAAAACGTAATACAGTTCTCAGAATCGGACAGGTGTTGCGTTGTTCATAATTCTGTATAATACTTTAATATAGAATCTTATTTGACGTTTATATGATTAAAAAAGGTGGAATGCAAAAGCATTTCCACCTTTTTTATTATGTGTTTATACGAAAAATAAGTAACTTTGCCACATATTCAATTGGTTTATGAAAGATACTAAACAACAGTTTGAACACGTTATAGAAATATGTCGTAGCCTTTACGAAAAGAAATTGCATGATTATGGCGCAGCGTGGCGCATCATGCGTCCGTCTTCGGTAACAGACCAGATATTCATAAAGGCTAACCGCATCCGCAGTATAGAAGTGAAGGGTGTTGCCCTTATCGACGAAGGTATCCGTTCGGAATTCATAGCAATAGTAAATTATGGTATAATAGGACTTATCCAGTTGGAACTGGGTTTTGCCGAGACTAACGATATGAGCATAGAGCGTGCGCTTGAGATGTATGACAAATACGCAAAGAAGGCATTGGAGCTTATGTTGGCAAAAAACCATGATTACGATGAGGCTTGGCGCAGTATGCGTATATCGTCATATACGGATTTGATTCTTATGAAGATATACAGAACCAAGCAGATAGAAGAACTTGGTGGTGAGACATTGGTTTCGGAAGGAGTGGATGCCAACTACATGGATATGATTAACTATTCGGTGTTCGGATTAATAAAACTTGAGTTTGGAGAATAAGTATATACATAGGGCTGTTTATGTAGGCGTAAATATATGTCGCTTCCTCTTGGCTATAGTATTCCTGTTTTCGGGATTCATTAAAGCCAATGATCCGATGGGAACAGTCTATAAAGTAGAGGACTATTTTGAAGCTTTCGGGCTGGCCGGATGGATTTCCGGTTTTGTACCTTATCTTATAGCCTGGATAATGGCTATAGTGGAATTTACTTTAGGTTCTTACCTCCTGTTTGGAATACGACGTAAATTGGCTTCAATATCCTGCCTGCTTTTTATGCTTGTAATGACTCCTCTTACGTTGTGGCTTGCTGTTTCCAATCCTATTTCCGATTGCGGATGTTTCGGTGATGCCGTTCATTTGTCAAATTGGGATACTTTCTGGAAGAATGTAGTCCTTCTTTTGGCGTCAGTATTTGTCTTTGTGCGTAACAGGAGTGTATTCAAGTTAGTGACTGATAAGGTGGATTGGCTGGTAGCAATGTACAGTACTGTCTTTATATTTCTGTTCACATATTTCACCCTTAATCATTTACCGGTATTTGACTTTCGTCCGTATCATATAGGGGCTGACATCAAGGCTGGAATGGAGATACCTGAGGGGGTGAAACTTCCTGTTTATGAAACCATATTTACATACCAGAAAGATGGTGTGAAGAAGGATTTTACTATAGATAATTTCCCGACCGATACCACATGGACATTTGTAGAGTCGCAGACTGTACTGAAAGAAAAGGGCTATGAACCGCCAATCAAGGATTTTGTTGTGATATCGAATGACGATGGCGCTGATATAACTGAAGAAATTCTGAATAGTAACTATGTCTTTCTTCTGGTTTCGCCATGGCTTGAAAAGGCTGATGACAGTTCAATGGATCTGATAAACGAAGTGTATGATTATTCGTTGGATCATGGCTATAAGTTCTATTGTGTAACAGCATCATCGGATGAAGCTATATCAAGATGGCAGGATTATACTGGAGCGGAATATCCGTTTGCCACAATGGACGAGATAACGCTGAAAACCATTATTCGTTCCAATCCGGGTATGATATTGTTGAAAGACGGTGTGGTGATAAGAAAATGGAGTAATTTCTCTTTGCCTGACGAATATCAGCTGTCTGGCCCTTTGGAGGAACTTCCTATAGGACAACTTGACGATAATACATTCTGGACAAAGGTTACAGAAATGTTGGTTTGGTTCTTCGGACCGTTGATACTGTTCATAATCATAGATTTGATATGGTTGAACATACACAGAAAGAAAAAGTTTATTCCTGCTCCAAATAAAGGAGTAAATGAAAAGAAAGATTGATTATAACCTTTTATATTTAACTATTTAATTATTTCAACAAGATGAGAAAAAACATTGTAGCAGGTAACTGGAAAATGAACAAGAACCTGCAAGAAGGTATTGCTTTGGCAAAAGAATTGAATGAAGTTTTGACTGCTGACAAGCCAAACTGCGACGTGATAATCTGTACTCCGTTCATCCACTTGGCTTCTGTAACTCCTATCGTTGACAGCTCAATCATCGGTGTAGGTGCAGAAAACTGTGCAGACAAAGTTTCTGGTGCATATACAGGTGAAGTTTCTGCAGAAATGGTAGCTTCTACAGGTGCTCAGTACGTAATCCTTGGTCACTCTGAACGTCGTGCTTACTATCACGAAACAGTAGAAATCCTTGAAGAAAAAGTTAAACTTGCTTTGGCTAACAACTTGAAGCCAATCTTCTGTATCGGTGAAGTTCTTGAAGAACGCGAAGCTAACAAGCAGAATGAAGTAGTTGAAGCTCAGCTTGCTTCTGTATTCTCTTTGTCAGCTGAAGATTTCGGTAAAGTAATCTTGGCTTACGAACCAGTTTGGGCTATCGGTACAGGTAAGACTGCTACTCCAGAACAGGCTCAGGAAATCCATGCTCACATCCGTTCATTGGTTGCTGCTAAATACGGTAAGGAAGTTGCTGAAAACACTTCTATCCTTTACGGTGGTAGCTGCAAGCCTTCTAACGCTAAGGAATTGTTCGCTAATCCTGATGTTGACGGTGGTCTTATCGGTGGAGCTGCTTTGAAAGCTGCTGACTTCAAGGGTATCATCGACGCATTCAAATAATTTATTGCAGACACAGGTCTGTAGTTTAAATAATATGGCAGTATTCCGGAAGTTATGTCCGGAATACTGTCTTTAAAAATTCAATCAACCGGTATGATGAAATATTTTTTATCTTTAGTCTTTACTGTCTCATCGGGAATTGCCGTGGCACAGAGTAATATAGTGGAAAGTTTGCAGACAAACGTTCCCGGTCAAGGTAAGGTGACTGTACATCAGGATGCCCAGATAACCGATATGATAGGCAAACGTTTTGTCAGGACTGGCTCTTCTGAAGCGCAGAGAGTTATAAAAACACGCGGATATCGTGTACAGGTCTATGCTGGCAATAATTCCCGTCAGGCCAGAGATGAGGCTAACATTGTGGCAGAGAAGGTTAAGGAAAAGTTTCCAGATATGCCGGTATATACATTTTTCCAACCGCCTCGCTGGTTATGCAGAGTGGGCGACTATAAAAGTATAGAAGAGGCCCATGTAGCAATGAGACAGCTGAAAGCTGAAGGAAGTTTTAAGGAAGTGGCAATAGTGCGTGAACAGATAAATATTCCTATAGAATAATATATACAGATGATGATGACAACCGATATGATAAACTGGCCTGAAGAGAAGGTTCAGAAATTGATGGGGCATTACAGGGAGATATTGTCATTGCTTGGAGAAGATCCTGAGCGTGAAGGACTTCTGAAAACGCCGGAGCGTGTTGCAAAAGCAATGCTGACTCTTACAAGAGGATATGAAATGGATCCGAAAGCAGTGCTTAATGCTGCAAAATTCCAGGAAGAATACAGTCAGATGGTCATCGTGAAGGACATAGATTTCTTCTCTTTATGCGAACATCACATGCTTCCTTTCTATGGTAAGGCTCATGTAGCTTATATCCCTAACGGATACATAACAGGGTTAAGCAAGATAGCACGAGTGGTGGATATATTCTCGCATCGTTTGCAGGTGCAGGAACGAATGACTCTGCAGATTAAGGAGTGTATTCAGGAAACATTGAATCCGCTTGGAGTGATGGTTGTTGTAGAAGCCAAACACATGTGTATGCAGATGCGTGGTGTAGAGAAGCAGAATTCAATAACCACAACATCCGATTTTACAGGAGCTTTTAATCAGGCAAAGACTCGTGAGGAGTTCATGAATCTTATCAGAAACAACCATTAATAGAGGCTGGTAGTACGATCGCCTGCATCTTTCAGAATCATGTTCTGTGTTTCTGTCAAATCTTTGAAATGGGCCATTATCTCTGCGCATTTCTCCGGATTGGAAGCTACAGCAGGATCGTTCAGTGCTTGAAGGGTATGTTTCATCTCTTCCTTTAAAATAGAAATCTTAAAATCCAGCAGCAGGCGGGGAACTAGTTCGTAGAGACGTTCTTCGTCTGTTATTATTTTCTGGCCTTTAGAATGATAATTGCTAAGCTGGTACCTGTCGCTCGACATGTCGGCAGCAACCTTGCTTATCTGCGGATCCGGATTTGACAGAAAATATCTCTCTGCCACAAAGTTTTCATTGTGTACGTTCTCTTCCGCTTCCTTAAGTATCTTTCTGTGTATAGGATTGTGGAACTGTATGTCGTCAACTTTCAGATTGTATGCAATATATTCAGTTACGGTGAATGGCTGTTCGTTGCCTTCTTCGTCTTCTACACAGCACACTACTTTCTCTCCATATCTGATAATCATTTTCACAAGACTTTCTTCCTGCTTGTAGAAAACCTTGTTCTCATTTCCCTGTGCAGGGATGTATGATGAATATGTGTCAACAGGTGATATCTCTTCCGGCATTAATTCTGGAGGGGGTATATTTCCTTCAGGTGGAAGAACGGGAGTTTCATTTCTATCAATAGTAGGATTGCTCACAGGTGGAACAATATCTGCAGTATTGTTACTCTTTGCATTACTGTCTGAAGCAATTTCCTCTTCCTGTTGTGGAGTTGAGATTGCCTGCTGCCTTCTGTTGTATTCCTCTCTCTGTCTTTTTCTTTCTTCTTCCTTTTCCTTACTTTCTGCTGCCTGTTCAATAAGTTTGGCTGTAGCTTCAACCAGGATTTTTTCATCCATTTTAAGCAGCTGGCTGCACTCTCTGATATATACAGAACGGACTATGCTGTCGGGAATGACCGATATACTTTTTACTATGCTTGAAATCAGTTCAGCCCTTTTGATAGGATCTTTGCCTGCCTCTTCCATAAGCAGGTTGGTTTTGAAGCGTATAAAGTCAACTTCATTGTTATTGATGTATGCCTGATATTCCGTAGCATTATGCTTTCTGGCGAAGCTGTCAGGGTCCTCACCGTCTGGAAGCAGACATACCTTTATATTCATACCTTCTTCCAAAAGCATGTCAATACCGCGGATACTGGCTTTTATACCTGCACCGTCGCCATCGTATAACACTGTGATGTTATTTGTAAATCTGTGTATCAGTCTTATCTGATCTGATGTAAGTGCTGTTCCTGATGATGCCACTACGTTCTCAATACCGCTTTGATGCATTGAGATAACGTCTGTGTAGCCTTCCACAAGGAAGCATCTGTCCTGGCGGATTATTGACTGTTTGGCAAAGTATATTCCGTACAGCTCCTTACTCTTATGATAGATTTCGGATTCAGGAGAGTTGACGTACTTCATCTGTACGTTTTTTGTTGCAGCGCTGAGTACACGTCCTCCGAATGCAACAACTTTTCCGGTGATGTTGTGAACCGGGAAAATCACACGTCCCCAGAAGCGGTCGCGTATGGTTTTTCCGTCGTCCTTCATGTAGCACAGTCCGGTTTTGAGCAACAGTTCTTGTTTGTAGCCTTTCTGTACAGCTGTTTTAGCTAATGCATCTTTTGACTCAGTACAATATCCAAGCTGGAATTTCTTTATAATATCGTCACGGAATCCTCTCTGGCGGAAATAAGTCATACCAATGCTTTGTCCGTCAATGTTGTTGTATAAAATGTCCTGGAAATATTCTGCTGCAAACTGGTTGACAAGGAAAAGACTTTCTCTCAGACTTTGAGACTGCTTTTCCTCCTTTGTAAGCTCTCTTTCCTTTATTTCGATATTATACTTCTTTGCGAGCCATTTCAGAGCCTCATAGTACGACAGTTGTTCGTGTTCCATTATGAAATGTACCGCGTTTCCACCTTTTCCGCAGCTGAAGCATTTGCATACTCCCTTACTTGGAGAAACGCTGAACGATGGAGTCTTTTCATTATGGAAAGGACACAAACCTACGTAGTTGACTCCACGCTTGCGCAGAGTAACAAAGTCGGAAACAACATCAACTATTTGTGCTGCATCAAGAATTCTGTCTATGGTGGCCTGATCTATCATACTGGCTGCAAAAGTACATAAAAAATTATGATTTATGGGTATAAAAATAGGGGAAACCACATACGCGGTTTCCCCTGATATAATTTTAAACCTGGATATTAATTATTTAATATTTGGGTTCAATGCGTTCCATTCTGATACTGGAGGAAGAACGCCCATAGCGATAACTTCGTCACGAAGAGCGCACAAGTGTTCGTAGCTCTTATCCAAAGCAGCCTGTTCTTCAGCTGTTCCGTTCAAAGCAGCGCAGTGGCAACCTTCAGTGTCGATAGAAGTTTCCCAAGCCATCATGATATGGTCATACTTATCGTTTGATACGTATGTACCAGCTGGCCAACGGAATGCTTTACCACCCATAGCAGCACCAATCATTTCGATAGAAACGTATGATGGGCTCTGGAATGAAGAACGTCCGCGGAGGTTGATGATGTTAGCACCACCCTTAGTTACTTTCTGCTGGATTTCAGCCCACTGTTCTTTAGTCAAAGCATCTGTACCGATGATGTCAGTCAAAGCTTTGCCGTTAACTTTAGCTGTAGAAGCGAATACAGCCATCTGTTCGCCATGACCACCATATGTACGGCAGTTTTCAACAGCGTCCATAGAAATACCGAAGTGTTTAGCTAATTCGCTGCGAAGACGAGTAGAGTCAAGAGCTGCAAGAGTTGTAACCTGACCTGGTTTCAAACCTGAATACAACAAAGTGATAAGACCAGTGATATCAGCTGGGTTGAAGATGATAACGATGTGTTTTACATCTGGGCAGTAAGTCTTAACGTTCTTACCGAATTCTTCAGCGATAGCTGCATTACCTTTAAGAAGGTCTTCACGAGTCATACCTGCTTTACGAGCAGCACCACCTGAGTTAACGATATATTTAGCACCTGTCAAAGCTTCTTTGATATCAGAAGTGAAAGTGATGTTTACACCTTCAAAGCCGCAGTGGAACAATTCTTCTGCTACACCTTCCAAACCTGGAGCGTATGGGTCGTACAAGCAGATGTTATTAGTCAAGCCCATCATGATTGCAGTCTGAGCCATGTTAGAACCGATCATACCGGCAGCACCTACGATAGTAAGTTTTTCGTTTGTTACAAATTCCATAATTCTAATTATTTATGTTATGTTATAAAAGTGTTTTTATTGTCTCTTTTTCTTTCTTGCGCTACAAAGTTAAGAAATTATCGAAGAAATAACAGATTTACCGATGGCAAATAAATAGTATTTTCTGTGCTTTTATACTTAATTACGGAAAAAAATCATTATTTCATTTTAGTTGTATTGAAATTGTAATGATGATGTTGCAATTATGGATATTGATAACTCGTGTGTATTTCGTTTCTTGAGGGGGTGTATATGATTTCCTGATGAATGTTCGAACTTATTATATAAAGAGAAAAGTTAGATTGATCAGAATAAAAATAAAAAAAGGCGTCATTCATCATCTTGAATGCCGCCGGCTTCCTGAAAGAACCCCCCAATTTAGGGTTCTTTGTTTCTTTGGTTTTTCTAGTCTTAATTGTTATCCTTTTTAATCTTTTCTTTTTACCTTAGCACTAAACCTATTGATCTTTTTACCTTTTATCCTTAAACTGAAAACCTTTTACCTTTTTACTAATACCTTTAACTTTAAACCTAATACCTAATCTTTACTTTAAACTAATAACCTTTATCTAATACCTTTTTATTTTTATACCTTAAGTAAGTCTAATACCTTTAATGTTTTGTGCTATTTATTAATTTAATCTCTAGTTTCACAACCACGATACAAAGGTATGGATATTTTTTTATTCTGCAATAAGTTGTGATTGTTTTTTATATTAATATATGTTTTTCTTGATTTATATCATGTTTTCGTGTATGTAGGCTCCGTGTCCGCGAACGGAAAAACACAATTAAGTATGTATTATGGTTAATCTTGTGTTTTAGTTGATAAAATCGCAATTAAAAAAACGGAGTTTGAAACGATAATGTTAATTTTAAGATTATATGCGGTGTTTGATATTTGTGTTGTATAACATATTATATACACTGTATGCCTTCAATTCTGAAAACGTAATAATTATGCGATGCAATGTGTATATATATGTTCTTTTATAAAGAAAACAAGGACTGGAGAACTTCCGTAATGGTTTCTCCAGTCCTTTGTATATGGTTTTTCTTATTGTTTAAGTAGTTTCTTAAGGTGTAATATCCTTTGATTGCTGCTTCCTCTGAATTCAAGGGTAGGGGAGTATAAGCTTTCTTCAAATCTCCCATCTACAAGTACATCTATATATTGCAGTAAATTCTTTCTTCTGTTATCGTTTATGAGTTCTTCCAGTGTATAACCGGTGTAGCACCATATATTCAATCCTGTTGATTTACGAACTTTTTCTAGAACATTACCGAATTCTTCAGGATTAAAGAAAGGATCTCCTCCTGTAAAAGTTACTCCGTCTAGTAGAGGATTACCGTTTATTTCCTTTATTATTCTTTCTAATGCTTCTTCGGTAAGTGGTTTCCCTGCTTTGGGATTCCACGATTCAGGATTATGGCATCCTTTGCAACGGTGACTGCATCCGGCCAGATAAATAGAATACCGGATGCCGTCTCCATCGACTATTGTTTCAGGATATGTATATAAATAATGTAGCATGTTTCAGTTTAGGCATGTTTTACCCTGTCGCGTTCTTCTGCACGTTTTGCCGAGTTCCAGCTGTTCAAATCACCTGTCAGGTAACCTGTGATACGGCGCATGCGGAGTATGTTTTCGCTGTTACATATCGGACATTTGCTGTAGATCACACCTCTGTATCCGCAGTTGTGGCATGTATCAACCGGATGGTTTATCGAACCGTATCCAATGCCCTCGTCGTTCATTACTTTCACTATTTTTGCTATGGCTTTTACGTTTTTCTGCGCCTCACCGTCCAGTTCTACGTATGTGATGTGTCCTCCAAGGGTAAGTGCATGGAAAGGAGCCTCGCATTTAATTTTGTCAACGATGTTGATAGGCTCTTTTACATCAACATGGAATGAATTGACGTAATAATCTCTGTCATTTACTCCTTCTATAATACCATATTTGCGCTTGTCCATCTTTGTGAATCTCCCAGACAGGCCTTCTGCAGGAGTGGCAAGGACAGAATAGTTAAGATGATATTTCTCTTTATATCTCTTGGCTACTTCGTTCATTTTCTCTACAGCTTCGTAAAGGGTATCCCATGATTTTTTGTTGTGTCCGTGTCCCTGGCCGTAGAGTGCAACCATTGCGTTGTGACCTCCGATGAAACCTATACCAAGTGTTCCCTGATTCAGTATGTCACCGACTTCTTCATTAGGGTTTACATCGCAGCCACCTTTCCAAACGTTGTTGCCCATCATGAACGGGAACTGTCTTGCCAAGGCTGTCTTCTGATACTGGTATCTTGAATAAAGCTGTTCGGCAATCATTTCTGCCATCTCTTCTACCGACTGAAGGAATACTTCTTTGGCTTTTTGTTCAATAGCCTCCTTGTTGTTTGAATCGATAATACTTTCTGCCTTAATTCTTGCTTCAATAGCCAGTCTTGGCATGTTCATCGTGGTGAATGACAGGTTTCCTCTTCCCAGTGATGTCTTTTCTCCATTAATGTTTTCGAATACTCTTGTGCGGCATCCCATTGTGGCAAGCTCGTATTTATATCTGTGTGGATCATCGGCTCTCCATAATTCATGTTTGTTGAATGGTGTATCAAGGAACATGAAGTTAGGGAATAAAGCCTTGGCTGTGGTACGGCATGCTTTTAGGAAAAGGTCGAAGTTTGGTGCCTTGAACTGTAGTTTTCCTTCCATTGCGGCATCGAAGTCGCTCATTGCAAGCTGATAATCCTCTTCCGAATATGATACTCCATCCTTTATCTTGAAAATTTGTATCGGGAATACAGGAACTTCACCGTGAGCTCCAAGACCCTCTATTGTAGATTTAAGCAACTCTTCTATAACCATTCTTCCTTCTGCCGACGTATCTGTACCATAGTTTATAGAACTGAAAACTACTTGGTTACCGCCTCTTGAGTGCATCGTGTTAAGGTTGTGGATAAAACCTTCCATCGCCTGGTGGGTATCTTTGCGAGTACGTTCGTTTGCCTTGTTTAATATATGTTCCAGGTCTCCCTTTTCTATGCTTGCACCTATGGATTTTAGCTCTTCTATAAGGTTGTTTTTATCATCTTCAGACGGGATTATTGTCATGAGATGCTTTTTTACGCAATCTTTCAGAGTCTCTTCTGTTATGTCAATGCCTTTCATTTCCATAAAGAAAGACATGATTGAAGCTACACTCTTCTGGTAGCTTTTCAGGACTCCTTTGGCCATAAAGAAATCGAATGCCGGTATTGCTTGTCCTCCGTGCTGTTCGTTCTGGTTAGTCTGGAAGATTATTGTAGCAAGAGTGGCATAACTCTGTATAGACTGTGGAGTACGTATACTTCCGTTCTTTGTGTGAAATCCTCTCTCGAACAAGTCTTCCAGGTCATACTGTATGCATGTGGTAGTCTTTGTCGGATAATAGTCCAGGTCGTGAATATGAATATCACCCAACTGGTGCGCCTCCGCATATTTTTTAGGCAGAAGGTACTTGTAAGTATAGTCTTTTGTAATTTCAGATGCAAAAGTCATCATCTGCCCGGCCGGAGTATGGCTTGACATGTTGGCGTTGCTAAGGTTGACATCATTCTTGTCGATAGCCACAATACCATCCATGATATGTTTGATTTTCGTCTTGCGGTCGCGTTCGGTGTTTCTCCACTGCCTGTAGATGATATATTTTTTCGCTACTTCCGGTCTTACTTTCATCAATTCCATTTCTACAAGGTCCTGTATTTCTTCCACACCTATGGTAGGTGTATTGAAATGGTTGATTACCCTCTGTGTTATTTCATCGATAAGGGTTTCGCAGTCTGTAAGATCTGATGCTACGAAAGCTTTTGTAATGGCGTTGTAGATTTTTGCAGATGAGAAGTTTTCCCGCTTCCCGTCTCTTTTGATGATGCAGATGTCTTTTGTTTCCATTTTTTTGTCTTTTAAATCATACAATTGTTTGTTTTTTCTTTTCAGGGCAGGTCTTCTGACTGATCTTTCCGCGGAACACCTTCCCGCCAATGAGGCAGTGGTCGGAATAACCTTGTTCCGTTTCATCAAGAATCACAGCAGCGGGTACTGTTACCGATTTTCACGGTATTCCCTTTTGAGACTGATGTCACTCTGAAAAGGTATTGCAAAGCTATAAACAAATTTCTGAAATAAAAAACATCAAAATGTTTGGAATTTACAAAAGTGGAAATTTTTAATTCTTAAAAATGCTCTAGAGCGGTCTGTGAGCGAAGTTTGTGGAAAACTATATTTGATGTAAATTTAAAATATATTAGATTATTGGTGATTTTGTTTTAGGTTCTGCTTTAATCTTGTGGGAATTTATCATCCTGTAGATTTCAATAATACTACAGGATGATATAAATTGGGATTATATTATTCATCGACAGGTTTCAAGCCCATCTTTTTGGCTTTTTCCATCATATATTCAAATGCTGCATCGTGTTCGTTAGGTATTACACCGTCCAAAATAGCATCTTTGATATAACTTTTCAAGTCACCTATTTCGCGGCAAGGCTGTAAGTTGAAAACTCTCATAATCTCAGCTCCATCTACAGGTGGTTGGAAATTTCTTATCCTGTCTTTTTCTTCAAGGTCTTTCAGTTTTTGTCTTACAAGCTTGAAATTGTCCAGGAAACGTTGTTTTCTGGCTTCGTTCTTAGAGGTGATATCCGCTTCACACAGACACATCAGATCGTCAATATCATCACCTGCTTCAAAGAGTAGTCGTCTTACTGCAGAATCAGTAACTTCTTCGTCGGCTATTACTATAGGACGCATGTGGAGGCTCACCATTTTCTGGACATATTTCATCTTCTCGTTCATTGGAAGTTTCATTTTCCTGAATATGTCCGGTATCATCTTCTCGCCGATGTAGTTATGGTTATGGAAAGTCCATCCGGCTTTCTGTTCCCATCTTTTTGTCTTAGGTTTGCCTATGTCATGAAGCAGGGCAGACCATCTGAGCCACAGATTGTCTGTAGCTTTCGATATATTGTCGAGTACTTCAAGCGTGTGATAAAAATTATCCTTATGGGCTCTTCCGTTTCTTGTCTCTACACCTTGAAGAGCACATAGCTCAGGGAATATAAGTTCCAGAAGCCCGCATCTGTCAAGATCTACGAATCCTTTCGACGGTATAGGTGATAATATTATCTTATTCAGTTCGTCTGCTATACGTTCCTTTGATATAATCTTGATACGTTCCTTATTTCTTCCTAAAGCTTCGAATGTCTCGTCCTCTATGTAGAAGTTCAGCTGTGTGGCAAAACGGATACATCTCATCATTCGCAGAGGGTCATCGCTGAATGTTATGTCCGGATCAAGAGGGGTTCTTATGATTCTGTCTTTAAGATCCTCCATACCGTCAAATGGGTCAACCAACTCGCCGAAACGGTCTTTGTTCAGGCAGACGGCCATAGCGTTTATTGTAAAATCGCGTCTGTTTTGGTCATCCTCCAGTGTTCCGTTTTCCACTATTGGCTTTCTGCTGTCGTGGCTATATGATTCTTTTCTTGCACCTACAAATTCCACTTCGATGTCTCTGAACTTCACCTGTGCTGTTCCGAAATTCTTGAACACCGAAACATTAGCTCCTTTGCCTAATTTTTTGCCTAGTGCCTGTGCTATTTCTATACCGCTTCCTACCACTACCACATCAATGTCCTTTGAATGTCGTTTCAGGAATATATCTCGCACATAGCCTCCTACTACATAGCATTCCAACCCTAGTTCGTCTGCAGTTTCGGATATTATACTAAATATTTTATCGGAGAAATGTTCTTTTAATTCCATATATAGAAATCTGTTGTTTGAAGTGCAAAGGTACAAAAATGTCTTTTTTCTGCAATATATAAACATAAATAGGAAAGTGAATATTACAATTTATACGCAATATTCACTTTCCTATATGGTTATAATAATAACTTTATTTGTACTATTATATCTTTACATTTATTTTCTTTCCGCTGTATGTAATGACTTTTTCTTTTCCGTCGGCTGTACGTATGGTAAAGTTACGTTTGGTCAGCATACCGTTATATTCACCTTTACGTGCATCAATTGTGAGAATACGTTTTGTGTCGTTCCATTTCATTTGTATTTCAGTGTATGCTCCGGATTCATAATTGTAATTGTCACCTTCGTCTTCATAAAGTGTAAATGTTCCGTCCGCTCCCGGATATACGTTTATTATCAGATTATCCCATTTCTTCTCGTTTGTATATTGCACATCCGGACCTATAGGTATGATGCTTCCTGCACGGACAAAAAGTGGTATTCTGTCAAGTGATGTCTTGATTTTCAATTTTTGTCCACCGTCGAAATCCTCGTTAGTCCAGTAATTATACCATTTGTTTCCTGAAGGAAGATAAACTTCCATTTCTTTAGACTGTGTAAAGTCAACATTTAATGAAAGGTTTACCTGATTGTTTGTTGTCTTATTCCATCCTTCGTTCTCTTTTAAGATATTTTGTTTTTGTTCAGGTGTGTATTGAGCGTGAAGAACAGGCGCTACGAGGAATGCTTTTCCGAACATGTATTCGTTACCTATTTTCCAGGTGTTTTTGTCATTCAGGAAATCCATGTAGAGGGCACGCATAAATGTTGACTGTCTGTGTGAAACCTCCCAGGCTGTAGAATAGATGTAAGGCAGTAGGGAATAACGTAATTTCACAGCATCTACCAATGCGTCATAAACCGGTTCGCCGGCTTTGCCGTACCAGAAAAATTCACGAGGAGTGTCGGCACCGTGACTACGCATCATCGGACAGAAAACTCCGAATTGTAACCAACGTACATAAAGTTCCTGATACATTGGGTTTCTTGTGGCACTGGCATTTCCATTAGTGTTATATGAGCCGGCGAAAAAGCCTCCCAAATCAGAATTCCAATGTGACATTCCTGTGAGTGAGAAGTTAAGTCCTGCAGTTATTTGTTTACGGAACATATCCCATGATGACTGTACATCGCCAGACCATACGTTTGAGGCATATCGTTGTTGTCCGAGGAAGCCTGAACGGGTTAATATGATAACACGTTTGTCGCTGGTTTCTGCACGCTGATGGTCGTAAACACCTCCAACAGTCATAAGAGGATATGCATTGCGTACGCTGCGGTATGAACCTAAGTAAGTCTGGCGGTCAAAGTCGCTATCTTTCCAGTTGAAATGGTCTGGTTCTGTTGAATCCATCCACCATCCGTCCATACCTAATTGGAATATACCTTTGTTAAGGTAATCCCAGTAAATGTCACGTGCCTTAGGGTTGTAACAATCGTAAACTCTAACTCCTGATGGATATTCCATGTTTGGCGGCCAGCCTTCAACTCCTGATTGTGGCCATGTCTCTATGTTGAATAAGAGTCCTTCTTTATCTAATGTACGGTATGGTTTTGTTGCCGGTCCGAAAGAAGACCATATAGATATCATCATACGCGCGTTCATTCCGTGTATGCTGTCAATCATGGCTTTGGGATTGTCAAAAGACGGATTGCGGAAGTCCATTGCATTCCACAGATAGTTATGTCCCCAGTATTGCCAGTCTTGTATGATGCAGTCTAATGGAATACCTAATTCTCTGTATTTTTTTACCACACCTACAGTTTCTTCCTGGCTTTTGTATCTTTCCTTACTCTGCATAAATCCGTAGCTCCACAGTGGCATCATCGGTACTTCTCCTGTCAAAGCACGTACTTGTGCTATAACTCCGTCGGCAGAACCACCATACATGAAGTAGTAATCAATACAGTCTCCCACCTCGGAACTGAATGAGGTTTCATTTTCGTTGTCTGTATAAGTAGTCGCGGAATAATTGTCCCAAAATACTCCATAACCTTTTGTTGACTGAAAGATAGGTGACACATCTTCAACATTACCTTGAATTAATACTTTACTCATGTTGCGTTGCATCATCTGTCCGTTTTGTAACTGTCCCAGACCGTATAGTCCTTCTTCCTTATCTGTAATAAATCCCTGATAAACGGTATATGTATCTCTATCGGCATCCTTCATCGGAGTAAAAGGCTTTGAGTTTTCATTCTCTTTCAATAGAACAGTACCGTCTGTTTTGGCATAGGTTATTATACCATTTTCTGTATTGAGAGTAACAGTCAGTACAGGGCTTTTCATTACAATCTTGCTGTTGTCTGATGTGGCGATTTTTACTCCGGACTTATTCGGCTTTGCAATAACGGAGAGACTTTTCTTTTCTACAGTCTTTCCTAGCGGTGTCTTTAAAATTCTCAGACTGTTTGGAGTGAACCACTGAACTTCTACATCTATTTTTTTTTCATTGATGGAAGTCTTTATGCCGTTTTCTGTTTCCTGGTATTTTTGCGACCATACAAAAATCGGCAATGAACATAATGCTAAAATCAATAAACTTTTTCTCATGGTTTGTATGTTTGATTAAGAGATAATTTAATTACACTTTAAAATGTGGATTCAATGTTTTTCGTACATGCAAAATTATCATGATGGCATAAGAAAAAGTTGTAAATATGTTGCAGATAACAATATATTGGTTGAAATTTATCAATGCTTTTTCAGTTGTTGGACGTATTGTGAAGGACGTACACCAAATTCTTCCTGAAAACATTTACACAGATAACTTGAAGTGCTGAAGCCAACACTGTCTGCCACTTCGGCAACAGTATAACCTTTTTCCAGCAGTTGTGCTGCCCGTTTAAGACGAACGGAGCGTATAAAACTGGTAGGCGTTTTTCCAACCAAAGCTATCAACTTACGGTAAAGTCCAGTGCGGTCCATTCCCATGTCGCGACTTAGTGTTTCCACGGAGTATTCCTGATTGTCCAGATTCTGCTCTACATTTTTAAGGACTTTTCGTATAAATGCTTCGTCTGTTTCGCTTAAGAGTTCCTGTTTTTCTTCTTTCTCGTTGATAGTGTTTATTTGTTTCTTTCTCGTTTCTTGCTGTTCCAGCAATTGACGCATCTCAACAATCAGTACATCTAGGTTTATATTGTTTTCATCGGTCGGTATAGGCAATAATGCTCCTTTTGAAAGTTGCTTTACTAATGTTTGTAGTTCTGTAGCATTCTGACGAATAGACTGCAGTTGTAATTTGCTCCTTCCTTCGTCCATGTGCATAATTACAGCATCCAGAGGAGATATTATCTTTTTAATCGGTTCTTCCAGTTCCTGATTAATGTTTTGGATGAATGTTGTTTTCATTTCATCCAGTTTTTCTTTCTGTTCACGTATTATGCTTCGTTTCTTTTTTCTGATATATAGAAGTATGAAAGCTGCTATGCAGCTGCCGGCTAATATTATATAAACGGTATAAGCATATCCGGTTTTCCAGAACGGAGCTTTTACTCGTATTTTAAGCTCGGCATATTTATCTGTCCATCCTTTGCCGTTTCCTGTAGCGCGTACTTTGAATGTATAGTCACCGGGAGGCAAATCTGTGTAAGTGGCTCTTCCTCTACCGTCTGTTGAATGGATTTCCAGTTCTGTCTTGTCTATTCCGTTAAGTTGATAACGATAGTATGTCTGTGTCGGATTTATGTAGTTCATGGCGGCAAACTCTATTGTAAAGAAGTTCTGGTCATGGCGCAGAACAATCTCTTTTGTCGTTGTTATAGGATTTTTTAATATCTGCTTATCATGATAATACATTCCGTTGTTGATTTTCTCTCCAAACAGGTTAAATCCGACGAACAATGGCAAATAAGGGATTTCCTCTGTTTGTGCAGAAGATGTATTCAATATGTTGAAACCGTTAATACCACCCCAGTAGATGGTGTTGTCGGAAGTGATATAGACAGAACGTTCGCAAAACTCATCGGTTATGACCCCATCATATTGATTGAAGTTGACAAATGAGTATCCAAGCGAATCGGCTGTGTTTCTGTTCGCTTGCATGTTGCTTATTCCATTGGCAGTGGAAATCCATACGGAACTGTCAGGCGTTTGTATTATGCTACGGACTGAATTATTTACAAGGCCATCGGATGTGTGAAATCTGTGTTCTTTCCCGGTTTTCACATCCAGTAGCATAAGTCCGTCTTCTAATCCTATCCAAATTTTTCCACTTCCTGCCGTATAAATACAGTTGCAAGGATGACATGTCGGATGGAAATCGGTTTTATTGTTTTGTTTATCAAATATAAACCATCCGTCTCTGGTAATACCTACCAATAAATCTTTTCCGATTTTGGCAGTCTGAAGTATTCTTTTATTATTGAGGTTGTCGATTTTTTCTTCTATAATGGTCGTTTCCTTACCTTTATACACTGAAATGTTGCCTGATTTTGGGCTATATAAATAATTTCCAGTATCAGTCTTTACTATGATATCTTTGTTCCTAGTCTCTTCAAATCCTGTCACGTGCATTGAAGTTTCTTCAGGAAGAGAGAACATAACTTTTCCGATATTTTGAAAACGAAAACGGTTAGGATGGTAATATAGGATACCACGATTTAACGTACCTATCCACATTCCACCCTGAAGGTCATTGTACAGCGTGCTTATTTCTGTGTCAATCTTTCTACCGTCAACCAGTTTAAGTGTCTGTATGTATTGCTTTTCTTTCAGGTCGGGTGAAATGTTGTAGAGTCCGTCATGTCCGCTAACCCAAATGCTGCCGTCGCGGTCAATGGAAAGATAGTTGAACCATGAGTCTGTATTCATGACTATTTCCCAGCTCTTTTTATATATGTTGAAATTTAGCATTATGCCACCGCCTGTGCCATTACATAACTGATAAAACGAATCATGGCCTTGTACTACATACGAAGTATTTCCGTATAGTGCTTTGGGCAGGTCGGCCGGTACATTACGTCTGTACAATTCTTTTCCTGACACTATATCATGGCATATCAGCATTCCTGATTTGTAGAATAGATAAAGTTTGTCGTCTATTACTCCTAAATCATAAATCTGATCATTGTCCAGTGAAACCTTATTTTTGAAAATAAATGTATTTTTCCTGTCTTTACCTATGTGTAATAAATCGTCTTTTTCCGTGATAACCCATAAATCACTATATTTGTCCATGAACAAATCTTTCAACGGTGTGTTTATTCCCCATTCTCTGAATATGGAATCCGGACAATTCAGGAACTCTTCGCGTGTAATGTCGGCAACCATTAAAGTATGATTGTTCTTAACCCACACATATCCGCTGTTGTCAACATACGTATGGTTAAATCCAGAATATTCCGATAATCGGCATATGTTGTTCTTATTATAGTGAAGATATGTAAAGCTGGTTCCGTCGTATATGTTTATTTGTCCTTCTGTTGTTATCATCATACGTCCGTCTGGTAGTTGTGATATGTTTCTGACTTTATTGCCGGACAGTCCTTGTGATGCGTCCAATGGTGTGAAAACATAATGCTTTTCAGAAAAGACCGGTTCTGCTGCAAATATCCATAACAGGATTAAGAGTCTTAATGTTGCAGTATTTTTTATATCTATTTTTGTTAGTTTATATTTAATGTATTGTGCTTTCATTAATAGTATATCTTTTTATATTCAATAGGAGTAAATCCCGTATATTTCTTGAACACTTTTGAAAAATACGCTATATCGTAGAAACCAAGATAGTATGATACTTCCTTTATATTACTGTCACTTCCCGACAATAACTGTTTAGCCTCCTGTATTTTCAGTTCTTGAATGTAATGTGCAGGCGATACTCCTGTGTAGTCTTTGAAGAGTTTGCGAAACCATGAATAACTCATGTTTATCTTGGAAGCTACATCTTCAGCTGTTATTCCTTTCAGCAGATTTTCCCTTATAATGATTTTGGCTTTGTCTATTTGTTCTTCAGTAGCAGTGTCGAAACATCTGTTATAGTCATAATACATTGTCATACCAAGAATCAGATTTGCTATTCCTGCTAGATATTGTTGGCAGGCAGCTTTTTCTTCATTGGCAACCTTTATGGCTTGATTATACAGGTTAACAATATTGTCCTGTACTCCTATCCTGTATATTATTTGTTCTTTGTTGAAGAAATTGTTTTTGAATCTGCTGTCCATGTTTGCTCCTTCGAAACCGATCCACATTTCAGTCCATCCGGTTTTCTTATCAGGCATGTAGCTGTGCCATTGGTATGGGCGAAGTATAATCATGTCACCTTCCTTTATTTCCATGCTATCCTCAGGTGAAGTGAAAAATATCCCTTTACCTTTTATTATATATAGAAGTTGATAGCTGTCCAGTTTCCTGCCACGCGACGGTGTGAAGAAAAATTGTGCCGGATGACCTGTACGGGGCGGGTATGTTTCGTAGTTCTTTTCAATAGTTTCACATCCTACGGTACTGACATTTATGTCCCAGTCCTCAACACGTTGGCTACTTATAAGATATTTATAGTTTTTCGTAAAATTGTTTTTCATTATATCGTGGTTTTTGCAAAGATATGTAATTCCATCAAATCTTCCATTTCTAACATCATTTTTTACCTGTTGTTTCTTTATATGGTAACTTGTATTTTAAATACAAAGTACGTTTACTGAAAATGAAATAACGTAATATGCGATGACATTTACTTTTCATTTATTTGATTATTACATCATATATTGTTATTATGTTTTTAATGGAAGAGTTTCTGTAGATATGTGAATTCCTATGTAAAACTAACTATTATAATCTAATATAAAAGAAAAAAGGCAGAGGACCTTCCTCGTCTTGCTAAGGCCGCTTATGCAGATGTATGTACTCCTGGTAACCCTCGTGAGGTGACAGAAGAGATAATCCTTGAACTTTACAAGAAGACTTTGTAATTACCCCATATTAGTTTGTTTCCTAATCCTGCAAGGAGTGTTGTGTCCCTTGCAGGATTTTTGTATTTTTGCCATCATAAACTTGTTACATTACATTTATTAAATCTTACCAATATGAAAAAGTCTATTAAATTATTGTTTATTTTATCGTTATCGGTGTTGTTTTGAAATTTAACGTATGCCCAGAATTGTTGTTCTAAAATAAATTATACTAATTGGGTTATGCAGAGGGGATGGAGTAACGGATTTCAAGCTTTGCCTGATGTCTGCACAAATCTGAGTGAATTCTATTCACAATATCATAAAAACAAAAAACAATGGGATGCTGTGTTTGCTTGGCTGGCACAGACAGATTTGCAGACTATACCTGCAGGAAAACATCAGATTCAGGATACAGAGTTGTTTGCCAGTGTTGAGGATGGTGTAAACGATCCGTTAGAGAAAAGAGGGCCTGAGTCTCATTATCATCATATTGACCTGCAATATGTAGTAAAGGGTACAGAGCGTTTTGCATTGCTTAACCATGATACTTCATATCCTAATAAAGCGTACAAACCTGATATTATAGGTTACTCGTATGATGCATCTAAGGCTATGTTTATAGACTCAACTCCAGAACGATTTTTCTTATTCTTCCCGTCAGACTGGCATATAGCTAAATACAAACTGATAAGGAAGATCAAAATATAAGAGTCGTAGTCGTTAAGTTGGATTATATAAAATAAGATTATTATAAATAAGTAAAACCTCTTAAATGTAACAAGAATACAATTTAAGAGGTTTTATTTTCAGTCATTATTTTCTTTCTCAGATTTGTCTTTTTGTGCTTTTTCTTCTTCCATTTTGTATTTCTCGGAAGTGTATTCTTTTGGAGAAACACCAAAAATCTCTTTAAAGGTACTAGAGAAATGCGATAGATTGCTGAAGCCTACAGCATAAGCTACTTCTGAAATTCCTAGTTTCTTTTCTTTCAACAGTTTGGCAGCTTGCTGCATTCTTATATTCTTGATAAAGTCGCGTGTTGACAAGTTGGTAAGTTCTTTTAGTTTTCTATGAAGATGAACACGGCTCAAACCTACTTCTTGTGCCAGCATTTCAACATTTAGAGTCGGTTCTGACATATTATTGTTTATTACCGACATAATCTTATCCATCAAAGCCTCGTCTGAAGATTTTATATTTATATCCTTTACTTTTTCTTTTTGCTCTTGAGCGCCACTGAACTTATTTTTCAGGATACGTCTGCTGTTGAGCAAATTTAATATTGTGCTTCTTAGGACTTCAGTGTTGAATGGTTTTATTATATATGCATCAGCTCCATGTTCAATTCCTTCTACCTGTTCTTCTGTTTTGCCTTTAGCTGTAAGCAGGATGACAGGTATATGGTTGATGTTTACATTTTGTTTGATTTTCTTGCATAATGTCAGTCCGTCCATTTCATCCATCATAACGTCACTAACCACCAGATCAACATGGTTGGTGAGTATGTGCTCATAGGCTTCACGTCCGTTGCTTGCCAATGATATTCTGAACTCGTCAGACAACTCATCTTTCAGGAATTCCTGAATTTCTTTTTCATCGTCAACTATCAGTATGGTAAAATTGGTTTTTGATTTCTTCTTTACAGTATTTTCTTCTTCGTTTATATCTGATATTGATGACGATATTTGCTGGATGTTGATATCATTGTTCACGTATGTGTCATTCTCTTCTATCTGTTCCAGACTTATATGGTCGCATCCTTTAGGTATTCTTACGGTAAATGTGGAACCTGAACTTCCTATATTATTTTCTGCTGTTATTGTTCCATAATGCATTTCTACGAGTGAGCGTGTCAGATGTAGTCCAACTCCTGTACCGCCCTGATTATGTACGCCATTTCCGCTGATTTGATAGAATCTTTCAAATATACGTTCTTTTTGGTTTTCATCCAGCCCTATACCGCTGTCTGTTACTTTTATTTCAATATAGTTTTTTAACGCTCCTTTTGCATTCGGATTTTCACCATGGCATAGACTGACACATACTTTACCATTATCAGGTGTATATTTGAATGCATTTGATAACAGGTTCATCAATACTTTGTCGAAATTGTTTATGTCTATCCATCCCATAAGTGTTTCGTCTTCATGTTCGAAGCTGAAGCTGATGTTTTTCTGGCGTGCAGTGTTTTCGAAAGTAATCATAAGGTCGTTAATGAAACCTACAAGGTCTGTTTCACGGAAATGCATCTGCATCTGTCCTTTTTCAATTTTTCTTATGTCCATAAGCTGGTTTATGAGACGCAGTATTCTTTTTGCATTTCGGTAAATCATCATGTATGTCTTGCTTGTCTCCTTATCATTATTTGCTGCAATTAGCTTTTCCAATGGGTTTATAATCAGAGTCATAGGGGTACGTATTTCATGTGAGATATTTATGAAGAACTGTAGTTTGGCTTCATTAATTTCTCGTGCATGACGTATCTCCATGAAGTCGCGCTTGCGTCGTATCTTGATTCGTATATAGTTCACTGTCAACCATATAAGTATTATCACAGGTATGGAGAATAATATATATGCCCACCATGTCTGATACCAAGGGTAGGATATATGAATATTATATACGTATGTATCCGATGTTATATTTCTGTTTACTGCAAAAACTTCTAAAGTATAATCTCCCGGAGGTAGATTGTTGAATGTTATGTAGTTTTCACCGCTTCTTGTTGACAGCCAGTTCTTGCTCAGTTTTCCAATTCTGTATTTATATAGAATATGTGACGTACTTCCATAGTCCATAGTTGTGAAAAGTACTCTGAAAGTGTTGTCCTTATGACTTAATCTGAATGTTTTTGCCCGTGTGACATCTTCGCTTATTATCTTTTTTCCTCCTGATAGAGAATTGGTATTTATACTCTTTCCGAAAACCTGGAAGTCTGATATTGTAAGACTAGGTTTTGATATTGAGTCTGTTATCTCAGACGGGTAAAAACATGTGATACCATTTGTACCTCCGAATAAGATTTCCCCATTTGCGGATTTATATGCAGCACCGCGTGTGAATTCGTTACCCTGAAGTCCGTCTTCACTATAATAATTGGTAAACGTATTGTTACGTTTGCTGAATTTGCTTATTCCATTGAATGTACTTATCCAGATATGTCCACTGTTATCTTCGCATAAACCACATATCACATCGTTTGACAATCCGTCGTTTATACCAAATTGTTTTATTTCTTTATTTGATTTGTTGAATGAGTATAATCCTTCGGATGTACCTAGCCATATTGTCTTTTCGCTGTCTTCCAATATTGAATAGCACATCTTGTCTTTAATGATATAGTTTGTTCCGGTGAAGTTTATGAAACTTTTGTTTTTAGGATTAAAACAGCTTACTCCTTTGAAATGTCCTATCCATATATATCCTTCACTGTCACAATATAATGTGTTTATCCAGTTGTCTGCCAGGCAATCACCGTTTTCATCCTTGTCGCTTTCCTTGAAATATGTTATTTCTTTACTGTCCAGATTATATACACACATACCTGTACCGTATGTACTTATATAAAGATTTCTGTTGTGGTCTTCAGCGATGCTGAATACACTTTCGTTTTCCAGTCCAGATATACGGTTGAATGTTCCGGATTGTGTATCAAATAGTCCTATCCCTTGGCTGTAACTTCCAAGCCAGATATTATTTGATGAATCTTCGAATATGTTTATAATAGTATTCGGGAAAAGAGGCTTTCCTTCTTGCGGAGTATAATGCTTAATTAATCCATAATTTGAATTTAAGAAGTATAGTCCTTTGCTGTCAACTCCTATTAGTATATTGTTTTTGCTGTTCTTAAGTATAGACATTACGCATCCGTCGTCAATGGGACTGTTGCTTATTTGCTTGCCTCCGTAGAATCTGAAAGGATTTGTCTTCTTGGGTATAAACACTACTCCCTTTTGGAAAATACCAAACCATAAGTTTCCTTCTTTGTCAAAAAGAATACTGTGTGCTTTTGTATCTTTCAGGTCTATAGCTGCATCTGCTATATACAGATCTTGTGTTTGTTTTGTGTCTTCTCTGTAAATTTTTACACCTGCTCCGTCTGTTCCTATGTATAGCTTATTATCGCATAATGCAAGTGTTTTTATTGGCAGATTGCCAAAACTTGTAATTTTGTCTATGCTGTTTTTTCCTTTGTTGAAAATGTAAAGTCCCTTGGTGAATGTCGCTATGTATATATCACCATTGGCATTTAAGGTCATTGAAGTAATATTACAGTTTTCTACTCCTGGCAGTTGTACTTTATCTATTTTATTGTTATGAGTGTCATATGTAATAACTCCGTGGTCTTCTGTTCCTATCCATATTATACCGTCATTATCTTCAATTATAGTGTTGACTTTATATATGCCAGTCCTTCTTATTTCGTTTATACATGAGCCTGTATTGTTCTCTGTATCAATTTTGAATAATCCTTGATTTGAAGTCGTAGCCCATATTTCACCGTTTTTCCTTTCTAGTATATCCGATATGTGTGGTATTGTGATTTTTCCGTTGATATATAATCTGACGTTCATGAAATTGTTCTCGTCACTGTTGTATTTCATCATTCCGGCTACAGTACCTATCCAGATATTGTCGTTCATGTCTTCATACACCACTCTTGAATAGTTGTTGCATATTGATGTAGAGTCATTTTCATCGTGTGTATAAAGTGTAAATCGGTTACCGTCGAATTTGTTAAGTCCGTATTCCGTTGCTATCCATATAAAACCTCTCTTGTCCTGATAAATATTGTTTATCAAGCTGCTTGATATATGGTCGCCGGTTGTGTAAATGACACTTGTTTGTGCTAGGATATTTGTAAAAAAGAATATTAGAATAATTAATCCTGACAGTTTATATTTCATTGTATTATATTATATGTTTAACTTTTCACAAAGGTAATTAAAAAATGAGAACTACAAAAATAAAAGCGGGCAACCTGTTTTGAAGATTGCCCGCTTTTATCGTAAACTCGTATTAAATTATTTCTTGATACGGTTGTAACGGTTCATAAACTTATCAACACGTCCTGCTGTGTCAACCAACTTAGACTTACCAGTGTAGAACGGATGAGAAGTGTTAGAGATTTCCAACTTAACCAATGGGTAAGTTTCACCTTCGAATTCAATTGTGTCTTTTGTAGCACAAGTTGAACGTGAAAGAAACATATCACCGTTTGACATGTCTTTAAATACTACCGGACGGTAGTTCTCTGGATGAATTCCTTTTTTCATTTCAGTATATACTTTATTTATTATTATTTTGACTAGTTGGTAACACTTAGTCGTGTGTAATGGTCTGTTTCGGGTTGCAAAGATACGCTTTTTCTTTTAAATGAGAAAACTTTATCGATCTTTTTTGTGAAATCTTTTTCTCTATAAATAATATATAATGTGTATTTCCCTTAATGTATAGATTAAAAAAGCATTGTTGTATTCATCGGCTTGGTAAAACTTGCAATATCTACATTGCATTATGCGTACTCAGGTTTGTAATATTTGCCATATTTTATCAATATATGTATGTTTGTGTATATTTTTTTCTTTTAAAATAGAAGTTCTGTATATATAAATTGTTATTTTTGCAATGGAATTTAATCACTAACATTATAAATAGTAAAAACAATGGTTAATTACAAAGACTTAGGCTTGGTGAACACAAGAGACATGTTTGCCAGAGCAATCAAAGGTGGATATGCAATCCCTGCTTTCAACTTCAATAATATGGAACAGATGCAGGCTATCATCAAGGCTGCAGTTGAAACAAAATCACCTGTTATCCTTCAGGTTTCTAAAGGTGCTCGTCAGTATGCAAACGCTACTTTGTTGCGTTACATGGCTCAGGGTGCTGTAGAATATGCAAAAGAATTGGGTTGTGCACATCCTGAAATCGTTCTTCACCTTGACCACGGAGATACATTCGAAACTTGCAAGAGCTGTATCGACTCTGGTTTCTCTTCAGTTATGATCGACGGTTCTCACCTTCCATACGAAGAAAACGTTGCTTTGACTAAGAAAGTTGTTGAATACGCTCACCAGTTCGATGTAACTGTAGAAGGTGAACTTGGTGTATTGGCAGGTGTTGAAGACGAAGTTTCTTCTGACCACCACACTTACACTAACCCAGAAGAAGTAATCGACTTCGCTACTCGTACAGGTTGCGACTCATTGGCTATCTCAATCGGTACTTCTCACGGTGCTTACAAATTCAAACCAGAACAGTGCCATGTTGATCCTGCAACAGGTCGTTTGGTTCCTCCTCCATTGGCATTCGACGTATTGGATGCAGTTATGGAAAAACTTCCTGGATTCCCTATCGTACTTCACGGATCTTCTTCAGTTCCACAGGAAGAAGTTGATACAATCAACCAGTATGGTGGTAAATTGGAAGCTGCTATCGGTATTCCAGAAGATCAGTTGCGTAAGGCTGCTAAGTCTGCAGTTTGCAAGATCAATATCGACTCTGACTCTCGTCTTGCTATGACTGCTGCTGTACGTAAAGTATTCGCTGAAAAACCAGCTGAATTCGACCCACGTAAGTATCTTGGTCCAGCTCGTGACAACATGGAAAAACTTTACAAGCACAAAATCATCAACGTGTTGGGTTCAGACAACAAATTGGCTGAATAATATTTTATTTTAATTATATGATTGTGGAGATTGTCCGTACAGGGCAGTCTCCACTTTTTTTATGCATAAATGTATTGTTTTGTTAATCTAAAGTACATGTTTTTGTAATATTGATTCCGTTATTTTGCATCAGACAAAAATGAAGAGAAATGGAATTAAGACCACATTACAGGACAATCGTTTTATCGGACATTCATCTTGGTACGTCACATTCAAAGGTGGATGAAGTTAGTGATTTTCTAAGCACGGTTGATTGCGACCGATTAATCCTTAATGGTGACATAATAGACGGATGGCATCTGCAGAAATCGGGTGTAAGAAAATGGAAACCGGAACACACCCGTTTTTTTAAGATAATCATGAAAATGATGGAAAAGTGTGGAACTGAGGTTATTTATGTTCGAGGCAATCATGATGATTTTTTGGATAATCTGGTTCCGTTACGGTTCTCCAATATAAGTATTGTAAGAGATTATATATTGGAAAGTAATGGACGTCATTATTTTGTCACTCATGGAGATGTGTTCGATAAAGTTACTACAGAAATGAAGTGGCTGGCTAAATTGGGTGATGTAGGATATACATTATTGTTGTGGATGAACGGAATGTATAATAAATATCGTTCAAAGCAAGGCAAGCCTTATTATTCATTGTCACAAGCGATAAAGCATAAAGTGAAGTCGGCTGTATCTTATATCTCAGATTTTGAGAAGGTCTTGGTTGATTTTGCACGAAAACGTGAATGCGACGGTGTTATTTGCGGACATATACATCATCCTGAAAATAGAGTGATAGATGGAATACACTACTTGAATTCAGGTGATTGGGTTGAAACACTTTCTGCCTTGACCGAGGATGAAAACGGAGTGTGGGAAGTGGTAAACTATTCTGAGGTGATAAATCAATTAAATAAAACTGCCAAACTAACATTATTATCTGTTGCATCATGAAATTTTTGTTTATCGTTCAGGGAGAAGGACGTGGTCACCTTACCCAAGCTATAACTTTGGAGAATGTATTGTTAAGAAGCGGACATGAAGTCGTGGAAATTCTGGTGGGTAAAAGTGAATCAAGGCGTCTGCCAGGCTTTTTTACACGTAGCGTACATGCTCCGGTAAAACAGTTTGTCAGTCCTAATTTCCTTCCTACACCGGCTAATAAACGTGTCAATATAACTCGCAGTATTTTGTATAATGTAATGAGAGTACCCGAATATTTGGGCAGTATGCATTATATAAACGACCGTATTGTCAAGACCGGTGCAGATATGGTTATAAATTTCTACGAACTTCTGACAGGACTTACATATTTCTTTTATCGCCCCCTTGTACCACAAGTTTGTATCGGACATCAATATCTTTTTCTGCATAAAGATTTCGAGATGCCATACAGGCATAAGTTTGGAATGAAACTGCTTAATATGTTTACCCGTTTGACTGCATTGGGAGCAAAGGAATATCTGGCTCTTTCTTTCCGTAGCATGAAGGATGATGACGTTAAAAAGATAAAAGTAGTTCCACCGCTGTTGCGACGTGATGTGTTCCGTCAGGAGGCCACTGATGGTAATTATATACATGGTTACATGGTTAATTCTGGTTTCTCGGAATGTGTGATGAGGTGGCATAAAGATCACCCTGAAACGCCTTTACGCTTTTTCTGGGACAGGTGGGAGGAATCTCCTGTCAAGAAAATTGACGACACTTTGTCTTTTTACCAGCTTGACGATTTGGAATTTCTTAGACAGATGTCCGGTTGTAAGGCATATGCCAGTACAGCAGGTTTTGAGTCGGTATGTGAAGCTATGTATTTAGGAAAGCCCTTAATGATGGTGCCGGCACATATAGAGCAGGAATGTAATGCTTTTGATGCAATGAAGAGTTCTGCCGGAATTGTTGACAGTGATTTCGATTTAAGTAAACTGTTGAAATTTGCGGAGACTTATAAACCGGACGAGAGATTTAAGGAATGGGTTAATTCGGCCGAATACATGATTGTAAACGAACTGGAAGGACTGGCTTCTGCTGAGTTTATGCCAAACATGTATATGGTGGAAGAGTATATCTGAAAACGTAATTATATTTTATTGTAATAAATAATCCTTGTATCGATTTTTTTTGTAAATTGCAATAACAATGTAATATGTATTACTTTCCTTTGCGCAAAATTTAGTAGTTATGGCAATTAAGAAGAAAGAAGATCCATATCTTGAAAGAGATATAAGCTGGATGTATTTTAACAGGCGTATCTTGCAGGAAGCTACACGCCAACATGTTCCTTTGCTTGAAAGGATGGCTTTCCTTGGAATATATTCGAATAATCTTGATGAGTTTTTCCGTGTCCGTATGGCTTCTCAAAACCGCATAGCTGAATGTGAGGACAAATCTGCAGCCAAGGACAGAGAGAAGGCTAAGAAGATAATAAAGAAAATTACTAAGCTTAATTCCGAATACGCCAAGGAATACGAACAGGCCGTAGAGAATGTTATCTCTGAACTGGAGAAGGAAAATATATATCTGGTAGATAATGAAAATATCACATCTGAGCAGCTGGAATATATACGTTCATATTATAAGGAAAAGCTTAATGGTTTTATAGTACCTGTATGGTTCTCTGCAGTCAAGACTCTTGATTCTGAAACTGATGAAAATATTTATCTGGCTGTAAAGCTTCAGAAGAAAAACGGCTCAAAGGTGATTGCTGACTATGCCTTTCTTGAACTTCCAGTAGGATTGTGCGGACGTTTCGTTCGTCTTCCTGACTGCGATGGAAAGAGCTATATGATGTATCTTGATGATGTAGTAAGGTGTTGTCTTCCTATTGTCTTTGAGGGTCTTGAATTTACAGATTATGAAGCATACGCTTTTAAATTTACCCGTGATGCAGAGATGGAGATTGACAATGACCTTAGAACGGGTACATTGCAGAAGATTTCCAAAGGTGTAAAGAGCCGTAAGCGTGGTGAACCGTTACGTGTAATATATGACGGTGATATGCCTAAGGATCTTATGAAGCGAGTGCTTAATAAGCTTGATGTCGATTCATGGGACACTATTCTTTCAGGTGGTCGCTACCAGAATCATAAGGATCTGATGAAGTTTCCAGACTGTGGCAGGAAGAACCTGAAATATCCGGCTTGGACTCCTATAATGAAAAAAGAATTGGATGGTCCGGAGAGTCTTTTGTCCAAGATTCAGGAAAAGGATCGTTTTATACATGTTCCTTACCATAATTTCGATTCATTCATTAGAGTGCTGCAGGAAGCTGCTGTAAGCAAGAAAGTAAGTAGCATCAAGATAACTTTGTATCGACTTGCAAAAGAATCAAAAGTAGTAAAGGCTCTTATCGGAGCTGCCAGAAACGGAAAGAAGGTAACAGTGGTCATAGAGCTGCTTGCCCGCTTTGATGAGGCTTCTAACATTAACTGGTCTAAGAAGATGCAGGATGCCGGCATAAAGGTTATTTTCGGAGTAGAAGGCTTGAAAGTGCATTCAAAGATAACACACATCGGAATGAAAACAGGTCCGGATATAGCATGTGTTAGTACCGGTAACTTCCATGAAGGGAATGCCCGTATGTACACGGACTGTGTCTTGATGACTGCTTCCAGAAGGTTGGTGAATGATGTTGATGCGGTTTTTGATTTTATCGAACGTCCTTATACGCCTATCAAGTTTAAAGAGTTGCTTGTTTCTCCTAATGAAATGAAGAATAAGTTTATAACTCTTATTAATAACGAGATAAAGAACCGTAAGGCAGGAAAACCTGCATATATAAAAGTCAAGATAAATCATATCACAGATCCTGTAATGGTTGAAAAACTTTATGAGGCTTCTCAGGCAGGTGTTGATATTGATTTGTTGGTACGCGGAAATTGTTCTCTTGTACCGGGCATACCTGGAGTAAGCAGTAATATCAGGATTAAAGGTATAATAGACCGTTATCTGGAACATTCACGTATATTTATATTTGCTGCTGGAGGAGAAGAGAAAGTCTTCATGGGTTCTGCCGACTGGATGCCTCGTAATCTTGATAACCGTGTGGAGGTTATAACCCCTGTTTATGATCCTGCTATCAAAGGTGAGTTGAAGCGTATTGTTGACTTTGGACTTAAAGATACTCTTCAGGGACGTATAGTAGATGGATTTGGCGATAACAAGTTTGTTTCTCTTAATGAAGATGAAACACCGTTCCGTTCTCAGGAAGCCCTCTACGATAGTTATCTGGCTGAAAATTGAAATCAACGACGTTAACGAATAGATAAATATAGCTTGATTTTTCACAATGTTGCTTGTCGCTTGCCCGCAAGGGTATGGTGGCAAGCAACTATCTAGTTTATAAACTTATTGTTAAAATATAAAAGGCAAATACTATGAGTAAAGAAATTGAAACAATGCAGAATGGCGTAAATTATGCAGCCATAGACATCGGTTCCAATGCGGTGCGTTTGCTTATCAAGCATCTTGAAGAAACAAAAGAAGGAGTGAAATTCTCAAAGGTATTATTGTTGCGTGTACCCCTCAGGTTGGGATTTGATGTGTTCTCAAAGAATAAGATTTCTGATAAACGTGCCAAAAACATGCTTCGTCTGATGAAATCTTACAGTTATCTCATGAAGATATATGACGTAAAGGATTACCGCGCGTGTGCTACTTCTGCAATGCGTGACTCAAAGAATGGTCCGGAGATAATAAAACGTGTTGCCAAGGAGACGGGAATTGAGATTGAGATAATCGACGGTCAGGAAGAGGCAAAGATTGTATATAACAACCATGTTGAGTCTATGGAAGACCGTAAGGGTAATTATATGTATGTCGATGTCGGTGGTGGTAGTACTGAGATCAATTTGCTGTCCAAAGGTCAGTTGGTATGTAGCCGTTCATATAACATCGGAACAGTGCGTATCCTTAATGAGGCAGTGAAAGAAGGCGAGTGGGAGAGACTGAAAAATGACATGGCAGAACTGGCGCAGTCTTATCCGGATACGAATATTATCGGTTCGGGAGGTAATATCAATAAGTTGTACCGCATGATTGAGAAGAAAGACAAGAAGCGTGCCCGTATGACAGTTGCGTCACTTGAGGAGCTTCATAATGAACTGAAGCAATTGACTGTGTCCGAAAGAATGCAGAAATTCAATCTTAAACCTGACCGTGCTGATGTTATTGTTCCGGCCGGTGATATTTTCCTTACCATTGCCGGAATTATTAAGGCTACTTACATTTACGTTCCTGTTATCGGACTTGCTGATGGAGTGATAGACGGTATTTATTTGCGAAACAAATGGAAAGCTTTGAATAATGAGGTGTGATATAACAAACAAAAATGGCAGAACGAAAAACGTGTCCTGCCATTTTTTTGTTTTATGTAGTAAGTAATTAGAATCGGCATCTTAAATCGACACCTATCTGCATCGGGCGTCCCATCTGTGCAAATCCTCTGTTCATTGATTCGAAGTAGAAAGCCTGGTATTTTGTGTTAAGTGCATTGTTAATCCAGATACCTATCTGTCCGTTTCCTTTGTTCAGGCTGATACGTCCGTTCAGTGTACCGTAAAGATTCTGGTATGCGTTATTTTGTTCTGTCCAATATACACGTCCGGCTCCTTTATAGTTGGCATTCAACATTATATTGTCAAGCCATGATCCACTTTTCATTCGGAAAATGTACTGTCCGCCAATGTTGAAAGTATGCTGTGGAACGAATGGTACATAGTTGCCGTTATAGTTTACTTCATCGCTTACTACGTAGTCGGTGAATGTGGCATGAGTGTATCCGTAATTACCGTTCAGGCTGAATGCATCTGTTATCTGTGCTTTCAGAGCCAGTTCACCACCGATGCTTCTGCTCTTGCCCGCATTTACTGTTATACGTCCCAAGCCGCTTGCTGCAAATCGTGAAATCTGTTGGTCGTGAGTGTCCATATAGAATGCGGCTACATCTGCCTGAAGTCGTCCGTCAAACATGGTCATATGCGAACCTATTTCGTAGTTCCATGAATATTCAGGTTTATACATTGTTGTTTCCTGAATGTTGAATTCATAGTGAGGAATTTTGTCTCCTCCCATTTGTGAAACCAAACCGTGGCTCTTTTCGTCCAATACAGCTATCATTCCATTTATCATTTCTCCTTGTACTATTTCAGAGAACATTTGTATATTGTATCCTCCTGAACGATAACCTTTAGATACTGATGCATAGATATTGTTGCTTTTGTTGAAATCGTATTGTAGGGCGAATTTAGGCAATAACTGAATATAGTCATGGCTTATATTACCATTTACTTTCGGTGAAGAGTTCAATCCTTTGAATGGCATAGGCATAACAGCTATTTTAAAATCGAAATTGATATTGGTGTTAGAGTTATAGTCCAGCCAGTATCTTTCGTATTCCATTCTTAAACCTGCTGTAAATGAAAGTCCTTCAAAGATAATATCATTTATTGTTGATTGGTGGTATATTCCCGTACTGAGCATTGGAGATTTGAAGTTTCCACCAATTAATATGTTTTCATCTGTTATATCAAGACTCATGTCCGGCATCATAGGGTACTCTTCTTTGATTTTCTTGAATATACCGTTTACATTGTTTTCCATTAATGATGAAATACCATCCTCATGGAAAGTCACAGGCCCTTCAGTATCCAGCCATTGGTAGAAACCGCTCACGCCGGTAGTCCACTGCCAGCGGCGTCCCGGTTTTGATTTCAGAACTATTTCTTCGCTTATTGTTTTTGAATTCTGTCTCTGTGACATAGTATAGACATTCTTTCTTGTGAAGTCCTGGTCAAGGTTCATTTCATCTTTCAGATACTGGAAACCTGTAACACTGCTCAGAATGAAGTTGTCTGCCTGATGTTCAAGGTTCAACCCACCGTTGAGGAGATGACGCATATATCCGCATTCATTGTTGTATGCTACTTTACCCAAGTCCCCTTTCAAGTCCTGATAGTAGATGTCTGTTTCAGAAAGGCTTGTCAGCTGATATGGATAACCTCCCTGGTTGGAATATTCATAATTTACTGTAAAGTCCAGTTTAAGATTGTCTTTTGGCAACCAGATAGCTCTCATTCTTCCACCTACTTCGTCACCTTTATCTATCTTTTCGTTGTTACGTGCCACATTTTCAAAGAAGCCTCCTTCATGTTCATAAAAAGCTCCTGCTGAAAATGCAAATTTGTCAGAAATGCGATGATAGTGGTTTACCGAAGCCTTATAGTTGTTATAAGTGGCTGCTCCTAGGCTTATGTCTGTACCTTGATATGAAAAAGGAGATTTAGTGAATACACGTATAAGACCACCCATAGTGTTGCGTCCGTACAGAGTACCCTGCGGACCGCGCAATACGTCTATACGTTCTATATCTGAATAGTTGAAATCAAAAGCCGATTTGTCAATAAAAGGAATATTGTCAACGTATAGTCCTACGGCAGGGGTATTTATTCTTGAGCCTATACCTCTTACGTAAACTGATGTGGTAAGTTTAGATCCGTAATCAGGTATAAACAGGTTTGGAACAAGTCCGGACAATGATTTTACAGAAGTCACAGAGTTGTTTCTCATATCTCCTTGCGAAAAAGATGTTGCAGAAAGAGGCTGTTGTCTCAGTCTGTTGTTTTCTTTAGGAGTAGCTATTACTATAACTTCTTCAATGTCTATTACTCGTGTTGTGTCTTTTGGAGCTTCTGCTGTTTCCTCCTTAGGCATGCTATATGCCGGTGTCGCAGCAGAGATGACAGTTACACCTGCTGCCATTATCTTCAATGATTTTAGAACTGTACCTTTTTTCATTTTTTAGTCTGTTTGTCGTTTTTGTAAATCCGGATGCAAAGGAAACTCAATTGGTGAAAATGTACAATCCTAATTTATTATGATTTTATATGCTGTCGGCATCAATATATCCGTTCATTACGGCATAAATAGCCAGTCCGGAAACGGATTTTATGCCAAGCTTCTCCGTTATGTTTTTCCTGTGTGATATTACCGTTGTGAGGCTTATGTTCAGCTTATCAGCAATTTCTTTGTTTATCAGTCCTTTGGTTACAAGAACCAGCACCTCAATTTCTCTGGCAGAAAGAGTATTGATGTTTTCGTTTTGTAAAGGTTTGACCGGATGATGTGTCATTTCGTGTCCCTTGCTACGCATATCCATAAAAGCTTTGATCAGCTTTTCCTGTGGCAGAAAGGTGTTGAGCACAGGAATGCCAACCGGAATCTGCGGCTCTCCGGCTGACAACACTATGCTTTTTGGCTTTCTTTCAAGGAAGAAAGCGGTATGCTCGAAATATATTGATGTCGACACAAAATAGTGTGCATACATGTCCGGAGTATCGTCTATTAGAGCTTCGAACGAGTGGAACACGCGTATGACAGCCTGCGGTATCAACTCTTCCAATATGGTCTGCAATCCAAGTGCCGTAAGAGTATTCTTTTCGATTATGGCAATTTCAGGAATCATTTTATTATCGTTTAAACAGTGTTTAAATGGTATTTAAATGGTGTTTAAATTCTCATTAACGCAGCAACAGCTTCTGCACATCTCTCTCCGTCAACCCCAGCCGATACTATTCCTCCGGCATAACCTGCACCTTCACCGCAAGGGAAGAGTCCTTCCACTGTGACATGCTGCAGCGTTTCGTTGTCGCGTACAATTCTGACAGGCGCCGATGTACGTGTTTCCACTGCAATCATCACCGCATCGTTGGTGAGGAATCCGCGCGAACTTCTGCCGAACATCTCGAATCCTTTGCTCAGACGTTCGCTGATGAATTTAGGCATCCAGAAGTGTAGTGGTGATGATATAATGCCAGGGCTGTAGGAAGTGACAGGAAGGTCGTAACTCAGTTTCTTTCTTGTGAAATCTACCATTCTTTGTGCGGGAGCAGTCTGTCGCATATTTGCCTGTTGCCAGCATATCTGTTCCAGTCTTTCCTGGAACTGCATCATTGCCAGAACCGACTGTTCTCCATCCTTGGCAGTCTTGCGTATCAGTTCCTCTGTCTGCTGTTCTGCAGAGCCTTCAATCACTTCGCATGCCTGCAGTTGCAGGGTAGGGTCGTTCAAGTCTTCAGGACGAATTTCTACCACCATACCCGAGTTACTCCATTTCGTACCACGGTTGCTTGGGCTCATTCCGTTTACAACCAGTTGGTGAGGACCACTTGCGGCAGGAACCACAAAACCACCAGGACACATACAGAAGCTATATACACCGCGTCCGTCAACCTGCTGTACGAAACTGTATTCAGCTGCCGGAAGATATTTGCCTCTTCCGTTCTTGTTGTGATACTGAATCTGGTCGATAAGCATTGACGGATGCTCCAGACGTACACCTACGGCAAGACCTTTAGTCTCCATTTTCACCCCGTTGGCATATAGCCAGCGGTAAACGTCGCGTGCGGAATGACCGGTGGCAAGTATCACCGGACCTCTGAAAGTCCTTCCGTCGTTGGTCTCAATGCCAACAACCTTATTTTTCTCTATAATAATGGCATCCATTCTGGTCTTGAAGTGAACTTCTCCACCACATTCCAGAATGGTATTTCTCATGTTTTCAATCACCCTTGGCAGTTTGTCTGTTCCGATGTGAGGGTGTGCATCTATAAGGATTGAGGTGCTGGCTCCGTGCTGGCAGAACACATTCAGAATCTTATCCACATTGCCGCGCTTCTTGCTTCTTGTGTAAAGCTTGCCGTCGGAATAAGCGCCTGCTCCACCTTCGCCGAAGCTGTAGTTCGATTCAGGGTCAACCTTATGCTCGCGGCTGATTTTTGCCAGGTCTTCTTTTCTTTCGCGTACGTTCTTTCCGCGTTCAATTACTACCGGACGCAGACCAAGCTCTATAAGTCGCAGTGCGGCAAACAGTCCTCCCGGACCGGCGCCCACAACAATCACCTGAGGCTTTCCGCTCACGTTTTTGTACTCAGTAGGGGTGTATTCCTGTGTATCCGGTACTTCGTTGATGAACACCTGTACCTTTACGTTTACGTATATGGTACGCTGGCGTGCGTCAATACTTTTTTTCAGTACCCTCACGGCATTGATAGTTCTGATGTCAAGCCCCTTTTCGCGGCTGATATATGTCTTCAGCGACTGTTCGCTTGCAGCCTGTTCAGGCAATATTCTGAGTTGATATTCGTTTACCATCTTGGTGGAGTTGTTAGTCTTTAGTTGTTAGTTGTTAGTTGATGAGTTTGGATAGTTTCTTATCCGAAAAGTTCCCTGAATGCTTCTTCCACTTTTCTTACAGGAACAAGTTCAATCTTTATTTTCTTTTTGTCCAATCCTTGCAGATTATGTTTTGGCACCAGCATACGTGTGAAACCAAGTTTCTCGGCCTCGCTTATCCTTTGTTCAATTCTGTTCACAGGGCGTATCTCACCGCTCAGTCCCACTTCGCCTGCCATACATACTCCCGATTCTATTTCGGTGTCCATATTGCTTGACAGAATGGCACTTATCACAGCCAGGTCGATAGCAGGGTCGTTCACCTTCAGTCCACCGGCAATGTTCAAGAATACATCCTTTTGGGCCAGTTTGAACCCTACACGTTTCTCCAGTACAGCAAGCAGCATGTTCATTCTTCTGATGTCGAACCCTGTTGCCGAGCGTTGAGGCGTTCCGTAGGCAGCAGTACTCACAAGTGCCTGTACCTCGATAAGGAATGGACGGATACCTTCAGTTGCACAGGCTATGGAAATTCCGCTCATTCCTTCATGATCCTGTGTGAGCAGCAGTTCAGAAGGATTGCTTACCTGACGCAGACCGTCCTGACGCATCTCGTATATACCCAGTTCGGCGGTACTTCCGAAACGGTTTTTTATGCTTCGCAGTATTCGGTACATATAGTGCTGGTCGCCTTCGAACTGAAGTACAGTATCAACGATATGTTCCAATACCTTAGGCCCGGCAATGCTTCCTTCCTTGTTGATATGACCAATCAGTATGACCGGAGTTCCCGTTTCCTTTGCAAATCGCAGTATTGCTGCCGAGCATTCTCTCACCTGTACTATACTTCCGGGCGATGAGTCGAGATTCTCTGTAGAAATAGTCTGTATGGAGTCAATAATAACCAAGTCCGGAGAAGTACTCTTTATATTAGCAAAAATCTGTTCCAGCGAGGTCTCGCATGCTATGAGCAGTTCGCTCTCTCCGTTATGCTTTATTCTGTCCGCGCGCAGCTTGAGTTGTCGCGCACTTTCCTCGCCTGATATATACAGTATTCTTTTGTTGGTCAAATGTAGTACTGTTTGCAGAACTAGGGTTGACTTGCCTATACCCGGTTCGCCGCCAAGCAGTGTGAGCGAACCTTGCACCAGTCCGCCACCGAGCACTCTGTTCAGCTCGTCGTCCATAAGGTCAATTCTCTGTTCGTCCGATGAAACAATTTCCTTAAGATATTGTGGTTTTGAACGAATGGATTCAATACCGTGGACGGCATGCTTTGCCACAGGTGTTTCCTTTCTCACCACTTCTTCCGAAAAAGTGTTCCACTGTCCGCATGAAGGACATTTACCAATCCATTTTGGTGACTCCTGTCCGCAGTTTGTGCATACGAATACTGTTTTGTCTTTTGCCATTGTTGAGCTTGATAATGTATAATATGCAAAAGTAATGAAAGGTGAGCGTAGAGACAAATGAAAAACACAGTTTTTCATACGTAAATATTAAGCGTCCTACACATAAAGTAGGACAGGTTTATACTAAAATTGATATAAAACCGAGTGTTTTGACAAAAGAAAGATTAGCACTCATGAAAACACAAATGCGGCTATTATACGATTATACGATGACAAATAGCAACAGCTAAGAATTTAAAAGTTTCATACACGTGTACATAAGTCACAATCTTTGGCGCTTAGCTGTTGAGACCAATTTCATTTTCGGACTATGGTAATTCCAGTAAAAGTCGGCCTTTGGTCTGTATTGTTAATTGGGTGTTACTGCTTGTGGAACTTTAGTAAGCGAGACATTGTATCCAAGCTTTTTAAGTTCGGAAGACAAATATACCTTGCGTTTCTGCTCTATCTTGGATTGCATATATTGTGCACCAAGTTCATGGTAACGGGCTCCCGTACTCAGTATCAGATAAACGGATATCAACTGAGAATGTCCCACTGCAATCAAGGCACGTTTTTTTCCTCTGCGGGCAGCTATACGATGGTATCTCTCACTGAAAAACGTATTCTTTGTACGGGTCGCAGCCCATGCGGCTTCTGTGATTACCGCCTTTACCTGTTTGTTTCCGTGAGTGATTCGTGCGCTTTTTTTTTGCCCGCACTCTCGTTGTTGCCCGGAGAAAGACCGGCCCAGGACGAAAGATGCTTTTCTGAAGGGAAGTGGGACATGTCAAGACCTATCTCAGAAACCAGATCCTCTACAACTTTGGTGCTAAAACCGGGAATCTCCCTGAGAAGTTCAAGGACATTATCGTACTTGGACAACAGTCTCTTTATACGTTCGGACAAATCATCAACCAAAGCCTGAGTCTGGTCTATATCCTTTCGGATCATCTGGAGAAGATAAATGTGATGATCTTCAACAAAACCGGTACACGCCTCCAACAACTCTTCCGGACTGGCTGACAGTTTTCCGTGGTAAACTGACTTTATATCATCAAGAGTAAGGACTTTACCTTCACAAAGCATATCAATAAGAGAAGTAGCTGTCGTACCGCTTGTGTTACTTACAACACTTGAAAGCTTGATGTTGCAGTCTTCAAGAATACGCATCATACGGTTCTTCTCTGAAGCTATCTGCTGAATAAGCTTGTTCCGGTAGCGAGTCAGGTCACGAAGCTGACGCTGCTCCTTGGGAGGAATATAGCTCGGATTGAGAAGACCTGCCAAAAGAAGCTTGCAGATCCATTCGCTGTCCATCTTGTCTGTCTTGTGACCCGGAACATTCTTTATGTGACGGGCATTGACTATCCAGACATTGGGAATGGAATCTTCAAGTACCTTATAAACAGGTTTCCAGTAAACACCGGTACTTTCCATTGCCACATGCGTTACACCATTGGACAATAGCCATTCTTTCAATTCATTCAAAGAACTCGTGAAGGTTTTGAATGAGCGGGTATCACGTTGGATGCCTACTCCGTCTATTGTCGCCACCACAACCTTCA
>NZ_JAOQJJ010000009.1:0-110983 GCF_025567135.1 Bacteroides cellulolyticus
CCTGCTTGCCGAGATACTGCTTCAGAAGTATGAATATCATGTCCCGTTCTACCGTCAGATACAGCAATACCGCCATCTTGGAATAAAAGGCCTTACCGAAAGTACACTGGACGGCTGGTTCAAGAAAACCGTGGAACTGCTTAAGCCTCTGTATGAAGAACTCAAACGTGAAGTCTTCTCCTGTGACTATGTACAGGCGGACGAGACTACAGTTCCGGTCATTAACAGAGAAAAACACAGAGCCGACAAGGAATATCTCTGGATGGTAAGATCAGTCATGGAGAAACTGGTCATCTTCCATTACGACGGGGGATCACGGGCCGGAGCGGTCATCGAATCCCTGGCAAATCACTATCACTTCAAGGGATATCTTCAATGTGACGGTTTTGCAGGTTATGAAACAGCCTTCAAGACCAACCCCGATGTGCGGCTACTCAACTGCCTGGTGCATATACGCCGTCATTTTGAGCAGGCTTTGGATGAAAACAGGGAGATGGCGCAACATGCACTGACTCAGATACAGCATATCTATAAAATAGAACGCCAGTGTGACGAAGCCGGCCTGTCATATGATGAGCGCAGACAGACGCGTCAGGAACTGTCCAGGCCAATCATGGAGGCAATGAAGGTATGGATGGAGACAGAAGGAATTAAATACAGTCCAAGTTCTTTGACAGGCAAGGCCATAACATATGCCTATACCAAATGGGATAATATTATGAGATGTCTGGACGATGGCCGCCTGTACTGGGACAACAATCTGGCGGAAAATGTCCAACGGCCCATCACTCTGAGCAGAAAAAATTTTCTCTTCTGTGGTAATCACGAAGCTGCGGTTAATATGTCTGTCATATGTTCTCTGCTGGCCACATGTAAGGCGCACGAGGTAAATCCCAGGGTATACCTGAACGATGTTATCGCACAAATGCCTTATCACAAAAAGGCAACCCAAGAAGAACTTTTGAATCTACTTCCACATAAATGGAAGCTGAAACATCCGGAAAGCATATTAACAAAACAACATGGGGTATCTGACAACTAATGCCATATGCAACATATAGGTTCAACAAAATAATAGCGGCTGAAACTATTAGGTTCATAGTGACAGTCGCTATTGTTGTATATAAAGGTTTAAAACTTGTAGTTTATCGAATGCTTACGCTTCATAACAGTGGAATTTCAAATGACCTGATTACACATTGCGCTTCCTTGTCCATAATGAACCAGTATTCAGAACGGTATGGCTGTCCGTCAGAATCAGTGGCTTCATATTCTATCTTTACCTTCCAGCCGCTGAACGGCTTGCGTTCATGGCTGGCTTCATCACCTGCAGGCTTCAGTTCCCCCGTAACCATCAGAGAGCGGAGTGCCGTCATGGCATCCATCTGACGTTTCATCTTTCCGGACATCCCGTGACATTCTGAATCCGGATTATCAAAATCCGTATCCTCCATAAACCTGCGGCTGATTTTCATCATGGCCACAGAAAGAGCCATCTTCTCCTCCATGGTAACATACTCACGGCCAAATACAGAGTCAGGTTTGCTGATACCGACAATCTTTACAGCTTCTGGGTTATCCACCGAAGCCATCAGTGCCTTTCTTGCCATATCCTGCGCCTTATTCTCGCTGTTGCCGGAACAGGCACTTCCCATTCCGAGCAGAACTGCCACTGCAGGCAGTATCAATAGTTTCTTTCCCTGTTTCATATCTTTACGATTTGAAGTTTGTCCGGAGCCAGACCGAGACGCTTGCGGTAAATGGAACCGTCCTCCCGGTACATCTCCAGTTCGGATGAAGTAATGTTCTTCTCACAAAGTTCCTTCGCCTCTTCCAGTGTCAGCTGATGGCCTCCTATATTCCTCCAGATGGCGAATGAACACGGTGCTTCCTGATTGCTGTAGTTGGAACAGTTGAAAGCCCTTGTCCCCACACGTACCTCGCCGCCGCAGTGCGGACACCTGCCGATAACAGACTGCATATTGACTGCACCGTCATCAGCAAGTTCCAGAACTGTCGGGAAAGTCTTTCCTTCCTTGGTGGCAAAGCCGTCCAGAAGGATATGGCGTTTCTCCAGAAATTCGGCAATCTCCCCGTCATTCATTTTCCGGTTGCCGATGATGGCATTGATGTTGAGCACACAAGAAGGATGCTCACCTGTGTTGTTTTCGCAGCGATACCCCTTGCAGGTCTTCACCACGTTGCCGCCGCAGAACGGACAGCGTCCTATAATCTTCTTTTCTGAATCCATATTCCTGATAAGTTACATTGTTTGAATTAATTGAATGAGAATCCCCGGTTCCAGTCCGCAACGATTCCACCTATTATGTTCTTGCCGGACATCACGCTTGCCCATCCTTCCGGGTCAAGAGAGAACCAGAGGTCGTTCCATGAGAGTGTGCGTACCTGCCATGCCAGGATAAAAAGGTCGGTATTGACAGCCTCCAGTCTGGTCAGTACCTCGTTTGCTATGTAGTACCGCTCGGAAGAACTGAGCAGGTTTACCTTGTGCTTCTCCTTGCCTCCGTCAGAACCGCCTGTATCATAGCTTCCGGAAGTCACCAGCTGCTTCATGAACGGATAAAGCGCAGCCATCTGGGTTGCGGCATCGGCCAGCTCGTCCGAGACGATTGCAGCAATGGCCGTTCCCTTCAGGTTGCTTCCTACCGATTTGAGCAGCAGGTCACAGTTCCGTGGTATCTCGGTGGCCACCAGTTCACCTGCACGCTTTATCTGATAGAGGTTCTGCATGGCACCCTGTGCATTGGAAAGATATTCCAGCATCTTGTCCTCCACACTGTGTACCCTGTCGAGTGCAACCGTTACGGCAGTCTCGGCAGCAATGATTTTCTCGTGTGCCTTCTGACGTTTGTTGTAGATATTCTTCAGTGTGGATGTCTGTGCAAAGACAGCACCCGTCAGAGTCGGGTCTGTCTGTTGTGCAAAAGTGTCCGTACCTTTCAGCAGAAAAACTGCAAGGACGGCCATTACCGTTATTCTTAACTTGATTCTGTCCATATCATTCAGATTTTACGTCCTTTATTCCTTTGTTCGCTCAGATTCTGTTCACGTTCCTCTTTGTGTGGTGAAATCACCGGCTCCATCGACCTGTTCAGCAGACAGTCGTTCCAGTCCTTGAAAGCCTTTGGAGGAAGCCACTGTCCCATACGGTACCGGATGTTCAGCTGCCTGGCAACCTGGGCCAGTAGGGGACGCTCCATGTCAGGCTCGAATACCTTTCCCTTCGCTTCAATCCGGATGCCGCCGTCAGTCCTGCTTATCTTCATCTGAATATCTTCCTGCAGAGCCATCATGCGCAGTCCGTATATTCGCCCTGCCAGGTCGTTGTCAAAACAGTCGAAGGCACGTGCATTGGGAAAGCGTTCCATAACTCCGGTTATCTGCCTGTCGGAAAATGTGCCGCCCAATGAAACCAGAGCCGCACTGTCCCCAATCTGTATCCGATTCATCTGGTAGAAGGCCATGGCATCAAAAGCTGATTCACAGAAAAACACGCTTCTTACATTGTCCGGACTGATACCCGAAGGAACAGCCACCCATGCCGAAGATGACGAATCCGTACCGGCAGCCTTTGACTTGTAGCCGCCATGTCCTCTGATTTCATACCCTCTGACTTCATTTCCCTTTCCGTCAGTATATGGGAATCCGATATTGTAGCCTTCAAACTTCCCGTTGTTCCTGTCCCTTATAAGGGAAATAAAGGGTGAAAGAACCGTAACTGTCGCTTTGGACAGTCCGCGCTGGAAGAACAGTCCCGGTATTTTTTCGGTATCAACCGGCTTCACCTCATATCTGGAAGCGTCAAACACGCCTGATGATTTTCCTGCCGATTTAACATACTCCCTGTCCTCCCTGTATTCCGGTTCAGGCATGTTGGCAAAACGTGCCATGACCTTGGCTATCTTCTGCCACTCATCCTTTCCTGATACCGTAAAGGAAGAAAGATTCTCACGGATGAGTGTCACCACATCGCCCTTGGAACCGTCACGCCGGAAAAAGGTCTGTGCCGCCTTGTCGTTCGGATGGCTGACAATCAGCGTATCCCTTCTGTTGCCGCCTTCACCGAGTACCAGCTCGATATAACGTCCGACACCGGCCTTCCTGTCCAGACGGTATCCCAGGGCGTATGCAATGTCATCAATCCCCACACGGGATTTCATTTCCCTGAAATTAACCTTGTAGTCACTCATGCTTTCCGATTTAAGATGTTATACAGAATTTCATATACCAAGTCCTGTACCGGCATTCCGGTTCCTGCCCATCATCGTAATCTCCGGTTCGTATGTCTTCCGTGCCGTCATGTTCAGGAAAGCCTCCTTGTCCTTCCAGTCCGTAAGCTGGAAGAATGTCCTGGCCGTTTCCTTGGAAACCTTTTTCAGCCCCAGCTCCACACCATCGTATGACGCACGGATGGCATAGTCTCCGGAACGGGTCTTGACAATGGCCGCATTCCTGAAAGGCATCTCCTCGTCCGCACTGACAGGAGTCAGCGGGTCATTCTTTGCCAGATAAGGCTGTTCGCCGAGAGCCAGACGCTGTTTGTCCACATGGTCAAGAATCAGGTCGGAAGCCTTGTTCACGTCAGCCATGACCGATACGATAAACTTCGGTTCCTGTTTCAGTACACCAATCCACGAGTCCAGATAGGCAGCCGAGTTATCCGTTATCTTGGAATCAAAGCCCATGGAATGGCTGATTATGGCAGCCGTAAGTTCCGCCACCAGTTCCTCCTTGGCATATTTCGGGTCACCGAACCTGCCACCCATCTCCCTGTTCAGACGCTCCGGTGTCATGGTGGAGTGAGTCATTTCATGGAGCATGGTAGAATAATACTCCATTCCGCCACGGTAAGTTTCTTCCGGAGAATCACCGATATTGAACTGCGCCTTCATGGGCAGCACCACTATATCCTTCGAGGGAGAATAATAGGCACCGTTCTCACGCTTGTCGGCACGTATCGGACATAGCCACTGCTGCGTCTCCACCATACGGTCGAGTGCGGCATGGGTGTACATACCTTCCGTATCCCGAAGTTCCGGAACCTTGAATCTGTCCATGAGCTTCTGCATCCTCTCCGGCTGCACTTCTGCCAGATTGGTCTGTGCCACATTGTACACCGGGAATGACTTGATGAAAGGAATGACATCCATATCCTTCTTCTCTTCCTTGCTCATTGCACGGTATTCCTCTGTGCTTATCCTCTTGCCGTGACTGTCCTTTATCATCATATCCCAGTACACCACCGGAAAGGCCTTTTCACCTTTCAGTACATGAGCCTTAAGGTTATGTGCCTGCTTGAAGGTCAGATATACCGGAAGCTGGTAGTTCATGGCTGCAGTATGCATCTGAAGAAAGAAGGAATTGGAACCGGAATAGTTTCTGCCACCCACATTCTGCGGCAGTCCGGCATAACCCGACTCACCGCCAATCCATCCCTGTTTCCATCCGGTATCCTTCATCTGCTGCATACGCTCAATCATCATTGCAGCGAAGCGGTCTATGGCCGCCTGCCCGCTGTTTCCCTGAGATTCAGTTCCAGATGCCATAGCTGTCGTCATCCATTACCTGACGGTCCATCTGCTCGATGTCCGTCTGTTCCACATAGAACTCGGCCGATTCATCCGAAGGGTCAGTACCGTGTGAACGGCACCACTCCAGATAATCATCTGCATTCTCACTGTCCATAACAAAGCGGAGGAAACCTATCTTGCCCTCCTGCAGAAGCTCCACAAGCTCCTCATGATTCATTTTAGCTGACATATAACTTGTATTTTAGTTTTCTGATTATGTTACATTTTCATAGAAGCCGATTTCTCCACCTTTGCCGTATTGGTTGCAACCATACCGGTTATTTCCGTATTCAGATACTTGGCCGCAATCTGTTCCCTTGTGGCCGTCTTGGTCTTGAAAAGAGAATATCCGTCATCGAAGGAGATTTCATGCCGGGAAGTCTGTCCCTTTTCTCCAAGGTCAACCGAAACCTTCCATTTGTTGTCGTTCCTGTCCTTGGCCACACGCACACCCTTGGGGTCAACACCTTCAGGAAGCTGATACTTCTCGTATGCGGATTTCAGATGCAGACGTTCCCCGAAGTTCTTCTCAATAAGCTGGTTTGGAGTGGCCACTCTGTCAAAGTAGGCATTAAGGTCCTGGCGTGAAGCCACGGCAGACATGTTCGTATCCCCAACCTGAACATAGAACTTGTATTTCCCAAAGTCAGGACGCTGCTCGTCCTTCTCTTTATAGACATTGAACTTATTAACGGTTATAGAGCCGTCCGGTCCTGCAATCTCCATTGGCATACGGAAGGCTTCCTCAGATACTTTCGGCATCAGTTTTGTCGGATAGTAGCGTTCCATCAGTTGCGGTACCGTCATTTCCTTGTTCTGATAGGCAGCAAGGTCGGCTGCATCCATCTTCTGCGGCTTGAGCTGCTGTCCGTCAATCTTTGCGGTAAAGTACCATTCGGCAGGATTGGTGGTACTCTGGTAGGCATGGCCATGAGTTACCTTTTCACCGTTGGCTGTCACCATCTGCGGCTCACGGGGCTTGCGTTCCTGGGCTGTCTCCGTTTTCTGTTCGTTCTTCTTTTCGGTCTTTACCTCATTATCCGTCCCGGTATCAGCTTTGGTTTCAGCTTTGGCCTTCGACTTCTTTTCCCTTGCAGGTTTTACATCAACAGTGTTCTCCACTGTTTTGTCAGGAGCTTCCTGCACACCCTGTTCCTTTTTCTTCTTTCCCATATCTGTATTGTTTTGAATGGTTCTGTCATTATTCTCAGCCTTGTCCTGTCCGGCCTTCTTCTTCAAAGGACTGTCCAATGCATCACAGATTGCAACCCTTATTCCGGAACGTATCAGTCTGGGCAGATAAACGTCAAGTGCCGATTGTGGGAATGATGCAACCTTTATTGGTCTCTTGTAGTCAGGCAGCATCCTGTCTGTAATCTCGATGGCAAGCACTGCGGCAGCCTTGACGGCATCCTGCTTATAGAGTTCATAGAAACTGTTCCGTCTGAACAGCAGCATGGCATCCGGATGCTTCTTCTTCAGTTCGTTGAACTGCCGTATGATACCGTTATCATTATCTGAATCTGTCTTTTTGGCCATAGGAATCGAGTATTAGAGTTTAAGGCTGTTTGCTTTTGTTTCCTTCCGGGATGGAGAGAGTGAAATGGCACGCTCAACGGACTGTCTGTCCACCACCTTCTGATATTCCCAACGGTTCTTGTCAGTCATGACAAGGCCGAGGTATTCAGGATGAATCTCGTCATATCGGAGTTTCTGCTGTCTTTCCCATTCTTTCATGTCCCCCTTGATAAGCCTGAATCCCTGTTGCTCTTTCAGGTCAATGCCGACTGAAACCTTTTCGCCGCCCACATTCAGCTCAACAGGTTTTCCCTCCCGTACCTGCTGCTTCTGCTGCATACCCAGTTCAATGTCGTTTACCTTCTCCATGTCCTTCAGACGCTGCTCCAGCTTTATGTCAGTGACACGCTTGTGAATGACGGATTTCGTTTCCGGATCAAGCTGGAGATACTGCTGAGTCTTTTCACCGTTTACGTTGACAGCCTTCTGTATTACCTCACCTCTGGCCAGACGTTCAGCCTCCTGCTGAGTGAGGTTGAGAACCTTGTTTCGTTCCCGGTCCAGTTCGGCACGTACCGGATAGGCAATAAGAGCCGGAGCACCGTTCTTGTCTGTAGTCATCTGAAGCTTCATCGGCATGGTGATGATGCTGCCGTTCCTTGCGTTGATGGATACCTGCATGATGGGAGTCACTTCACCTGCCATCAGCTTCTCCTTCACTTCCATGGGTAAGCTGTCCGCCTTTTCACGGTCGATACCCAGTATTGCCAGTTTTTCGTATGGCAACAAATCGGACTGATTTCTGTTGTGCATTTCCATATTACTGTAATTAAGCTGTTATATTTGCGGTTCTAACCGCCTGAATGCCACAAATGTATTCACGGCAATCTCCTGAAAAAGAAATGCACAACACTATTCTGATTTCACTGCTGTTAATGCTGCTACCGGTAAGCGTATCGGCACAGTTCTATACGATAACCAGAGATTCGGAACTTCTGCCAACAGAAAGACAAAAAGAGGCCTATAAGCATGTAGAAAAGGATGTTACAAAAGGGGAAAAGAATAAGATGATGGCAAAGGATACCCTGACTATAAGATCAAACAATCATAATGAATCAGAAGAAAATAGCCGGAATAGTGACAGAAAAGCATCCCTGAAAACAGAAGTGCAAAATACTGCAAAGGAAAAAAATCAAGCAGAAAACAATCTTCCTGAACTTACTATCCCCAATCTTTATAAAGAAATCATAAGAAACGGAATCCTATATCCCAAAATAGTATTGGCCCAAGCTATTCTGGAGACAGGATGGTTCCGTTCATCAGTATGCCGGAACAAGCACAATCTTTTCGGATTGACCAATCCCCGTACAGGGAAATACTATGAATTCAATCATTGGACAGAAAGTGTCCGGACTTATTATACTAAAGTGCAATATAAATACAAAGGTGGAAATTATCTGCTTTGGCTTGATAAGATTGGGTATGCGGAAGATCCGAAATATATTATAGCAGTAGAAAATGTTATGAGAGGATTATAAAAAAGGTCATAAATCTATGTTTCTGATCAAATTTATTTGTTTTTTCTATATCTATACCTAAATTTGGCATAAGTACTTATGCAATTTTGTGGCATAAAACAAAATGATATGGAAAAAACATTGATACAGTTAATTAAGGCAGTAGCTTCAAAGCTCCATAACAGTAAACTTAAACGATTGGGCGGTAAAGAAATGGTATTGTCTCTGAATTGTCTTAAAGAACTTTTAGGTTTAGACAATACAGAAGAAGCAATTATTTTTACAGCTTTATTCGATCGTAGCTGCAGTGGAAGAAGTTGTGATATTGATGATATTGCATCATACTTTGATTGTACTCAGTTGGATATCATGGAGTATGTCCCGGTTATTAAATCATTATTGAAAAAAGGTTTTATAGTTCAGACAAACCTGAGTGAGTACCGTATAGCACGCCAGGATTATATGGTTACCAATTATGTTATAAATTGCATATTGGAGAATATCAAGCCGGAATACCGTAAAGCCCGAATGCTTGACAAAGAGTTTGACAGGTATGATTTCTGTAAGCTTGTAGATTCACAGATTCAGGATAGTGATGTGACAGCTGAAGCATTGTTTCAGTTTATTGAAACACTAGAGCAGGATAACCATGAAATGCAAATCGTTAAAGATTTGAAGAATACTATAACTGACATCCAGTCCCGTGCCCTTTTCTATGAAGTATGTTTTGATTTTTTCAATCAAGATGGAGACGGGCGTTCTTCCTTAAACAGAACCCTTTCGGATATGTATGAAGTGTTTGGATTGCAATTTCGCGAGCGTAAGCTTCTTGTTGAAGGTACCCATCCATTGATAAAAGCAGATTTGATTGAACTGTCAGGAGACAATAGTGATATCTTTCTTACAGACTGTGGTAAACACTTGTTCTTAGGAGATGATTATGGTGCATTTGGTCAACAGTATTCAGAACTCAATCCATATTCTTTTGCGCGTAAAGTTAAAGATTATATCTATAGTCGTGATCATGATATAGAAAAGAAACAGACTCTTTCAAAATTAGCCATAAGGATAAGAAATATGGAAAACTATAATTCTAATCTTACATGTATCCGTAAGATTAAGGAACTTGTATCTGAAGAAGATTATCGTGCATTGTTTTATATGCTCTGTGATGCCTGTGCCAATAGCGATATAATTAATATAAGCCGTGAATTAGCCAGACTTTATCCTATTAAGGAAAGGAATGAGAATATAAAACTCTTCAAGGAAGAGAAACATAAATTACAGCGTCTTGATCTTGTGGAAATGGTTACCATGAGCAGCCTTTTCGGAGAATACACGGTTTTACAATTGACTGATAAAGGCAAGCTTCTTTATTTTGAAGATGATGCAGAACTTTTTATTGAAAAAGTTGACAGGAAAGATCTTATTTTATCATCTGAGATAAAAGAAAAAAAACTCTTCTTCTCCGGTAGAGAAAGTGAACAACTTTCATTAGTTGGTGAAACCCTTTCAGAAGTTAATTATAAATCATTGGTTGACAGACTTGAATTAAAAGGATTACCCAAAGGAGTTTCCATACTGCTATATGGAAGTCCTGGAACAGGAAAAACTGAATCTGTCATGCAATGGGCACGGGAGACCGGTCGTGACATTATTCATGTAGATATAAGTGCTTCCAAAAGTATGTGGTATGGCGAAAGTGAAAAAATAGTGAAAGACATATTCAACCGTTACAGAAAATTATGTAAGCGTTCCAAGCTGAAGCCAATATTACTTTTCAATGAAGCCGATGCTATTTTTTCAAAACGTCGTGACATATCCTCTGGTAACAGCGTGGATCAGACAGAAAATACTATCCAGAACATCCTTCTTGAAGAAATGGAAAAACTTGAAGGAATCCTAATAGCCACTACCAATCTTTCCGATAATCTTGATAAGGCCTTTGAAAGAAGGTTCCTTTTCAAGATACATTTCAGCAAGCCGTCTGTAGAAGTGAAATGCAATATCTGGCTCAATAAAATGCCTGCACTGAATCATAATGATGCGATGCAGTTAGCTTTACTTTATGATTTCAGCGGTGGTGAGATTGATAATGTAGTACGCAAATATACTATGATGGAGATTATTGATGGTAAAACACCTTCTTTTGAAACCATTCAGAAGCTTTGTAATGAAGAAAAAATAAATCTGCCTTACAAAAAAATCGGTTTTGCCAGATATTAATATACTTCAGAACTTACCTGTAATTTAATATAGAATACGTATTTTTAAAAGATTAAACAATAAAATTATGGCAGCAAACAAATTTGGTCGGTATGTATGGCTAGTAGATTTAATCAGATGCCATCCATATATCACATTCAAGGAAATAAGTGACAAATGGGAAGACTGTGGATTGGGTGATGGCAAACCATTACCATGGAAGACATTTATGAATCATAAAGATGCAGTGCAGACAATCTTTGATATAATCATATCATGCGATGCCAAACGTAGATATGGATACTATATAGAAGATGCTGATTTATTAGAAGGAAATTCCTTTCGTTCATGGCTGATAGATTCTTATGCTACACTGAACCAGCTTCAGGCAGACAGAAAGTTGGAGAAACGCATCTCATTCGAGAAGATTCCTTCAGGAAATAAATATTTACAGATATTACTTCAGGCAATGCGTCAGAATTGTGTGGTAGAAATTACCCACCAGGGCTTTGGCAGGTCCCACGCAAGCACGTTTCAGGTAGAACCTTATCATCTTAAAGTTTATAACCGTCGTTGGTATCTAATAGGATGGTCGGTATATTCTGAGGAAATAAGGACATACGCACTTGACAGGATTCTCAATGTCAAAGTTATGGATACAACATTTAAACTTCCTGATTCATTTGATATAAATGAATATTTTGAAGGATGCGTAGGCATTATAGCTGACGGAGATATTGATATTGAGCGTGTGGTAATTAAGGCATACGGATGGGCAAGAAAATACCTAGCTACTTTACCTATACATGATTCTCAACGTGAAATTGCATCTGATGATGAATCTACTACATTCGAAATGACAGTCCGGCCTACATACGATTTCCTTCAAGCATTGCTGCAACAGACAGACCAGATAGAAGTTATCGAGCCACAATGGGTAAAGGATGAAATATGCAGGTTTGCAGAGAATATATTGTCTTATTATAAAAAATCAAATAATGACTGATAAATCAGATATAAATTTCATAGCAATAGACTTTGAAACGGCTACCTCCAAACGTGCTTCAATATGTGAGGTGGGAATCTGTGTTATACGACACGGAGAAATAGCAGAGACCCGTTCATGGCTGGTACGTCCGGAAGACAACCGTTATCAGTATTGGAACATAAAAGTACACGGTATCCGACCGCATGATACAGAAGATGCTCCTGATTTCCGTCAGGTATGGGAAGAGATAGAACGGACTTATCTGGATGAGTTCGATACTTTTGTAGCTCATAACGTACCTTTTGACAGAAGCTGCTTGCAGCATTCTGCTGAGCTCTACCGCATTCATCTACCTGAGCTGAAATGGATATGTTCTTTGCAGATGGCTCGGAAGATTTATTCCTTTGGATGTAATTCTTTGGATTATCTTTGTGAACAGCTGGGTATAGAGCAAAGGACGCACCATCGCGCCGGTGATGATGCGGAGATGTGTGCAAGATTGTATTTGAGAGAAATTAATGATATGGCCAATAATCAAAATAATAGGAAACTTTAATAGATATGACTATGAATCAAACATTTGAACGAAATGATTGCAGTGACAACAGGATTGATCTAAAAACTGTTACTGAACTTTGTGGAATGAATTTTTATATTCCTAATTACCAGCGAGGCTATCGTTGGACGAAACAGCAAGTCAAAGATTTGTTGAATGACATCAATGAGTTCAATGACAAGAATGGCTTTTATTGCTTACAGCCTTTGGTCGTAAAACAGCGTGAAAAGAATGTATTTAAAAAGATAAAAGAAGAAGCCAAGGATCTCAACGATGTCTATGATTATCTTAAAGGAACATGGGAAGTAATAGACGGGCAGCAAAGGTTGACCACTATTTTTATTCTAATGAGATGTTTGGGGATAACAGACATGCATTATACGTTGAAGTACGAAACAAGGAGCGGCAGTGAACAATATTTGAGTGGAAATTTGGAAATGAATGAGGAGAATATCGATTATTTTCATATTTCCAGTGCAAAACAGGTCATCAGTGAATGGCTAAAGGATAAAGATTGTTTCTCCATAAAAGACTTTAAGGAGAAGTTGTTTGAGAAAGTGAATTTTATATGGTATGAATCCGTTGATGAAGATCCAATCAAGGTCTTTACCCGACTGAATATAGGTAAAATATCACTTACAAATTCTGAACTTATCAAGGCTTTGTTCTTGAACCGATCAAATTTTGATATGAACGACAATGGGCATATAAAGCTACGCCAACAGGAAATCGCTTCGGAATGGGACAAGATTGAATATTCATTACAGAATGATGAGTTTTGGCTTTTCCTGCATGAGAAAGGTTATGACCGTCCTACTCGGATAGACTTTATATTTGATTTAATATGCAAAGCTAATGATTTGTGCTTAAATGACTATAAAGAAAAAATTGGAACAGATGAGTATAAAACATTCCGATATTTTTATGAATATTTCAAGTCGGATGGTTTATCAGTGGAAAACAGTGATTCAAAAGTTCTCAGGTGCTGGAAGATTGTGAAAAAGTATTATCAGACATTTGAAGAATGGTATAATGATTTGGAACTGTTTCACTACATCGGTTTCCTTATTGAATGTAATAAGAACAGTATCGAGAGTCTTATATCGGAATGGAATCGGCAAACCGATAAGAAATCATTCCTTCAGTATTTGAGAAACGAGGTCAGAAAGGTAATTGATACGTGTCCGTTGGATTCTAAATATAAAGAGGACGGCAGTGATAAGGTAAAATGTAAATCCGTTTTGTTGTTTCACAATATTCAAACTGTAATCAATCAGAACCGATCTCAGAGGCATAATGAAAAATATGAGTTGGGAACATTCTATAAATTCCCGTTCCATCTTTATAAATTGGAAAGCTGGGATGTAGAACACATCAACTCGAATACTACCAATCCGGAAAATGACGATGAATCTCAAAAAGAATGGTTATTAAACATTTATTTAAGTGTAAATGAGGAACTGCAAAAAAAGATACAGGAATATTTTGACTCATCAGATAATAAAAAAAATTTGTTTGAAGAAATAAAGAAAGAAGTTCCTTTTAGCGGTATAGAGTGGACTCAAGAAGAGAAAAATCGGATTTGGAACTATGCTTTGTTAGATTCTTCTACCAACCGAAGTTATGGTAACTCTATCTTTTCCGGAAAACGAAGAGTAATCATAGGAAAAGATAAAGGCAAGTTGATACCTGTTCCCAAACTTTCAAAAGAAGGCAAACTGATAATGACAAACGAACAGGACAGTTTTTCATCGTTTGTCCCGCCATGCACCAGACAGATATTTTTAAAGTATTACTCTGCAACCGCCGGAAACAATAATTATTGGACAAAAGAGGATGCGCAGAGTTATTTGAGCGATATAGAGTCTTGTATTAAAAAATTGGAGGAATAATTATGACAGGAAATAAGATAACATTTTGGAGTTTCATACAGAAAAACAAAATAGAGATTCCTATTATACAACGTGATTACGCACAGGGAAGATTAGGTAAAGAATACTTGCGCCAAGGTTTTCTAACGAATCTGAAAGAAGCCTTAGACGAAGAAGATGATGAGAAGGAATTAAAACTTGATTTTGTATATGGCTCTGTCGAAAACGGAAAACTGCAACCTTTGGACGGTCAGCAACGATTAACCACGTTGTGGCTATTACACTGGTACATAGCACTAAGATCAGGAAAGTTAGAAGAAGCCGGTTGTATTTTAAAGAACTTTACTTACGAAACAAGGGTCTCGTCTCGTGAGTTTTGTGAACATTTATGTGATGAAAGCAATTTTAGTTCTTTCATTTGTACAGATGGCAAGGATTCTGGTAGATGCTCTCAAATGAATATTGTTGACTTTATTATCGGTCAAACGTGGTTCTATTCTGCATGGAAACAAGATCCTACCATCCAGTCTATGCTGAGAATGTTGGGAGGAACAAAAATAAATAACAAAAAAGGTGAGGACATTATTGATGGTATAGAGGAATTGTTTAGCAATGCAAGTTTTGAAGAAATGGAATCCTATTGGCAGAAATTGACAAATAACTCTCCCATTGTTTTTTATTATTTGCCGTTGAAAGAATTTGGACTTTCAGATGACCTCTATATCAAGATGAATGCCCGTGGTAAGCAACTGACCATGTTTGAGAACTTTAAGGCTGATTTAATCGGGTTTATTCAGGGACAGGCAGAAAGTGAACAGGATAATAGTAAATGGAAAAGACTGTCAAATGAAGCCAATGGTATTGCAATAAAAATGGATACCACATGGACTGACATATTTTGGAGAAACAGATCTGAATCAAAGCGAATAGATGAAATATATTTTGCTTTCATAAACCGATATATATTGAACAGTCTGATCTTAGGATTAAATTCTGCGGATGTAGTTGAAGGAAACAAGAACTTTTGTCATTTGTATGGGAATAAAGGAAATGATACGGCACTCCAATATACAAGTTTTGAATTTTATAAGATTCCGTCATTAGAAGTGGCATTGGAGAAGTTACAAACAACATTGGAGAATTTTCATTCTTTTATCTCTGATAAAAAAGAAGAAGCTTTAAAAGATATTCAAAAGGAGTTTCTTCCTTTATGGGATAAACAAGATAGTTTTCGTTTTATTCCAGAATATGAGGATGATACCATAACGGCTCTAACCCAATCGCAAAGGGTTGCTTTTCATGCGATTTGCAGATATTTTGAATTAGGGAAATATGAAAAAGAAAGTTTCAATCGTTGGATGCGTGTCGTTTGGAATTTAGTAGCGAATGGAAATATCAACAGCATCGAATCTATGATTGGAAGCTTAAGGCTTATTGATGAATTGGGCTTGCATAGCCATGAAATTTATGGATTTTTGGCTTCTGATGAAACTATAAAATCGAATGTTGCATCAGAGCAACAAAACGAGGAACGAGAAAAAGCCAAGAAGATTATCGAGGATATCAATTGGGAGGAAATAATTGTTTCAGCAGAGAAATATGCCTTCTTCAAAGGAGCGGTACGTTTCCTGTTCCGTAATGAAAATGGAGAATGGAATTGGAGGAATTTTAATCGGAAATGGAACAATACACAAGTGTTCTTTGGTAAGGAGGGTGCGTATCAAAAAGATACCATGCTATTGCGTTACTTCATTAGCAAGTTTATGGATTGGTCTTTATTTGAGGGTATGACTTTTGATAATGCTGGTAGCTCTTGGAGAACTGTCTTGTTGGATAAGAAATGGATGAAGCCTATCCATGAGATTTTAATTTCGGATAATATTGAAATAGAAGATAATTATCAATCAGTTTTGATGAGTTCTGATAATATTCAAAAAAGATTGCAAGAAGACCTCGTTTCCACAAACTTATTGGATTATATAGTCAGTGATTGTCTTCTTCATAATAATGTCTTATATCCAAGTAACGCCAAAGCTGATTGGAAAAAATATGTAATAGCAAATAAGCGGAATGAAATATTATCTTCGTTATATGGAGGTAAAATTTTAGATAATGATAAACAGGAAGGGAAAATATATACCAATCAAAAAATTGAGATAAATTGTGATTTCTTTTGGGGATGGAATATACAGTTTGAATATGTACATAAATCTTTTCCATATAAATTCCATTGGCAATCGTGGGGATGGATTGACATGTATGAAGGAGATATTCGTCTTATTGATAAGAAAACCCCTTTTACAGATAAATTGGTAATAGACGCCTGTCTAATAAATACTACAGAGGATTTAACAAGAGAATTAGAACGGTGTATTAACGATTACATGGAATACAAAAAAGTTTTTGTTGATAATGCAATACCTTGACTTATCATACAGGGAAGATTTTGTTGTAGTATGTGGCGACATTCATGGCGAGTTTGAAACGCTCGCTTTCAATGTCGTGCAGAAAGGAATAGAGAATGCGCTTGTCATTATTGCCGGAGATTGCGGATTCGGATTCAACAAACTGGCCTATTATGATGACCTGTATAAACAGAAACTGCATATGAAGTTGAAAAAGCAAAACGTGATTTTGCTCATGGTACGTGGCAATTATGACGCCCCTTTGTTCTTTGAGAAGGAACTGATTGACTATTCGTATATGAAAACTTTGCCGGATTATACCATTGTGTATACGAAAGGGCACAATATCCTATGCGTAGGTGGTGCCGTTTCCATTGACAGGCAATTCAGACTTTCGCAGATGGACTATAATCGAATACTTGGTAAAAAGCTGTTGCCTTTATATTGGAAAAACGAATCTTTCAGGTATGATGAGGAAGAGTTGCAGATTCTTCAAATTGAAGATATAAAGATTGATACGGTAATCACCCATTCCGCACCGTATTTCTGTCCTCCGCTAACCAAGGTAGATGTAGAACATTTCTGTGCCAATGATAACGAATTGGCTTCCGACTTGGATAAGGAACGGAAAGATTTTAGCCGGTTGTATGAATGGCTCATAGAAAACGGACATCCTCCTTTCCAACTGGTTCTACGGTCATTTTCATGCTTCTGCTGAGAGTTTGGATGAGATAACGGGAGCTAAATTCCGTCTGCTTGATATTCAAGAACTAACAATGTTGAAATAATCACAAAAGGATGAAGTTAGTGCACGGCAAACCGACTTCATCCTTTTAATTTTCAGACCCACAAGTTACGGTAGTAATCAATGAACATCTGCATTCCCTCTCTGATACGATCACGTTTTTCTTCGTCAATATCGTATTTGTCATTCCGCTGGTATTCTTCAAAAGCATAAATCATTTTACGGATTGTGTTCAGCCATACATCGTGACATTTTTCCGAGCCATATTTTTCAACAATTATTCCCGGACATCCGCCTCAAGGTCCTTTTTCTGCTTTCAAGAAAGCACGAAGATGATTAGCTATGATACGTGCCAATGTCATATCCAGACACTATGTATCCTCATAGCTCACATCGGCATAACCCTCTTTGCTCTTTTTGTAATTAACCTTGTGCTGCCATTTGTTTTTCTCTTTCATAAATACAATATAAAATTGAGTTGAATCAAGTTTTGTTTAACATTAACATCACTTCTATTTCTTTAGAATCATCGGTTGTCTTTATGTTACCCCAAAGAATATTCTTATATCCTAACAGTTGCTGTACATTGCTCTTGAAAGAATCCGTTTCCGTTTCATCAACCGGATATTCGGATGGCATACTGATGAAAACAATAGCACTGTCATAACGGCTCAAATCAAGTTGTTGATATTTCTTTATGGATTCGAAGATATAGTTCAACCGACTTCCATTTTCGTTAGTCACAGAATTATAACAGTACCGACATCCATATTTTATATTAAATATAAATTCTACATCTCTATATGAAAAACTACTACCCGGAGCGGAAAGGATGGAAATCAACCTTTCACGTGCAGACATTATTTTGAGATATTTCTCTCGTTTATCTTGACGGTATTCACGTTTTCTTTTAGAACGGTTCATTTTTCTGTCAAATCCGAATTTACGTGAGGAATTACAGATTATCAGTCTTCTTCCATTCTCATCCTTATGTCGCAGTCTGTGAGGTGTCTGATGTTTCCATATACTTTCCTCCAATTTGTCAAGCGCAATCTCGTAACGCAATACCGGTTTACATCCGTTAAACATTTTATCAAAAGTAGAAATTCTTTGAGACGGAGAGAAACCGTAAAATGTCAACTCCCATAAACAGCGCATGGCAACTTCACGCATATCCGGCTTGCTGTCGCCTTTAAAGTTTATTTCTTTTGCCAGTTCATTCTCCCAAACATCGTCATCCAAGTGGCGGATGTTAATAATTTGATGATTCACTTTGGTATTACAACTTATGATTACTTCACCCTGATAATCCGTGTTTGGCTCCATATTCCTTAAAATATCATACGCCTCACGGAATGCATAGATATTGTCAAGATGATCTTCCTCGAAATCTTTCAAAAACGGAAGAAGTTCATCAAAACTGACACTCATAAAAAGTTCTTTTACTGTCATATATGAATTGGTTAATCTGTTTACCCTGCAAATTTATAAGACCACATATGCCAAACTGAGGCATTAAAAATAAAAATATATTCGATGCCTTGGTTTGGCATATACCGAGTAACAACTTTGTATTGACAATAAAATCAAAACCATGTATTTCAACTATAAAGGACAACGCATCTTTGCATTCTCGGATACGCACGGGATGCACCGGAATTGGAGAATACCCTCAGATACCGACATACTGATTTGTGCAGGAGATGCTATCTCAAACTTTTCAGAGGAAGACCTGAAAGACTTTCTGAGTTGGTATTCAAAGATACCAGCTAGGTTACGTATATTTGTTCCGGGCAACCATGAGATTCTGTTTGATTATTATCCGGAGAAACTCAAGTCGCTGTTCCCGGACAATATCGTATGTCTATACGATAACGGAATGGAATATGAAGGAATATCTTTCTACTCTATAAGTTGCAAGACTTTACGGAGTAACCTTTATTCGGATACTCAATCTCCTGTTCCAGCATATACCGATATACTTATTACACACTTTCCTCCAAAAAGTATACTTGATGAAGATGACGGTAACGAAAAGCTGAAAGATTGGATGGAAAAATCAAGACCAGCCTATCATCTGTTCGGTCATATTCATTCACAAGGAGGGAAAAACTTGGATTTGTTGTCAACTCATTGTTTTAACGTATCATGTTTCATGAAACTAAAAGATGAAAAAAACTCTTCTTTCGGGGTTGTCACCTTCAAATACTTATTAGAGCAATACGAGTTTGAAGAAATTCTACAACCTTTTTTGAAATTATGGAGATACAATGCTCCTGAACTCGCAAAACGGTTGGATTTGAATAAATGGAAGAAGATTTACCAGTCCATTCAAGCCATACAAGAAGAGCCTTCAGATTATTATATAAAGTTGGTTTGCCGTTGGGAAAGCTGCACCCCCATGATTGATATGAACTGTTCGGTTTATTCAAAAGCAGATAACCTGCGAGATTGTCCTATGGCAAACTATCATTCATGGGCGGAAATTTTAGGAATGGATATCCTCATTGATGAAGATGTGGAAATTACTCCACTGGAACTTACAGCCGGACTATTGTGAGAAATAACCTATTATGGGGGAACAGAAGAAATGTCGCATGAGAACCAAAAACGGATATTCAATCTCAAAGAATAGCGAAAATTTGCGTCGAAAAGAAAAAATATTTTTTTTCAATGCCTCAATATGGCATATCACGGGCAATAACTTTGCATTGTCAATTTAAAACAGCAGCGTTATGAAATTAGCAGAAGCACTTAGCAACAGGGCTGATTTGCAAAGAAGAATCAGCCAACTGAAAGGTAGATTGAAGGACAGTGCCAAGGTTCAGGAGGGTGATACTCCTGCCGAGGATGTAAAAGCACTGTTTTTGGAACTGGATTCCTGCCTTGAAAAGCAGGAGAAACTGGTCTATCAGATAAACTGTACCAATATGCAGATTACGCATAATGGGGAGAATCTGACCAGAATGCTTGCTCGTCGCGATTCTCTTTCAGCAAGAGTCTCACTGATGCGTGAAGTACTGAAACACGTTACAGAAACAGAAACCAGATACGGAAGAAATGAAATCAGATATGTGAGGACAGTAGACGTGGCGGAATTGCGCAAGGAAACGGACGCATATTGCAAACAGCTCAGAGAACTTGACAACCTTATACAGAGCATCAACTGGACTGTGGATTTGCTATAAAATAATCTGGTGTAATTCTTATATGAAGGCAATACGGCTTATCATTTGATAAGATTAAACTTCTTTTAGCTGAGGGATATAGGCGAGTCGTTTTTTCGTGTACTTCTTGTATCATTCACAAACGTATATCTAATAGCCTTGCATAGTCAAGCATTTATCAATAGCAGTTCATAGCTGTTATCATTACCGTGTATTGATCATATAAAGAATGAGGGCGGGAATAGAGGGAAACAAATTGAGGTAGTTTTGCATAAAGGCGATATTCATCCAATCTGTCTGGAAAAATCTGAAATCTTATGGCTTGGGGACACAAGCAAGTTATTTTGTCGGGCATTTCCAGCATTGCGTACATGAGCATGTAGTACAGCCTTGAATGTGGCAGAACAACGGTATTACCATATATCGGTTATGTAGAAACGAGGGTGGGTAGTGGGAACCTTAATTGTAAACCTTTAAAGTGAAAGCATTATGTCAAAAGTATTCAAAGTAACTCCAAAGAGAATAAAAAGAACAAACGGAACGGTACTGACTCCTGAAATGGTGGTGACAGTTACAACACAGCAACACACTACTGACCCGTTCTACAACGGTGCAAAGGAATTGAAGGAAGCGTATATGCGCCTGTATGGATTCGACTACCAAAAAGCGTGTTGTAGCAAAAATGATTTTGAATTTAAGAAATTGGATTAGCTCAGATGAAGATCCCCCTGACATCATTGTTTAAAAAGAATAAAGTAAATTCTGCGAGTCAGATACTACATGAAATCTCTTTCAATCAAAATCTCATGAAAGAGGCTCTTTCAGTTATTTCATTAAAGAATGAGATTATAGAAGAAGTGCTTAGAGGTCCTATATCTGAAGCTTTAAAACGGGTTGGGAAAAAGGTCGAAAAATTGCATCCTTCCTTACAAATAGATTTTCATGGTTTTTCATACTTTGAACATCCTTGCCTGATAAGGCATTTCCGTTATCGGATAAGTAGTAAGAAAAGGGTTTTATGGCTTACATACGAATTTGACAATGAAGGTGACTTTGCAATTTATTATGATTTTCTCGAAGAACCTTATGACACTTACCCATGTAGGGGTAAAGAATGGGTTTGGGGGACAGGTTGGTTACCAGAGGAGTATAGAGACTGGAATGAAAGAACACCTTGTCTAATTATGGATGAACTAACAAATAATATAATTGAGGATTCGTGCTTCTGTAATCTGATTTTTGATAATCTCATGATGGCATCAGTTGGATTTATAAACACGGAGGACAGGTCATTTGAAATAACTCCGAAGCGGATTAAAAGGACAAGCGATACAGTGTTGACTCCTGAAATGAAAGTAATCGTTACTACAGATATTCATACAACAGATCCGTTCTATAACGGTGCAAAGGAAATTAAAGAAGCATATATGCGTTTGTATGGATTTGATTATAAGAAAGCATGTTGCTGTATAGATGATTTTGAATTTAAAAAATTGGATTAGTATTTATGGAGAAAGTAAATGAGGTATTCTTTTCAGAAAAGGGACTGACTTCAACTTCTGCATCCCATTTAGCAGACCTTGCGCAGGAAACAGTTTTGAGTAATGAAGCAAAACTGAAGAATATGAGTTTCATTACTACCAAGGTGGATATTGTAGGCTCACTCTCCGAAAGCGGGAAGACAGTCAGTCTGGGTTATGATGAAAAGAGTTTATCTGAAGTTAAGGGGCTGCTTGAAGAAATTGCAGAAATGAATGTTTTTTGTGCCTGGATGCGCGAAGCCATAAAAGCCAAAGAAAGGGAGATACAGCAAATAAACAGATGCTCCTTTGATGAATGGTGTCAGTTATTTGGATATCCTGTTATTGAAAAGACAGAACTTCCGAAAGAAATACGTGCGGAAGACCTTATTGCTGAAATGAATGTGAAAGAACGAAACCGTTATTTTACACTTGAAGCTATAGCCGCAACCATAGGAAAATATATCCATCCCGGAGGAAAGTTTTCGGATGCCAGAGAAGAACTTTTAACCAAGACGATGAAACCTTATACAGCAGACGGAACAGGAAAGGATACCTTGATTTACTCTCATACAGCTTCGGTAAGCCAGGAGAAGGTGGAAGAAGTCTTCTTTGAACTGCAAAAGATACACAGACAGAATGAGCGTGAACTGAACCGTATCAAGTTTGCATTGAAAAGGGAGTCCGACCGGTTGAATCTGGAATCGCAACAGAAATATAAGTCTGAACTGGAAAAAGCTTCATTGCAGTACAAACGGATGTTTTCACTATATAAAGAGTGGCAGATAAAGGAATCTGATCGTATATCCAAACTGAAGATTATCATTCCAAATGCACTTCAGACTACATACGAAAAGTTATCCCTATTGGAAGAATAAATCAGGTTGGAAGAAACTGATGTCATAATGTATATCGATTCTTTCTTTACGGGAACAGTATCATCAGTCATTATTTATGAGGATTAGTTTGAGACATGTTTAACTTAAAACACGACGGGTAATATATACCATATGAGGTTTGAATGTTACCCGGTCTTTGACTTTGCTTTTGTCCTTGTCTTTGTCCTGGCATCACAAACTGATGCCGAATGGATGTTCCTGTTCCCAACCTGATTGTTTAAATATTAAAATAATGAAACCTTTACGCAGTATATTGTCACATCCTGATATTTCTGGATTTACAGTATTTCAACGCACTGTTGTTTATGTATTGGCATTTTTGGTATTTATGTTACTGCCAGTTTATTTTCTTTTAAGAAGAAGGATGTTTATTGTGTATGATATAATAAAGAAAAGTATATATGGAGGATAATAATTTAGAATTTCCATTTGTTTTTCCAAAAGAATCTAAACCTGTTATTTCAATAATTGGTATTGGCGGCGGAGCCGGCAGAATAGTGAACAAAATACAGACTTGTAAGTTGACCGATACAGAGTTAAGTGTGTTTGGTATGAACAGAAAAGAAATGGAGGAACTGTCATTACCGCATAAATACCTGATAGGAGCAGATGGATTAGGTAGTGGAAATGACAGAAGTCTTGCAGAATCAGAGTGTCAGAAAATATCACCAAGCATAGAGAAAATCATTACCGATAAAATACTGTCCTGCTTTATAGTATGCCTTGGTGGAGGTACAGGAGAAGGCTGTATAAGAGCTTTTCTACAAAAAGCTGTTGACATGCAAATAAAGGTAAAATTACTTGTTGTCACATTACCTCACTCGTCCGAAGGACTGGAGAAGAGGGAAAATGCTTTACGGCTTCTTGACGAAATAGGAAAATTAGTAGATGGGATTTTTGTTGTGGACTATGATGTTTTGCCTTGCAGCACCATTTCAGATTTATATAATGAGGCCGACAGAAAAGTAATTAGTTTTGTATGCTCATTTATAAATATGATAGTGAAACACAGTCTTATTTGTTTTGATTTTAATGATGTCAGAAGTTTCTTGAGATACTACTCTGATACAAAATTTATAGATTTCTTTATGTTGTCTGGAAATATTGATTATCTGGATGTGGAATTGAGTGATCTGCTGAAAAATCTTCCAACGAAATATCACACTTTAGATGATATATCCAATTTGATTGTGGCAATTTATTATAATAGAGATACCAATGATGATTTAGTTCGCAAATTTCTGGATATGATAGTATCTGCTGATATTATGAATAAACTGACAAAAGACACTCAGACAAAATGGACGATGATTCATGACCCTGATATGGAGAAAAACATCTTCAGAATCGATATATTCACCAAACGTAATTAAAAATTCTTATGAAGACGATATGCGGATATGATGTGAAGATATTCACAGACAATATAGAAGATACTGCTATTGAACAAATCAGACAGCTGCTGTCCATTGATGTATTCAGTGACTGCAAGATTCGCATTATGCCGGATGTACATGCCGGAGCAGGATGCGTGATTGGATTTACAGGGAACTTAGGTGATAAGGTGATACCTAATATAGTAGGAGTGGATATAGGGTGTGGTATGTTGGTTCAACCATTTACCTGCAATAACCCTATCGACTTTCATGCTTTGAATGAATATATCCTCCGTGCTGTTCCTTCCGGACGTGACTTTAGGGATGAGAACTATCTGCCATTACCGCAAAAATATTCAGAACTGTATCAGGAAGCCAAACAATTGACTTTGCAGTTACGCTGTTATCGTGAACTGAAGGAAGTTCGCAGACTATACAAATCAATAGGTTCGCTTGGCAGTGGAAATCATTTTATAGAATTGGACAGAGATGAATCAGGTCTTTATTATCTTGTAGTGCATACCGGTAGCCGTAATTTAGGGAAGCAGGTGGCAGATATTTATCAGAAACTGGCTATTAAATGTCAGTCCGGCTGGGATAAGCTGATTGAAGAGAAAAACCGTATAATTGCAGAATACAAACTAGCTGGACGAAAAAGTGAATTACAGGATGTAATCAGAAATCTTCACAACTCATTTAAGACCTGTAAACTGACTATACCACAGGATTTATGTTATTTGGAAGGTCAGTTTCGGGAAGACTATCTGCATGATATGCATATCTGCCAGCGTTGGGCACAGATAAACCGTAAACTGATTGTAAATCTGATTATGGATTTTATCGTTGAAAAAGGTCTTGTTTCATATGAAGAGCATTTTCAGCCTTTTGAAAGTGTCCACAATTATATTGGTAATGATAATATAATCAGAAAAGGTGCTATATCGGCAAGATTAGGTGAAAAATGTATTATACCATTGAACATGCGCGACGGTTCTTTGATTTGTATCGGGAAAGGCAATGAAGACTGGAACTATTCTGCTCCTCATGGTGCAGGAAGAATCATGAGCCGTAGTCAGGCATTTAAGGAGATAAGTCTGGAGGATTTCAAAAAATCGATGGAAGATGTATATAGTGAAACAGTAACAGAATATACTAAAGACGAGTCTCCTATGGTTTATAAATCAAAACATGAAATCATGGATAACATTAAGGACACTGTTGATATTGAAAATGTAATAAAGCCTGTATTTAATTTTAAGGCTGCCGATCTCTAATATGTTTCAGTATAAGAATTTGTGGAGGTGTTTGAATTTATTTTAGAATGAATTAGTCTTGATTAATAATGCAATATCTTGATATATCATATAGAGACGACATTGTTGAAGTTTGTGGCGATATTCATGGTGAGTTTGAAACACTTGTCTTCAATATTGTACAAAAGAAAATAGAAAATGCGACTGTTATTGTTGCTGGAGACTGTGGCTTCGGATTTAATAAACTGGCGTATTATGATGAACTCTATAAAAGGAAGTTACATAGAAAGTTAAAGAAACAGAATGTTCTACTGCTTATGGTACGTGGCAATCATGATGACCCCTTGTTTTTTGATAAAGAGTTGATTGATTATCCTTATATGAAAACTTTGCCGGATTATACCATTGTGCATACTAGGAAACATAATATCTTGTGTGTTGGTGGAGCTATATCTATAGACAGGAGTTTCAGACTTTCCCAGATGGATTATAATCGGATTCTCGGTAAACAAAGGTTACCTTTGTATTGGAAGGATGAAATGTTTAGATATGATGAAGAGCAGTTACAGATTCTCAATGATGAAGGCATAAAAATTGATACAGTAATAACTCATTCAGCTCCGGATTTTTGTCCTCCATTTACAAAAGGAGATGTAGAGCATTTCTGTGCTAATGATGATGATTTGACTTCTGATTTGGATAAGGAGAGAAAAGATTTTACCCGACTATATGAATGGCTTGTAGGGAATGAACATCCTCTTACCAATTGGTTTTACGGACATTTTCATACTTCTGCTGAAATATATGATGAAACAATGAAGATAAGATTCTGCTTACTTAATATTAATGAGTTAAGTAGATTAAAGTAGCTGTAAAAGAATTAAGTTGACCTATGTTTAAATACTAGTTAAGGCTCAATCCAGATATATAGTGGGTAAAAATTCAAGAAAAATACGTACAATTAATATAATGTATAACAAAAAGATGTACAGGGTAAAAAGCATAGAACCCATACTTTGCTATGCTTCCCTGTACAAACCCTCTTGTACCATTATAAAGATATAAAACCATACAGCCCATTACAGCACCAATTACCCCGTAGTACATCATCAAAACAAATGTGCAAAAAAATTGCATACCTCTACTATATGGGAAAGAGTGACCATATACATTAAAAAGATAAAATATAACGATAACAATAATCCCTCTCCATTCATAATCCACTCCAAGCCAAGAAGCGAGTCCGGCCATGCCAATTGTCCAAAAGAATCCCAGTACCAGACTACGTTGCAGAAGATTTTCAAGAACCATAAGCGTGGCCACACCCAAAGCCAGTGTAAACATCACATTATGTGTCCTGTCAGCACCATTCAGCAGATACCAGGGTATTTCACTGATTACGGCAAAGCCCAGCAGGGTAAAGAAATACCTGTACCTGCTTCTGGTATGAATAAACCCTTCCGCTATCAGAAAGGCAAACACTGGAAAAGCGATGCGCCCGATACAGCGCATCGTTCCGTATAATACGGTACCGTGCTCCATCAGATAAAGAGCAACATGGTCTATCACCATGGAAATCATGGCTATGACTTTCAGGGCACTGCCGCTAAGTCCGAATGCCGGTTTTAAGGTCATATTCATAAATTACATATTTAACTGATACCGAGAAGTTCCTTTACCATATCCTCCACTTCCTGGTTCACACGCTTGAAGTTACGGTTCAGCAAAATTTCCTTCTCTTTGTCGTTTTTGAACTCATAGATTTTGGGTAGAGCCACATAGTGTTTTTCCTCGTTCTTAATCTTCTTCATATCAAAGTGTGTCTTGCAGAAATACTTTGTGGTCTTGAATTCTTCCGACTGCTCGATGTCAAAATGGTCAAGCATACTGTCATCAGTAGCCGTAAAGTCACGTGCAGCCTGTCCGGCAAGCCATCCTGTTGCCATATCCGCAATCTTGGCTGCGGGAACCAGAAAATCCATCTTCTCAGATATTGTGGTTGATACCTTATGGTCGTTGATGGAAATGGAACGAGAGGTCTGCTTTGCCTTTCCGAACACATCATTCTGTGCCCACTCCAGCGTCTCCTTGTTTCGTGCTGCACCCATGAAGATATTACCGCAGGTGGTGATAATCTTCTGCATACCGACCTTGCCGTAATCTGCCTCCAGCTGCGGAAGCTCCTGGAAACCTAAGGTCACGGCAACCTTGTTGGAACGTGCCGTACCGATAAGACGGTCTATCTTGTGAAAGTACAGTGTCGGAAGCTCATCCACTATGATGCTTACCGGGATATTGCCCTTTGAGTTCACCCTTGTAATCAGTCGGTTCAGAACCAGGGCATTAAGAGAACCGATAACCTGTTCCTTTTCCGGGTCATTGGCTATTACCAGATAGCTCGGATTAGCCTTGTCAGAAATCTTCAGGTCGAAATCATCCCCGGTGAATACCCAGTAGGCTTCCGGAGATACAAGGCGTGCGGCATTTACACGTAGCGTACCGACCATACCTTCCAGCTGGTCATTGGCCTTGTTCTCGTATGCACTCTTGAACGGAGCCATCAGTGAAGCAATCCTGTCATCCTGCATCAGGATATTGAATACCTGGTCGTATGGCTTTCCCAAGAATGAAAGCACATGCGGCATGTCCGAGAACTCACCGGTTACGGTATCCGGTTCCACTTCATTGCCATGCTCGTCCTCATACCAGCACCTCTGAATCAGAATCTTCCTGCCGGTCCGGTCCTTATAGCTGTATCCGTTCAGGTCAACAAACATACGGTCCTCGTCAGTCGATACGTCATTACCATTTTCATCCACAAAGTCAAGCACCACATTGCCGTCCTTGTCGATGGCATTGAAGTCATCCCAGTTGCGTATGACAATCTCCAGCTTCTTTCCCTCCAGTGATATGAAACGCTTCAGTTTCCTGCCGTTCCTGAATCCTACCGGATGGAAGTTTACAAAGAAATAGATGATGGCAGCCAGGAAGTTTTCCGCAGAATTAGTGAAGAATGCTTCCGATCCGCCCTTCTTCTCTCCACCTCCCTTGTTGAGCGAGGCCAAAAGAGTAGCCGCCGTTTCAGAAGCGGCAGCCAGATCCGGGATATATTTCCGCTGAATCGGATTGATACGGTTGGAGTATTCCACATCGGTAAAATTTACTATACGGAATCCGCAGTTCTGAGGCAGTTTACCAGCTTTCCTGTTCTTACAGTACTGATAGAAAAGCGTCTGTGCAAGTGTCGGAAACTTGAAGTCATATACCATCATGGCAAATCCCTTTGCTGAATGCTGCCTGATGAACGGGTCAATGATACCGAAAGACTTACCCGAACCCGGCGTACCCAGTACAATCGTGCCACGGAACGGATTGATGATATTGATCCATCCTTTGTGCATTTTCTTTTTCCAGTAGTATATCATTGGAATGTTCACCGAATAATCATTGCTGACCAGTGTTTCAGACTGCTGGAACGATTCGTTTTCAAAATTGAAACGGTCCTCACCAACCTTGTAGTTGTAATACTTGGCAATACCGTCCAGTCCCTGATGTACCAGCATGGTGCCGACTACCGAACAGACTGCATACATAAGCCTGTTGGCCGGAAATCCCAGCCAGCTGAATCCGAAACTCATGCCGTGGAATACAAAACAAAGCCCTACAAGTGTCAGACCGGCCAACACAGGATAGATGACCATTGTCCTTACATTGAACTTCAGGGACTTTTCAGCCTTTGTGCCGATACAGACAATACAGATGCATATCAGTTCGGCCACCTTGCATCCCGATACTGAATTGAATACCTTGAAGCGTGCCAGCAGGTCGAGTACGAACTGCGTAACCCTGTTGTCTGCCGTAACAGGCAGGTTCATGATGATTTCAATAATCAGAAAGATATATATGCAGCTCCTGAAGTAGTTGTACATCTGCTGCTGTTCCCTTGTCTCCTCAAATGCCATACGCTCTACCTGTATATGAATTTACTAAAATGGAACCTTTATACCCAACAGCAGACCATTGCGGAAAGTATCCCCATGCAGGAAGTTCACATTGTTCTTCTGTATGACAGAGAACTCCAGTCCGCTGCGGAACACATAGCTGTATTCAAATCCGGCCTCCAGCCCGAAGAAGAACTTCTTCTGTACCGCACCGAACTGAGGCCCCAGACGAAGGCTCATCATGCCGTTCTTGTACCGTGCCAGACGGTATTTGTAAACCATACCTCCATCCCAGAAATATCCTTTCCAGAAATTGTGACATACCGGCTTCTGCCAGTGATTCCCGACCTCACCATATACTTCGACCGCATTTCCGTATGAAAGCGGATACTCATAGCCCAAAGTGGCATTCAGCGTACTTGGAAAAAGGAATCCTGTATTGACGGAAACCTTTCCGGTCTGTGCCGATGCACCGATGAATGCAACCGAGCACAACAGAATGAACAGAATCTTCTTCATGGCCTATCTTTTTATGGAATGATCAATATAATAGTAGGGGTAATAGTCGGCACCGTCCAGAATATCCGAGTCGAAGCCGTCCGCATTGAGAATGTCCTCATACTCGATGGTGAGTACCACCACACGTCCGCTTATCTGGTTCTCGGAAATCTCCAGACGGAGTACCTTCTCTTCAGGGAAAGTCAGTTTCGGAATCACAAGCACGTTCCTGTAGTCCTTTTTGAACTTACGGGTATTGTTCATGGAGAATACTGGAGTAAGCTCTATGGTCTGTGAATTGGTTGCCTTGGTCTCTTTCTTGTCAGTAAGTTTTACCCTTATCTCTTCGATGTCGTATGCAATCCTGGTCTTATTCTTCAACGTATAGTCCAGAAAGAAATAGTCACCGATGGAATAGATGTTGTTGATGTATGCCCTAATTCCGTTTTTGTTTGATACAATCTGGTTGAATTTTCTTCTGCTTCCATAGACAGCCCAGGCATATCGTGCAATCTCGGCCATCGGCATGGAAACCTCCGGATTGATATAGGACTGTGTCTCATTGTAGGATACATTGTAGATGGTAGAAGCACAATCTGGTGATTCTGTATAGAGAATGTCATACTGGGCAATATGACGCTCACCGATAATGGTGAGTGTACCCAGCAGTTCGTTTTCGCTGTAACCTTCAGACGATATGGAATCATTCTCCAGATAAGGCTTGATACGGACGATATTGTCTGTACACTGCTTGCCTATAATTTTAGTAGTGGAAATATCCACCATTTTGATGTTCTCCGGCATTACAATGTGCGTGGTCACTTCCCGGTTGATGTATATCTTCTCGTTGGCCGACAGATGTACGGCTATGCCTGTGATAAGGCATATTATCAGAATAATTCTGGTTTTCATATTGGAATATTAAAATGTTACTATAATTTTCTTTGCTGTATAGATATATTATCTCGCATCCTCCGAGTTTATCAGGTAAACGATGGTATTGTATTTGATTTTTACCTTGTTCTTTCTGATATTGGAAGATATGGCAGAAGTTGCAGAGTTATACATGTTCTGCAGTGACTGGAGTGCAATGGCCTCCGTGGAAATACCTGTACCGTAACCGTCACTGGATTCAAAACTGATATTCTGCTGTACTGTATTGGAACCTGCATCCTTCATAAAATCTCTGAAAGCCGATTCAGGAACATAGAAGCCTTCCATACCGTCATTGTCAAAGACAGACAGCTTGACCTTGATGAATCTGTCGCCGATAAGGATACTGGTTATGGAAGCCCTGACACGCTGCTGTCCGAAACCTGTCACTGTACCATAGAGGTAAGTACCCTTTTTCAGTTTTGTACCGCTTACCGTCACATCGTCCAGAAGCTTGAACCGCAGACGTGTACCTTCATGCGCCTTTGTAGTCTGGTCAATCATGGCACGTATCAGTTTGTTCTCGGCAAATTCATCCGGAGCAGTAACCGTATTGAACCTGTCGGCATTGGTGTCATCAGACTTGATTACCAGACTCGGACGGTTGCGTTCCCTTTCTTCCTGACGTACTTTAGCTATAGAATCAGCCCTGTGCTTTCTTTCCTCTTCCTCTGCTTCCGGGTCTTTGATACCCAGTCCGCTTTCAATGGCCTTCTGCCGTTCATAGCTCCTTCGCTGAATCTCTTCAAGGTCACGTGCAAATTCATCCTGTGAGGAATATCCCATACCTCTGTAACCCGTTTCATTGTTTTCCGAAGGACCGTTTCCGTAAGCATATGCATTGATATGCTTTCTTGATTCGGCAAGGGAACGCTCCAGTTCTTCAAGTTCCCTCTGCTGTCGCTGTCTTTCAGCTTCAGCTGCATCCAGACGGTTCAGCTCCTCCTCGCTGTAGCCGTGTTCCAGTTCCTCCTTCTTCTGTTCTTCCTCCCCGATACCGCTTACGGCTGTGAAGGCATCCTCGTCACCGAAACGTCTGGACATCTCATACATCTTGTCTCCGGCCTCCTCGGCATTGGCCTGGGGAAGCTCCATGTTGATACGGTCTGTAGCTACCGTTCCGGCAGTCTCCTCACCACCGGAGAAGGTCTGCATCACAAAGTATACCAGTGCGCACAGCGGAACGAATATGACCAGCGGAAAGATATACTTGGGCTGTTTGAAATTAATCTTAATCATGGGTTATCATTGTTTTTAATGGATTTGACTATATTTTCCAGCTGCCGGTATTTGAGGATGATCCGCAAGGAATCCTCACGGCTCTTAACCGGTATGGCAATCATGGAGTCCAGTTCATGACGCAGTAACTGTCCCTTCACCGTCATGTCCGTCAATACACTGCGGTGAATGTCCTTGTTTGCCTGGATGGTACGGAATCCCTGAAACACCGGTTCCATATTGGCAATCGAACTGACATCCGGTTCACTCTGTTTTCCGTTGCCGGAATCTATGGCTACGGTACTTACAAGGAGCAGAAGCAGCGTTCCCGCTACACCTGCGAATGTCGTTTTCGGATGTTTAGCCGCCCATCTGTTGGCCAGTCTTATCCTTGCGGCCAGACGGTATCTTGTTCCGATGACACCCAGTTTGGGCTGCAACCACGACCTGACAAGCAGATGCGTTTTCAGACGGCTTTCCTGTATCTTTTTTCTGAATGATTTCATAATATCCGTATATCAATAGTCCAAATCCCTGTTTTCAAGAGTCCTCCAGCCGGTAATGAGCAGACCGTGCGGATTGTTCCTTGTCCTCGGTACGGACTCGATGTAACCGGTTGTCACCATCGAGCGTCTGATGTCCCTGGTCCTTCGCTTGATAAGCTGCGTACCATAATAGGTAAACTTCCGTTCATGTACGTCAAACTGAATGGAGTCACACATGATGGTGCAGACAGCCGAAGAGGAAATGATGTCCGAGTAGAAACCGTTCTCGTCCATGGCCTGTTTCTGTTTCAGTGCAGTCCCGTCAGCCATATACATTGCTTTCCCTACCGTCCATTTGATATAGTCGTTGTCGGGCGGTAAGTTGAAGAAATACTGGTGGAACAGCTGTATGTGCGCCTTGGCCTCCATGGTGAAGTTGGCTTCCAGCCGTGCACGCTCGGCAAGAAACGGAATGTCTCCGTCAAGTACATAAATCTGCTGCCTTTCCTCGTTGACAAGGGAAATACAGCACCAGACTGTAAAGGCACAGATGACGGTGCAGCCTCCGATTACCGCAAATACCGTCATCATAGCCAGTCTGGTTTTCTGTGCAAGGGATTCAATAAGCATATTGTAAAAAGATTTGAAGTTATTTGACTAATGACCTGACAGCCGAACCTGTTCCTCTCATGGCAGAACCTGCCGCACCTCCGGCCATGGCACCTGCAGTAGTGGTGATACCCATTGCAGCCGAACCGGCAACGGAACCCGTGCCTGAACTTACACCTCCCGGAATCAGCCATGAAGCCACTTCAGGAACGAAGCGTATGATATAGGCACCCACGAGCATACCCATGGCATACATACAGTTGGAGCCTATTCCCTGCAGTCCCAGTGCGCCGATCTGTTCCCAGGAGTTTACCGAGCCATGAAGCAGATGGTCGTATGCCACCAGATCCTGCTGCAGGTTATAAAGAAGGATGAAGTCTATATAATAGATGCACATATAGGTCACGAATCCCCATAACGAGAGGGAAAGGAACTTGGACATCCACTGGCTCCAGGCCGAGTTCCATGGCGGTGCCAGCGAGAGAGCAAACATGATCGGACAGAATATCATCATGATGGCCATGAAAATCCTCTGTGCCACGAGCATCCCGTAATACGACATCTGGAAAATCAGTTCGCCGACAAAGCGTATTACATCGTTTATCCATTCACTGACCTTTGTCTCAGCCGCCACGGCAGCCCTCTGGGCGTAGTTGTTGATGGTCGAGCCCAGATTCTCCACATTATATATAAGCTTGTCCCACCAGGCAGCATCCTGACCGATTTCGGCCACCTGCTTTGCCGTGGCTATGGAGTCCTGCACGGTTCTCAGCCTGTCGAGATATTCACTCTGTTTCTGTGCCACCTTCAGCTCGAAGGCTGCCACTTCCTTGTTCTTTGCCTTTGCCATAGCCCATGTAGCGGACTCCAGACTCTTTCCCGGAACCTGCAGAGCCGAGCATATCCATGAAGAGGATGAAATACACAGGGAAATGCCGATGATGCGCAACAGCTTCATGACATCCATACCACGCCTTCCAAGCATCATCATCCAGCATTCGTATGAACCGACACACAGGGCCAGACACAGACCGAGAGCCTTTGCCATTGAAACGGCATCACCGAGAACGGCCACATTGGGAAATGTCTCCATGGCCGTCAGCAGCTTTTCCAGACTTTCGTCAATGGCCGGAAGTCCTATTGTCAGTGGAATAAACAGTAAATTCATGATTGACTATATTATTTGTTTAATATTATTACTTAAATTATTATCAATTATAGAGAGTGTCTAATAGTGTGTAGCGGCAACGGCACAAAGGTGCGCAGTCCTGTTGACCAGTTCTGCCATCCTGGATTTGGCTTCCTCGTATGCCTTCTGCCGCTTGGCGTTCTCCAGCCCATAACCGACACCGGTTTTGTGTATATAGGCTATATCCGCACAGAGTATTTCATTCTGGCGGCTCAGTTCGTCCACCTGATAGCGGAGCTTGCCGTCACTCTTCTGCATACAGTAGAGCAGTCCGTCCGTGATACAGTCCTGCATACGGTTGAACTCGTCCTTGTAGGTGGCATACATCAGGTCAACATTTCTGTCAGCCTCCCTTGCCAGTTCTTCCTTATACAGTTCCTCGATATATTTGCGCTCACTCTCCACTTTTTTGATTTTCTGCCTCTGCGTCTCTTCGGCAGTCACACGCACCGGCATGATACGTTTTACATCAGACTTTGGTTCCTTGAAACGGACACGGAATCCGGAATTGAACCAGTCCCATTTCCAGTACATTTCCGCACCTGAGTATTTCTTATGCAGGAAAAAGTAATACCAGTCCGGAGCAAAATCCCACGGACCGTTTTCCATAGACTTCCACTGCTTCTGCTTTTCACTGTCACTTACTATGCTTTGGGCATTGGCAACAGTGACTGTACCTGAAACTGCCATACAGAACAGGCACAATAACATAATTCTAACCTGCATATCCCTGATTCCATTTATTGATTACACGCTCAGCTATCTCATTTTTCACATTGGAGTTCAGTATCTCCCAGATATAGTCCGGCTTCCATCCGCAGTCCGTGACAAGGAAACAGTACAGGTTGGCATTGTCTATGATGTACCTTGCCCTGTCGATGGAAGCCTTCAGTGTCATTACCAGATTCAGTTTCTCATCCATGGAAGCCTTCATAAGGTTTATACCCGAAGCAGCTACAGATGCATATAGTCTGTAGCAGTGTTGTATCTCCCTTGATATTGCCACGTTGGCATCGGCATAATACCATGCTACGAAAGGCTTCTTTGATACATGACTGAAGGTATTGCCGGTAAAGTTCTTGTATTCCGTTACCAGCTGATACAGTGAGTTGGCCGTTGAAGAGATTGCACCAGCCAGTACCAGGTACGAATAGGCATTGTTCAGCCTTGTATCCAGAGTGGTCCGGACATCATTGAACTTTTCCGCACCCTTCTCAATGAGCGACTGCTCGCCATAGCTTGTGGCCACTCTTGTAAGAGCCTTGTCCTCGTCCTTCTTTATGGCCTTGTGCAGGGCAATGAGTGCTTCGATGGTCGGCAGGTCTTTGGGTATTATGAAAGCGGAAGCCTTTAAAGGCAGCAACAGCATTATAATACCTGTTGATATGATACTTATATTCCTGAGTTTCATGACAGACACATACATATGAAGAGTTAATAATTTGAAGCAACCAGGCCGTTCCAGTCCTGTACAAGATTCCCCACATGATTCTTCATGGTCACCACATTTGCCCATCCTTCAGGATCTATGGCAAAGAAGAGGTCGTTTGCAGTGGCATACTGTGCCATCAGAACCATCCCTTCCACCTTGTAGCGTATCCTGTTCAGGTCTGTATAGATGCTGTTGGCCAATGTCAGCCTTTCATACCTGTCCAGCAGGTTGTAGCCGTCATCCTTTTTTTCTGCAGTTGCCTGTCCCTGCAACGGATTGGGAATCCTGGCATTGTTCACAATATTGACGAAGTTGCCGACCAGCTGCTGGGTTTCCGCTACAAGATTGCCGAGTTCGTTCAGACAGAGCAGCCTGTTTGAAAATTTGGCCTTGTTTACCGTACTGACAAGTACCGGAACATTTCGCAGAATATCCAAAGCGCACAGACCTATTTCCTTATAATAAAGACTTTCAGTCCCGAAACCGGATATGTTCTCCATGCTCAGCTTGTAGAGTTCCTTCATGGTAGCCATGCTTACCGTATAGAGTTCTACCTTCTGTTTCTTGGCGGCGATGGTATCCACACGCTGGTTGTGCTGTTCCTCGATAAGTTTCTGTGAAGCGGTATTGGCCATGACAATCTTCAGGCAGTTGCGGTCGAATACGATTCTCCATGCAGCAGACATATTGGCTGATGCCGATACCAGCAGTATCGCAATCAGCATGAATCTGAATTTTACCATAGTGACATAACTTTTTGATGTTGGTTGACTTTTCTTGCAAACTCCAGATACAGAAGCCCTCCGTCAGCCTTGCGGTCTTCCTCGATACGGGTGATGGCCTCCTGCAGCGTACCGTACCGGGCAAGATAAATCTTCAGTGCCTCCTTTTCGGTACGTTCTGTGGTGTATGCCCAGTAACATTCCGGTGCTTCCTCTACGCCGTACACATCCGAGTGCTGTCCCCTGCAAATCCACACCTCCTTGAAGTAGCTTCTTCCCTCATGGTTGTTCAGCGCATTGATAGTGAAAATCTGCTGACGCTGTATGTCAGTGAGTCCCAGAATGGCTGCAATATCTTCATACCTGTCCTTGAACTTAGTCTGGTCAAGCAGAATCTTCACATCCGAGTTGTTGATGATGGCCTCCTTCACAATAGGGGAATCAATCACGTCATTAAGCTCCTGTGTGACCACACCGGCTATTCCGTGGAACTTTCGGACGGTTTTATACAAATACTTTATATATTCCGCCATGGTAGGTGAAGCGATTGCCTTCCATGCCTCTTCGATGATAAGAGCCTTCCGTCCCTTCTTGATACGCATCTTCTGCAGGAACACGTCCATGATAATCAGCACCACAATCGGGAATAGCACCGGATCATCCTTTATTTTATCTATTTCGAACACAATGAAACGCTCGTCAAACAGATTAATGTCCAGGTCGGAGTTCAGCGTCATCTCCAGCTCGCCGCCACGGTAGAACTGTTTCAGTATGGCTGCAAAGTCATGTATATTGAAACTGATTTTCTCCAACTGCGTAATCTGCGGAATGCGCTCCAGGGCAAACTCATAGTAGGAATTGAATGATAGTTCCTGAACCTTCAGCCTGCGCTTCTGCTCTTCCATGTGGTCAATCTGCCTGTCAATCTTAATCAGCATGGAATTGTTATAAAGTTCCCTTTTATATTTTTCTATGATGGCAAGTGCACGTTCCTTTTCCGATTCTGTGGCCGCTTCATCATTTATCAGAGCAGTCAGTGATCGGCACTGTCGGATCAGCTTCAGACGGCGTACTTCGGAAGGCAGCAGCAGGGCACGGTTTTCAGCCTTCTCCTGAACCTCTTCCGTATTTATCTGCCTGTCAATGTCCTCCATGCTGTGCGTGTACTGTTCATAGTCATTCTCCATCTTGGCGGCAACCAGCAGTTTCTGCCTCAATGCCTCACGCTCACTGTCGCTGAACTTTTCAAACGGATTGAAATAGGCCTCGTAATATTCCACGATGGTCTGGTTTATCAGCATGTCCTCAATCTTTGTTGGAAATGTGTTACCCTTGAATATCAGGAATATCAGCGATTTAAGGAAGTTCTTCTTCTCACCGAAATTAAGTTCATATTCCTCCTTCGTGACCTTGAACGGATTCATGGAAATGGGCTTCTCCTTCGAGTAGGCTATGTATGTACCCTTGTAATATCCGCATATGCCTTCGTAGGAATCACCCGTATCCACCATGACCACATCCGTATTCTGTTCCAGCAGCTGACGTACCACACTGTTCATGTGGAATACATATGAGAGAGCATTTATAGCTGATTATCAGTAATATAAGAAAATATCGGTACAAAAATAATCACTATAAGAAACAGGGTGAAAAAGCCGTTTTTGGAAGAAGCAAAGAGGGAAAGGAAAAGGTTTGTTTAAGATGAAGATTTAACAAAAACTTAACAAATAGAAGTCATTTTTATACTTTGCCGATGACCGCTCGGAATGAGGTCAAAACCACAAAGGAATTGTCGGGGAATTGCTTGACATGATTGATTTTTAGCATGTTTTGCGCATTGAGAGCCAATAGGGGTACAAATGGCGTATGAAATAAGTCTTAAAACTCTGATTTTTGCTCTGCGAAGAAGGTCATTGATAGGAAATTCACTACCTTTGTATTTGGATTGTGGATTGGAGCAACTTTATTCAAGACATACGAAATAAAAAGTTGCATTCGAGATGCAATGTTTTTATAGTTTTTGCATTTTTATAATAGCTAACAATTAAAAAGATAAAAATGAATACGAAAGACTTTTTCGGAATACTGCTTATGGCTATGTTTGCAGTGGTAGGACTAACAGCATGTAGTAACGATGATGAGCCTAAAGATTCTGTCAAAGAGATTAGAATGCAGATTTCAGCAGAAACAGGCGTGATGTATGCATGGGGCGACGACAAGAAGGAGAATCCCATCGAGTGTATGCTTGTCATGTCGGAAGATAATCCCGGAGTATGGGAACCTCTCGGATTCAACAGCATCGAGGGCTTTACCTATGTAAGAGGACATGAGTATTATCTCTCGGTAAGGCGGACAATCCTCGCAAATCCACCTGCGGATGCTTCCGACCGTACTTATTCGCTTATCCGTATTCTTGAGGACAGAGTTGTCACGGAACCAGAAGTTCCGGTTGATGAAGAGATAACATCGGAAGAAGATATCGAATACCATGATTTGTGTCCTTTCGAGAAGTACGCAATCAGCAAGGAGTTCGTTGTTGATAAGGATGGTAATATATATTACGGCGATGGCTCATCGCTGCCGTCATACGACAACGCCCGTATTTGGTTGGAAGATGTCCTTGACAAAGAAGACCCGAATTGGGTTAAATTTCAGACGGTGTCATATCAGGCGACTTATTCGTATGTCTTTTCACCGTTTACCGATGACATTCGTTTGATACGCAACGATTCACATGGTCCGATGTTCAAAAGCGTCATTCCCGAAGATGAGTTTACCCGTATTATCCAAACCATGCAATCCGGCGAAGAAGTCCGTTACGCACTCATCCTTGCCAATGTTTATAAAAAGGGACTTCAAAAGTTGGAATTTACAATAAAAAAGCAATAACCATTATAGGGTGACTCCACCTCGCCCTCTCTCAATCTTCCAATCATACCGACCTTCCGCGACATCGCCAACCTCTTTGAGTGTATGGCGATGTTTTATTTCGTCAAAGGGCTGTCTCTCCGCATAGTCACAATACCATGGAAAGAAAAAATGCTTATTCTTCTTTTCGTTCGTTATATTTGTGTACATTTGCATCAAAAAAAGTTGTTTGACAGAAATACACCACACATCACAGAATTTGTGACTATTCCCAAGTCATTACCTCGTTCTATGAGAAATACTCATAAGTAGCTCATTTTTAATATATTCCTATTTTAATATCGTTTTTTCTTCATAAGAACGACACTTTTTATATTTTTGCGGATACATAAAAATAAGATATAAATGGAAAAATACAACAATTGGAAACTTAAGTTTTATACAATATGGGCAGGGCAGGCAGTATCATTAATCACTAGTGCCATCCTGCAAATGGCGATTATTTTTTACCTTACAGAAAAAACAGGATCTGCGATGGTCTTGTCTATGGCTTCACTTGTAGGTTTTTTACCCTATGCGGTCTTTGGACCAGCCATTGGTGTATTAGTGGATCGTCATGATAGGAAGAAGATAATGATTGGTGCTGATTTAATTATCGCAGCAGCTGGGGCCGTGCTAGCTATTGTTGCATTGTATATGGAGTTACCTATCTGGATGGTTATGGTAGTATTGTTCATCCGTAGCATTGGAACAGCTTTTCATACCCCGGCTCTCAATGCGGTTACTCCACTTTTAGTACCAGAAGAACAGCTTACGAAATGTGCAGGCTATAGTCAGTCTTTGCAGTCTATAAGCTATATTGTTAGTCCGGCGGTTGCAGCACTCTTATACTCCGTTTGGGAACTAAATGCTATTATTGCCATCGATGTATTGGGTGCTGTGATTGCATCTATTACGGTAGCAATTGTACGTATTCCTAAGCTAGGTGATCAAGTGCAAAGTTTGAAACCAAATTTCATAAGAGAAATGAAAGAAGGAATGGCTGTACTACGGCAAAATAAAGGATTATTTGCTTTATTACTCGTTGGAACATTATATATGCTTGTTTATATGCCCATAAATGCATTATATCCTTTAATCACTATGGAATATTTTAATGGTACACCGATGCATATTTCTATTACGGAGATTGCTTATGCCTCTGGTATGTTGATAGGGGGTCTATTATTAGGGTTATTTGGGAATTACCAAAAGCGAATCTTATTAATAACGGCATCAATTTTTATGATGGGGATAAGCTTAACCATTTCAGGATTACTTCCTCAAAGTGGATTTTTCATATTTGTAGTCTGCTGTGCAATAATGGGGCTTTCGGTTCCGTTTTACAGCGGTGTGCAAACAGCTCTTTTTCAGGAGAAAATTAAGCCTGAATATTTAGGACGTGTATTTTCTTTAACTGGAAGTATCATGTCTCTTGCTATGCCAATTGGGTTAATTCTTTCTGGATTCTTTGCTGATAGAATCGATGTAAATCATTGGTTTTTACTATCAGGTATTTTAATTATTTGCATTGCAATAGTTTGCCCAATGATAACTGAGATTAGAAAATTAGATGCAAAATAAAATAGGAGAAACCGTTTCAATAATAAAAGAACATATAAAGGGGAAAAAGCATTTACTTACATTATAAAAGAGAATATCACCGTGAAAGCCCGTTGCTCTGTGTAGAGTTGATTTTCCAATCATATTTCCCCTCCGCGACATCGCCAACCTCTTTGAGTGTATGGCGATGTTTTATTTCGTCAAAAGGCTGTCGGCTCTCCGCATAGTCACAAAGCCATGCGCCGACAGCAGAATGCTGTTCGGGCGTTTCCCCATATTCCTGCATCACGCTCTTGATGTCAGCGGCTTCGGAGGGGGAAAAGACGGACTTGTGCTGCTCCGTACCGAAATGGATAATCGCATCTATGGCTCGCCTGAATACTTCGTTGGCCTTGTAGAGCATATCCGCAAACAGGCTGAGGATATGCCTGCTTGCTTTCAGCGCACTTTGCAGCAGGCGGATGGTCTTGTCCTTCTCCGCTGTGGCTCGGCTTACCGCCATGCTGATGCGATGCTGCTCCCCGGTCTTCTGCTCCCGGAGCTGCCGCAGTGCCGTGTCCCTCTCGGATTCAAAGCTGTCAGCGATTGCCATAGCACTGTCACGCTCCAGTTCGACCGCCCGCTTTGCCTCGGTCAGTGCTTTAGTCCGCTTCGCCACCTCTTTCCTGACGGCATCGGGGAACGATTCTTTGATATGCTCGTTCTCGGCTTTCAGTCTCTCGTTCTCCTGCTCGATGGCTGCGTACTTGCCCTTGCCGAAAAAGTTGGCGATGCCGGACTTTATGCTGTCCGTATTCTCCCTGTCAACCTCTCGCGCACGTTCCTCCTTTTCGGCGATTTCGCTGTCAAGTTCCTCACTGCGCCGCTGCTTCTCTTCGTTCCCGATTTGTAGTTTTTCATGTTCGGATTTGGCATTGTCCGTCTCACGGATCGCAGCATCCCTGTCGGCTTCGGCTGCTTCCTTTTCCGCCTTTACCTGTTCGGCTTCCTGCTTCTGCTTGGCAAGAATGAAGTCAGCGCGTTCAAGATGCTCCTTTCCCGTCTGCTCCTTTGAGGTGCCCCTTTCCATTTCCAGACACTCAGCCAAAACGGTCTGCATCTCGCTCATGGCTTTCTCGTCCAGCTTGCAGGACTTTCCCGTATCGTGGTTCATCCAATCCCATACGATATGGGCGTGCAGGTTGGGCTTCCATGTGGCATTGTCACCGGGTATTCCGTAATACCCCTCGTCACGGTGGATGAACACTTGCAGGGCTGTGACACCCCAACGCTCGTTACACACCTTGCAGAATTTCTGCAACTGCTCCATCGTGGTATCTTCCTTAATGACAACCACGCCCTCCTTGAGCGGAGTGCTGCCACGGACGATGGTCACCTTGCCCGTCTTTTTGTTCACCCTTTCACGGTCTTTGGTCTGCATTGCACGGCCTGTCTTTTCCTTGACCATTGCGGCTATCTGATTGTATCGGTCGGTGAGCGTGGCTTCGCCGAAATCAGGTGATACCCACGTTTCGTTTCTTGCCATAAGGTCGGTGCGTATGTAGAACTTCTCCTTGCGGATATTGGCAAGGTATTCCGCTGTGCGCCTGTTGTGTGCTTCGCTGCTGCCGATGTTGCACGGCTTGATGTTGACGGATGTCTTTTGTGCCATAGGGCTTGTCTGTATTTTGAGTTTCACTTCGGGTTATTAGGGCAGAGCCTTAATCGGTGGGTGCAGGGAGAGGGTCACTTCCTGCTCCGGGTTCTTAGGGGTGGAAGCCACTAAGCGGAGTTTCCAAAGAGGGGGTCACTCTTTGGTCGGGTTGCACAGGGCTGAAAGTCCTTGCCGGGTTCTTAGGGCAGCGTCCTAAGCCCCTCGGGAGAGCCCACAACTTCGGAGCGCAGCGGAGAAGTTATAGTGGGCTATATATGGGCAAGCCCATTCATTCACGCCACGACAACGGAGTACCGCTGAAATCCGCCCTCTGCGCCCGTCAATCTTCCGTGCCTGTGTCGGTATCATCTGCACCGCCAATCGTGCCGTCTTGCGGCTCATTGTGGCTCTCTGTGTGGTTCCCGTCAGGCATCGCATCCCCACTGTCTATGATACGGGGATGGTCGGCATTGTCCTTGCCGTCCTGCCTGTCAGCGGAACGGTCAGAGAACATAGACGAACAAAGGGAAGAAGAAAGGGCTGCTGCACCGCTTTCCGTGGTGTCCGCTTCCTGCTCTCGGCATTGGCGGTTATCCGACATAAAACTTTGCCCGTTCTGTGGCAACCTTTCATCGGAAGATGGTGTCCGTCTGCCGTCTGCATGTTCTTTGACATTAGCCGATGGTCTGACATAATGGGGATTGGTCAGGAGGACACCGCCGACATACCAGCCTGTGAGGAAATGCAGGGTGTGTATGGAAGTTCGGTTATTGGTTCGGGTGGTCAGCACACCGAGCCTGTTAAAGCAGTCAATGAGCTTGCCGATGGTCTTTCGGTTGCATCCCAAGTATTCCGCAAGTTCCACATCGGAAGCTGCGACTTCTCCCACCTCCAAGGCGATTTCTATGCCCTTGATGTTACAAACGGTCTTTGTCCGCACGGCATGGGTCATCAGCCTGTGCAGGCATCTTTGCCTTTGGGCGGAAAATCTGCCCTCCAAAATAAAATCCCACTGCTCGCCAGAAAGGATGGTGCAGTAATGTACGGTCTGTTTGTCTTTATCCATAATCTATGATATATAGGTGTTACAATGGTCGGCTACCTGCCAATGCCTTGCCGCAGTTCGGGCATGTAATACTCCCTGTCCGCCGCTATGTGGTTCAGCACATCCTGCAAACGGTCGAGCTGCTCATGGTCGAGCACACGGATGGCATTGATGGTTATCTTCTGCGTGGCAATCCTGCGGTGGGCAATGTCGGTTTCGCTCATCGTGCCGCCGCCGTCCGCATGGACGGAACGGAGGTAGGCGTTCACCGCTTCCGTCTGTTCTTTGGACGGGTACGGTGCTGCCCATCGGTCTTGGATGTAGTCAACCATTCGGCTGACCGCATTTGCCAATATCGGGTCATACTTTGCAATGACGGGTATCAAGTCCTCTTTTCTCATAATGTCTGCTTTGTCTGTAAAGAACTTGGCTTGTGCTTCTTGCCGCTGCGCAAGGCTTCAAGCCGCCTGTTAAACTCTTCCTCGCTGCCTGTTCCCGATGTACCGCCCTGTTCAATCCATCCGATGATTTCATCCTCGAAGAAGTAGAGCTTGTTGCCCCTCTTGTGGTACGGTATGCGCTTCTCGGATGTCATGGCGTAAATGGTGGAAGCGGACTTGCCGAGCAAGGCGGCGACATCATCCAAGGCAAGCAGGCGTTTGCCTTTCTGCTGTGTGGCTTTGCCCAACGCTTCGTCCACCTTGTCCGCAAGCTGCCCCACCTTTTCAATCAGGAGGGAAACAGCCTGCGGCAGTTGTTCAAACGTGATTTTATCCATAAGCTGTAGTCTTTATTTGAGTGTAATCTGTTCGGAAGCCTTGCGCTTCAGGTCGTTCACCACATCGGCATAAACCTGTGTGGTCGCCACGTTGCTGTGCGTAAGCATCTTAGAAATGGTGTAAAGGTCGGTACCAGCGGCGAGTTGCAGGGTTGCGTAGGTATGCCGGAAGCAGTGAAAGGTTATGTGCTTCGTAATGCCTGCCGACTTTATCCAATCTTTGAGATACAAGGGGAGCAAGGCTTGTGTCATTCCCTTGAACACCTGCCCTGTGGAACGCTCGCCACAGAGGGCGAGGGCTTCATCCGATAATGGCAACACAGCTTCCGTCCTTGTCTTTTTGGTGACGATATGCATACACCAGCCACCGTCCGCCGATTTGATGATGTTCTCCCATTGCAGACGGATGATGTCGCTGATGCGCAATCCTGTAAGGCAAGAGAACAGAGCCGCCGACCTTACAACAGGTTTCTCGCAAGGCGTGTCCGCAAGCATCTTCACCTCGTCAAGTGTCAGGAACTCACGCCTTGTGTTGGCTTCCTTGGCGTGTTTCAGCCGTGGGGCGATGTTCTCCTTTATCCGCCTTTCCTCGTAGGCTTGGCGCAGGACACATTTCAGTTTGTTCAGGTTGTTGTTGGCGGTGGATGCCATCATCTTGCTTTTGTTCTGCGTTGTAAGCGAGAGCATATAGGTGAGAAATCCCTGGCAGTATTCCACGGTCAAATCATCAAAAGTGCAGCTACCGCCGCAATACTTTTCAAAGTGCTTGTAGGCTACATTCCAATTCCTGAAATTGTCATCGTCCGCCATTTTGGAGCGGAAGTATTCCAAGAAGCTCTCTTTGCCCCTGTTGCGGTCGAGAAAACCGAACTCCTCGTTGATGATGGCTTCCGTCCTCCTGCACTTGATAAGTTCCGCATTGCGGAGCATGGTCTTGTTGAACTCAGCTTCAAACTTCTCTGTCGGGTTGGCATAGATGTATATACCGAGGTATTCACGCCTTGTCAGCTTGCCCGTTTTCGGGTGCCTGATGGGTGGGTAGAAGTCAAGGTATAGTGACAACTGCCCGTTCTTGATAGGTCGTTTCCTGACCGTCACTTTCGTACAAATGTTTGTCATATCGGTTGTGTATTTAATTGGTTATAAATGGTTATTCTTCCCGTTTGGCTTTCGTGCTTGCGCTTTTCCGCTCCGCTTCCTTACGTGCCGCATCCCAGTCGGCTTTCAGGTAGTAAAGGCGGTTGCCGTGTATGCGCTTTGTCCGTACCCCGTGCGTGAGGGCGAACCTGCGGACTTGGGTCTTGCCCAGCCCGAACAGGCGCATGATGTCGAAGCACGAATACCAATGTTCCGTAAGGTTGTTGCCCAACCGCTCGTCCTCTTCCGCCATCGCCTTGTCCACTTCCGCTTTCGGGAAACATTTGGTGGAGTTGGCTTTGATGCACGGTATTGAGTACCGCATACGGAGGTTGTAAAACCGTCCGTAGGTATAATTGAACTTTTGGCATATCTCCGCCATCGTATAAAGGTCGCCGCCGACACTTTCCCTGTCCGTAAATGTGTCACGAACGGACTGCTTGTAGTTTGCCGCCGGAATGAGCCTCCGTTTGGTCGGGCTGCCCTTTGTTCCTTTCTTCCCCTCTTGTCGGGAAGTGTTGGTTTCTCCTATGTCCTGTCTTTCTTCTTCCATTTTCTTCTTTGTTTTTTTACTCTGCTTTGCGAATAGTGAAACGCTCCGCTTGCAGTAGGTTGTTTCCTTAATCATCAGAAAGAAATCCTCCTTGGTGATTAGCGTGATGTGGTATGTAATCCTGCAAGCCCGTAGCGTACCCTTGTAAATCAGGTTATACACGGTGCGGCTGCTCACTTGCAGTATGTCCGCCACCTCCCCAATGGTGAGGAACGGCTTGTTTGGCATATCCCAACCGAAGTCGGGCTGACCTGTTAATTTGTGTTCATTTTGACGGTCCATCATCGAAGAAATTAAATTGCACATTGTTGAACGCTGTTGCACGCTGCTGAAAGGAAGTCGAACCGTGCGACCCCTCTTGTGAGGTACAACTGTGGTACAAAATTACTCCAATGAGGACTAAACGCCAATAGCCAAAATTCTCGTCTGTTAAAACATATTAGTTGAAAATCAGGTTTTTATAACACTGAATTTTACAAGTGCTTGCTTTTATTTTGTCCTGTTTTTCTCCATGTGGAAGGACTTGCCGGAACCTGAAGGACCGATACAGAAGAAATTGGCATTGTCCGTCATTTTCTTTTTGCCTTCCTTGCCGGTAATGTCGATACAGACAGGCAGTCCCTGACGGTCGGTGTAGTATGTGGTCAGCGGTGTATCCTCGGATTCCTTCAGATGCTCCTTGAAGAAAAAGCACAGTGCTGCATCAGAGAGAGTCAGGAACAGGTCATAGTCCGGGTTGAATGCATATCCGTTACCGGGAAAACTGTCCATGAAAAGCTCCAGCTGGTTGTAGGCCGTCCTTGACGGCATAATACCGCACTCGTACAGTTTTGTTTCCAGAAAGGAAGTTACCGGAGTAACCTTGTCAGGCGGATAGCTCACCAGAATGTTGAAGTTGCAGTACACAAGCATGGTACTGTCAACGGCCAGCCTGTCCAGCACTTCCTCAATGTCAGCCTTGGCAATACGGTTGCTCGGGTCCGGCATGGAACCGTGACGCTTCGCCTTGGCCTGAAGCTTGCGCAGCAGTTTCCTCTGTCCCGGTATCTGAATGACCTGGTTGAACACCACACAGTCCGAGTAGGGGACGCCGGTCAGGAAAGAAAGCAGGTCGGTTGCGATACTGTATCCGTTGATGTTCATCTGCGTGTACGGCTTTACCATGGAAGGCAGATTAATCTCGTCAATATCGACCAGCGGATAGGAACGGATAATCCGGTCACCTGTCCTGAGATATTCGTCCGAAGCCTTGAAGTTGGTCATCGAGAACGGTCCGTGCCGGAACTGGCATGCCATGAAACGGTGGCAGTATTCGCTGACTTCCTCCTTGTTGAGCTTCCTGTGTCGGATATGCTTCTCCGTCAGAATATCATCCGTCTTTGATACCTTGGCATGGAAATCGAGCCATCTCTTCGGATCATACTGGATGAACTGGCTTCTCTGAGCCTCCTGAGTGAGGATAAGAAAAGTCCTTATCTCTGTGAACTCCCTTCCCTCGAAGTATCTGAAATAACTCCTTGTCAGGAACTCCGCATCATCAGGCACGTCATGGTGATATGCCTGTCTGCACAGAATATCCTGCTTCTGCAGTGCATATCCTTCACCGATGGTCTGAAGGATATTGGATAGCACGTCATGAAACAGCATGTACTGCTGCGCATCCGTACAGAGCTGCTGGACCGGATTGGTTATCTCAAAGATAACGGACGGCTCGCCTCTGGCCGAGAACAGCACGACATTGCCGTCCGTCTCCTCCAGCTGCGCATAGAGTCCGTCAAAAATTCTTTTCCTTTTGTGTGCCATACTGTATAAAGTGATTTACTGTTCTTTTCTCAGGCTTCTGTAGATATAGATACCTCTTGCCCTCTTCTTGTTGTGGAGTCCACCACGCTGTTTGATGTAGATTGTTATCAGTCCCACCAGTGCCATGACCATCATGGCTATGAATCCTGCAATCTTTCCCAAAGCGATTGAGAAACCGATGAAGCCTACGAATGATACGCCTATGGCTGCCGCTGCCAGAGTGAGGAAACGGCCACGTATGCCCATAAACTCCAGCGGTTTCTGCAATCCCTTGAACACAGGGTATCCTTCCTGATTCATTGTCATGCCGGGTAAGGATTACTGGAAGAACAGCGGAAGAGCTTCCGAAAGTGCGATGAATGCGATACAGCCTCCGATGGTAAGCATGATGGTCTTCTTCACGTCCTGGTCTCCGTTCTGCATCTTGAAATAGACGTTGAAGGCACCGACCAGAACGATAACGGCAGCAATGGCCTTCATCAGGTTCGATACCGGAGTCTGGTAGGAGCTGACTTCCTGGGTGGCCTTGGTAAAACCTGCTGCACCCTTGCTTCCTGCCATTACATTTGATGTGGAAATAATAAGTGCAATGGCCGCCATCACACTCTTCTGTGCAAAACTTGAACCGATGAAACGCTCCGTAAGATTCCGGGCATTTTTCTTTATTATCTGCATTTCTGAAAATTGTTAAAGGATTTCATCGCCAAAGAAACAGATGTCACTAAAGGAACGGTATATATATCAGGCATTCTCACAGCTGAAGATAACGGCACCGAGATCACTGGTACCGGTCTCTGCCAGCCGGTTTATTTCCTGAATGATATTCTCAACCAGAATGCCGTCAGTCATGATGGCCTCCCGGTAAACGTGTTTGGAAGATTCTGATTTGGATGCAGATTTCTCTGTACCATCAGAATTATTGCTTTCATTATTTGATTCGAGATTTTCCGTATTACTCTGTTCTGAACTTTGTTCTTTGGATTCAGGTTCATCCCGGTTTATTCTTATCGGCCTGAAGCTTCGTGCCTCTTCCGATATGTCTATGTCCTCTTCTTTATGGCTGTCCTGCTCGGCATTCTGTGCAGCCTTTGCCCTTTGGAAGTCCATGAAAATCATTGCCGCATAGTAGAATACCATTGCAACGAAGAGAAGGAATACTATCTGTCCGTACTGCATGGCTGTTGTAATATGATGTTGGATGAAAGAGCGGAACTGTCCTGCGGAAGCGGAAGGATATGCAGTCCGAGTCTGATGCCCCGGCTTTCCAGACGTTCCCTGCGTTCCGTAGTGCCTGTATAATAAATCACGTTGTGTTCCTCACTGATGATGTATCCGTTTGACTTCATGTTTGAGCGTACCCTTACCTTTGCCCTGTTTGAGATGACACGGATACCTGTGACCGGTTCCAGTCCGAAGACGATACGCCGTCTTTCCCTCTTTACCATCTGTGTACGGATACGTGAGGAAATCAGGTGTTTCTCTTCACTGCTGCGTTTGAGTCCGAGTGCAGCGGCTATGCGTCCGACACTCATCCGGGTAATGCCAAGAGCTTTTCCTATCTCAGAGAAGGAACACTCCTGGAAATGGTTTCTGATATAGTCGGCACGCTCCATCCATCTGGATTTGGCCATTTTTACAAGTCCAAGTTCACGGGCTTTCAGTTTGACGGTCGATTCGCTCAGGTTTAGAACGGCAGCTGTATAGGCTGTGGTCTCTACCGGATACAGCTCGACAAGAGCGGCCAGCATCCTGTCGGTCCAGTCTGTCTTTTTCATAACTTACAGATTATAACTGTTAAACAAAGATTTCTTTTCTCTTCTGTATTCTGCCAGACGTGGCAGATATGACTTGAAGAATGCCCTTACGATGGCATTCACCAGGTCAGAGCGGCACCTGCCATGTATATCGCAGTCGTCCAGTGAATCCGCAAGGTCACGGTCGAGCTTGCAGACAAGCCTTTCTGTTTTATCCGTTACTGAACCGTCAGATGTCAGAAATTCCATGAAGTCACTCCAGCATCCTGTATCCGAAAGGGAAACAGCAGTATCCTTTTCCTGTGCTTCATTATTATTTTCTCTTTGCTCAACCTGTGTTCCTACGGTATCTTGCGTCAATATAAGTTCTGAATCATTGATGCCTCTTGTCAGGTCATCTATTTCCGGTATATCCTTACTCATAGTGCTATGGTTATTGAAGTTTACTGATTATTCTGATTCTTTGTTCTGATTACCTGTACCATTCTCTGAAGGACTGGTTTCAGATTGGCCGGTAATGTCCTGTGAAGCTTTATCAGACGGCTGTGCCTTCTTTTTCTTCTTAGGCTTGGGATTCAGATTTTCCGTCAGCTGTATGCCTTTGAGTTCTTTTTCCCTTATCGGTTGAAGTGTATCGTAGATACTCTGATAGACCTTATCAAAGACCGGTGTAACGATAGCAGCCTGCATATCCAGTGCCGCCATAGTGCTGAACCGTTCCATATCCGCACGTTTGGGAATCTTCGCAGTGACGTATCCATAGTTGGAGAAGGTATCCCTTGCATTGTCCCAGATAAGCAGTTCGTAACGCTTGCCGATTCTTCCGTCATTCAGATTGGGAATGATGAAGAGTCTGGCTTTCATCCTTTCACCGACAGCCTTTTTCAGCCGGTCAACAAACATTAGGAAACTGGCTGTGGACGGAACGGTTACCAGATCATAGTGGAAAGGGACAACGATAATGTCTGAGTTTACAAATATTGGTACCAGTCCTTCCGCTTTCAGACTGCCTGGAGAGTCGATAAGCACAACGTCAATTTCAGGATCGTTGTGCAGTTTCTCCATAAGGGAAGTCATCATTGCCTTGTCGTTTGCTTCGTATGCCCATACCTCGTATGGCATTTCCTGTTCGCCGTATTTTCTGATGTCAGCCTTTCGGCATTTCATGATGGAGTGCTGAAAGTCGCAGTCAATCACTACAACCCTTACACCCTTTGTCACCAGATAGTTGGCAAAGGTGACGCAAAGGGTAGTCTTTCCTACACCTCCTTTCTGATTGGCAAATGTCACTATAACCGGAGTCTGTATCATTTCAAGTATTGATTGATTTTGTGACAAATGTATTAACCAAGATTTTCAGGTAAGAAATGTGCAACACAATTGTGATTTGGGTTTGATAAACCGGAATACTGTGTTTATAATTATTGAGGGAATTGGACTTTTAAGACTTAAAAAGTTACAATTTAAAGTCCAATTGTGATTAATATGGAAATAGAATATTAATCTATTAATATATTTTATAACTTTGGCTATATAATTATAAGACAAAAGAATAGTCTTTACCATAGATATATTTATTAACTTATAAATACAAAAAAATGAAACAGCTAAATTTTGACTTTGAAAACTGTTTTGGTATATCAAAATTTAAAGAAACAATAGATTTTAAGACATGTAATACAGTAATGATATATGCACCAAACGGTACAATGAAAACATCATTTGCTAAAACTTTACAAATACTTAGTCAACGTGCGGAAAGTAATAAAAGAAAAGGATTGGAAGAAACTATTTGTGATAGATTGCACAAGGATTTACCTGTAAAATCAAATGTAACTTTAGAATCTGGGGCTGTTTTAAAACCTGAAAATATATTTGTTGCTAATCCTGATGATATGACATTTGACGCTGCACAAAGTGTAACTACTTTTTTGGCTAGTACAGACTTGAAGAAGAGATACGATACCATAATAAAAATAATTAGTGGGGCAAAAAATAATTTTATCAAGCAATATAAAAAGATATCTCAAAGTACAGATTGTGAAACAGAATTGGTGAGTGTGTTTGCTGAAAAAGAGAATTCTAGTATATATGACATCCTTGATATATTATGGGATAAAATAAATAATGCGGATTATCCTTTGTATCAAATAAAGTTCAATGATATCTTCGATAAAAAAGGTGCTGTGAAGGATTTTATAGAGAAAAATATGACATCCTTGAATCTGTTTGTACAACGTTATAATGAATTGTTAACTAAATCCCAATTCTTTCATATATCAACAGATGGTAAGACTACTTTCGGAACATATCAAGCAAAAACTCTTAGTAATGGATTAAAAGATGGCTCTTTCTTTAAAGTGAATCATAAGTTACAACTTAAAGATAATAGTAATATTGAGTCTTTTTCGCAGCTAAATGAAAGAATATTAGAAGAGATAAAAACAGTAGAAAGCGATGAAAAATTACAAGCTACTTTTACTAAAATACTAGAGAAACTTGACTCTAATGCAGAACTTCGTGCATTTAAAGAATGTATAAAAGACAATATGACTATTCTTGGAGAATTACAAGAATATGAAGTTTTTAAAAAGAATGTACTTCTTGGCTATTTTTCGGATGTGGAAACTAGAAGGGTCTTGGAAGATTTGTATAAACAATATTCATCAAATAAAGAAGATTTAATGAATATCATACATGAGGCTCGTCAGGAACATGAAAAATGGAAAAATATTGTAGATTTATTCAATGCTCGTTTTTATGTTCCATTTAAGGCTAGAATAGATAATCAAGAAGATATTATTTTGAAACAAGAGACTCCTAAATTATCTTTTGTATATAAGAAACAAACTGGTGAAGATATTAAACAATCAAGGGATGAAATATTGAAGATTCTTTCTAAAGGAGAAATGAGAGCTTTTTTCATATTACAAATGATTTTTGAAATTGAAGCACGAAAAGAGAAAGATGAAGAATCTTTAATAGTATTGGATGATATATCAGACTCTTTTGATTATCAAAATAAATTTGCTATAATTGAATATATTAACGATATATCTAACAGTTGTAATGATAAATTTAAAATAATACTTCTGACTCATAATTTTGACTTTTACAGAAATGCTACTCAAAGACTTCGTATAAAGAAATTCTTTATGGCAACAAAAGAAAAAGAAGGTAATATATCATTACATAGGGGTCCATATATAATGAGAACCCCCCTTGATAATGAAATAAAACATACTAATACTTGCAATTTTATTAGTATGATACCGTTTGTTCGCAATATAGTGGAATATACAGAAGGTAGTGATTATGATGATGGTAATGGAAAAGAAAACAATGATTTTATGACGCTAACCAATTGTCTTCATTTATTAGATCGAACTAATAATCTTACTGATATTGACATTGATAATATTATTCGCAAACATATAAAGAATAAAAAATATAATTATATTACAACCGGAACAAAGATTATAGATATAATTTATGATGAAGCTCGAAAAATCATCAATAAAGAAAAACCAGAAGAACTCCAAATAGAAGATAAAATTGTATTATCTATTGCAATTCGTCTTAAAGCAGAGACTTATATGAGACGTGAACTTTTATCATTAGGAGAGACTGAAGAATCATTACAGTCAGGAGAGAATCAGACGACCAAATGGATAGATAAAATGCGTAACAGATTACCAGAAAATACAGTATTAAAAATACTTGAGCGTGTTAATATGATGACTCCTGAGTGTATTCATATTAATAGTTTTATGTACGAGCCATTAATTGATATGTCTATTAGACATCTTGTCAAACTTTACGAGGATGTAAATGATTTGTGAGTTAATTAATTCTAATGCCAATAGAGTTAATACAAGTCTTGTCTATAGAAGAGACTTGTATTAACTCATAAGATATATTCTCATAAAACAATAATTGTAGAGGAAGAGTAAAAGATACATTATCTCTTCATAGGATAATTGTCATTGTCAATATCATTATAGTTCTCTTTTTGTCCAACCTCCCACTCACGTTTCTCGCTGTGGCTTCCACCGCCAAAATCACGCAATTTACCTTTGCCTGAGAGAAATGCGTTGGACTTCTTGTTTTGCAGACGCTTGTGTTTATCCAATTGCTTGACAGACTGTGTCATTGGTTTTCTTAACCGTTCAAGATTGAAGTTTTCTTCAGTAAGATTTATAATGATGTGCTGATTGAAATTTATGGCATAAGTTGCATCCTCTTCCTGACGTATAATAAAGCCCTCTTCACGAAGTTGGCTTTTGACCGAGGTTACAGTATCATCACTGAATATCTCACGCAAACAATCCACTGCATCAGTATAATAGTGTGTTCTTTCTAGAGACAAGTCCACCAAATCTGTCCGGGAAACCTTGAAAATCTTACAAAGCAAATCCCGTTCAGACTCAGTAGCCGGGCTGAACATTTCTACCATGGCTATACGGTTGTTACGGTCAATAGCTTCTGCCATAAAAGATTTCAACGGACGGCTTTGGCCATCAAAATAGATGATACCTTTTTTAATATAGGCACGCTGCTTCCTGATTTTACTGTATATTTCACCCTGGGTAATCTTCGGATTTAGTGTCAGTAACCGATCAATATAGTCCTCAATTCGGTTGAACCGTTCTTCAGGAGTAGTAAAGTCCAGAAGTTCCTCTACAGCCAGCACTCTTGCACCATGAATGACGGTCTTGTTTGCATGATCAACGAGCATATATCCGTATGGTGTATCCTTCTTGCCGAAGAACACAATATCAATACCGAACTTCGTTTTCAGTTCCTTCTGCAGTTCCTCCTTGTTTGAACTTACATCACGGTATTTCTTTAATATGCTTCTAAGCTGACGGCAACGAGCCCTTTCCCGATAACCGCTCTTGAAAAGACTTTCTATTTCAGAAAAAGGGATTTCCTTCTGAACTTTTCCACCATGCTTGACGAATACATTCTCATCTTTCTGATAAACCTCATAGCCCATGGAAACCATTATTGCCTTGAACTGGGCAAAGGAAGAGAATATATATTGTTTGGCAGCATCAATATCATTTTCTGTTTTCTTTTTCCTGTCATTTCCAAGAATACGGTCTATGACTTCCTGAGAACGTCTGCGTTCATGGCTGTGCTGAATCTTTCTTCCATCAGGTGCCACTCTCGAAGTGATGATATGAAGATGGGTATTCTCCGTGTCATAATGGGAGTAAACAAGCAACGGCTGACCGGATTCTCCGTATCCCATTTCCTTGAGATACTGGTGTGCAAAATCCAGCAACTCATCTTCCGACATTTCGTGTCCTTTGCATGATATGGCCACATGAAACTGCGGTTTCCTGATTCTGCTGTTCTGTGAACTGTACTTCTGGAGATAACCGACCAGCTCACTCGGGGTAGGTTTGTGAAAAGTTCCGAGTGAACCGAAATTCTGAATCTCGATAAGCCGTGCAACACCTTTCGAGACTTTATGTTCATTGTAACCGACAGCATGGAAGTTCGTACTTCCCGGTAATATGGTTGCTATCATATTGAATCTTAATTTATCATGGTTTAAGTGACTGAGTAACCGAAATACTTCAAGCTCATTAATCCATGGTTATACTATAATAATATCTGAAATGATTGAATACCGTGTAGTCTGCAATTCAGATTCTGACAGCTTTCTGTGTCAGAGAATCAAGGTCTTTCTTTATTCGGTTCAATGTTTCCTGAGTTTCGAGGATAATTGGTAACAGAACCTCCTGGATATAGCTGGGTGCGAGTAATCCGGCTACCGCAAGCTCATTGGCACGTTTAACCGACTGATTAAGGTTTCCTCCAGCCCAGGAAAGTTCATTCTGATATTTGCGGTAAAACAGACCGAGATCATTCATCAGTTCGAGCTGTCTTTTGGTTCCGATATTTGAATACTCTGTCAGTGCCGAGCGTATATAATGGCTCACGGATGAATAGGAGGCAGATTTCTCCTTAAACTGTTGTACTTCCTCCGGTGTCATTCTTACCTTGATGTATTTGGTTCTCTGATTCTTCATACTTGGATACATTGGTGGTTAGGTTTCCCGGACCATCTTTCGCCATGCGAAACAGCGGCCAGCCGCTCCGATGCGTCAGCATTCGGCAAGTTACTTTTGTGAGTACGAAACGGAGTTTTGTGGCCACAAAAGTACAACTTGCTTGGAAAACTCTGCACGTCAGAACGAAACCTTCCGGGAATGATTATTACACCCAAATTTACCGGAGATTGCCGTTGCAAACCGAAATCAACAACACAATTCTTTGGAGGCATATTCCTGCTTACCATGTGCTGTAGCATCCGGTTGTCCTGGAATATCCATATAGCGGAATATTGTTGTATAGAGTCCTAGAACCTATCAAGTCAATATCAGTGTGTTCTGAAATAGATGCTACAAGCATTATTCAATCATAGAACCATACAAATCGAAGTAATCAGTAAACAATGTTCCGTTATCTATGGTTGGATAAACCAAAGTTTCAAAAACACACAAGATGTAGTTATATGGGATAGATGGCTATTGTTATCATAAGAACTATATCCAATATAATATGTAGTCCCGATACCATGATAGCATGGTAAAAGTAACCTGATTATCTAAGTTATTGGAATCCGAATAAAAGGGAAAATATAATCTAGTAGCTGATTAAGCTGATGAAATGGCTATCGGGAAACCTTATTTTATCTGAACTTGTATTGTAGAAACATTCAGACAGAATAACCTTGTTTTCAGAGTCTGGAGATACCTTGTTATCATGGTGATATAACACTGATAATCAGTAGAAAATCTACTCGAACAACAAGAAAATAGTGTTGTGCAAATTTCTGTATCTCATTGATTTTTAGTATATTTATATAATAAACAAGCTATTATATATCACTAAATATTATACGTTATGTTTGAATTGTTGTTGATTATATATCTGTTGCCGGTATTTATTATCGGTATGTTGCTCCTGAAGCTGGTATTCTGGCTTTTGAGGATTGCCATACGTCTGGCTGTATGGCTGGTTAAGAAAACCTTTATACTTATATGGAAGCTCATCGTACTCGTTTTTGTCATACTTATAGGTCGTGAAGTATTGCCCTGGAATCAACCGGACAAATAGAAAGGAACCGCACCAATATGAGAAATGGTACGGTTCTGATAAAGATAAGTAGAATCCTCCCTTTGCGTTAATGGTTTGTTCCAGTTTGTCGATTACATGAATCCTTTCCCTTTGCTTCTTTCATATACAACTTCCTTCTTGGAATCACAGTTCATAAGACGGAACTGAACCATACATCCAGTAGGAATATCCTTCGGCAACTGTTCAACCAGTCTGTCAATAACCTGGTCTACATTACTGAAACCAATGTCTGTTATTTCACCGATAACGTCACCTTTGAAATATGCACGGCCATAGATCATCATCTTTTTGGTGATACGGAACATCTTGTCTGCCGGTGTCTCGAAGTCACGTGCCTTGCCTTGCTTGCTCTTCTTGCTGCTGAAGAAAATGAAGTCAATCACTTTGGCATTGAGTTCCCAGGCAGGAGTGAAGTCTATCTTGACATAGCCTCTTGTTATATTCAGTCCATGACTGTGGTTCATGCCGAAAGCAACTTCATACAGATTGGCATCACAGTCATTTTGGGCAATTGTAGCCCATGTATGACGGAAAGTATAATAACAGTAATAATCCTCCTTTTTCATTCCCATATCAGCACATATCTTTCTGATTCCAATATTTACGTTGGCATTGAAACTGTCCGGATTGCTGTAACGCTTATGGAATTTGAAAAGATATTCGTCATCCTCGTCTGAAAGATACTTGTCAAATGTGGCCTGAATGAACGGTTCCACACGCATTTCAATATAGGCTTCGTCTTTCCGGCTGTGCTTTGTCTTAGCTCTTTTATATCCGATAATACCATCCTTGTAGTTTTCTTTTTTAAGCTCAAAAATATCCACGGTGTTTATTCCGCCCAAACATAAGGATAGGAGTGCCACGTCTCTGCCCAGTTCCGGAAGAGAGGAAATCATTTTGGTTTCCGGTAGGGGGCGATTGAAAAATTCCCTACATGCCTCTGCACTGATGGCTCTTTGAACCGTACTGTCAGATTTAGGAATGGATACCTTTAACCAAGGATTGTATTTGATTCGCACGATACCACGTTCTTCATCGTTCAGCTCTATAAGTGCCCTTTTGAATATCTGTCTTAAACAAGTCGGGTACATTTCTTTCGCCCTGTTCGTTAACGAAAGGCTATTAATCCATCTTGTCAAAACAGAAGATGACAAGTGAGTAAACATAACTCTGGTTGTTCCCAAATATCTTTCGAGGTGGTTTACAGCCAGACGGTAGTTCTTAGCATTACGTTCATGTCCTTCAGAGGCCATACGATTAATGAACTTTGTTGCATAGTCACTAAAGCATACTTCCATATCAGAGTTCATTAAGTATTCTATCAATTCTGTTACAGAGTATCCTGACACATCTTTACGGTTTACCAGTTCGGTATAACGAAGTATTTCTTGTGCACAATATTTATTTATAACAGCATCCTTAATCTCTCCAGATTTGGATAGTTGTTTGTCTGTAACGAATTTGTCTGTCTTAATATATCCTGATTTTGAACGATGAAGTACTCGAATGTACACTTGGTAAAAGCCATCAGCTCGCTTATACCTTACAATAGTCTTAAATGTTGCCATACCTTATTGATTTACAGTTGTTTTACTTTTGTAAGTTCTTTGTAAGCGTACCCTCTCAGTTTAGTAAGCTATTTGTAAGCAAGTACCGTTTATTTGGCTCATTTTTTGCGGTCAAATGCACGAACCGTCTAAAAACAACTTAGGCTGTAATGTCTGAAAAACAGTCCATTACAGCCTAAATCAATGATTATATTATACTATTTATGCTTCCTCTATTGCAGCCTGCGCCACTTTCAGATAGAATTGATAATCAGAATCTTATGCAACTTTAGCAAGTGATTTGTAAGTCTGTGATTATCATTCTTGGCAATAGTACATAAAAAGTAGTCTTATTCCTCTATCGCAGCTTGTGCCGCAGCCAATCTTGCGATAGGCACACGGAATGGAGAACAAGATACATAGTTCAATCCAACCTTGTGGCAGAATTTAACAGATGAAGGTTCACCACCATGTTCACCGCAGATACCGCATTTCAAATCAGGACGTACTGAACGACCTTTTTCTACTGCCATTTCTACCAGCTGACCTACACCATTCTGGTCAAGTACCTGGAATGGGTCAACCTTAAGAATCTTCTTTTCAAGATATACAGGCAAGAATGAAGCGATATCGTCGCGAGAATAACCGAATGTCATCTGTGTCAAGTCGTTTGTACCGAATGAGAAGTATTCAGCTTTTGATGCTATTCTGTCGGCTGTCAAAGCGGCACGAGGAATTTCAATCATTGTACCTACCTTGAATGGTATTTCCACTCCTTCTTTTTCGAACAGTTCAGCTGCGGCTTTGCGGATAACCTTTTCCTGAGCTTCGAATTCGTAAAGGATACCGGTTAGCGGAACCATGATTTCAGGATGAGGATCGTAGCCTTCTTTCTTCAATTCGATTGCTGCGCCAAGAATTGCCTGGGTCTGCATTTCTGTTATTTCAGGATATGTGTTACCCAAACGGCAACCGCGATGTCCTAACATTGGGTTGTGTTCGCAAAGGCTGTCAACTCTCTGACGAATATATTCTACTGTCACACCCATAGCCTGTGCCATTTCTTCCTGTCCCTTCAAATCGTGTGGTACGAATTCGTGCAAAGGCGGGTCGAGCAAGCGTACATTTACAGGACAGCCGTCCATAGCCTTGAATATGCCTTTGAAGTCAGCCTTCTGATATGGAAGAAGTTTTGCAAGTGCTTTCTTACGTCCTTCAACATCGTTTGCAAGAATCATTTCGCGCATTGCGATAATCTTCTGATTGTCGAAGAACATGTGTTCTGTACGGCAAAGTCCGATACCTACTGCACCAAAGCTGCGTGCAACTTCCGCATCGTGAGGAGTGTCGGCATTTGTACGAACTTTAAGTCTTGTATATTTATCACACAGGTTCATCAGTTTTGCAAAGTCACCAGATACCTCTGCTGCTTTTGTCGGAACTTCTCCAAAATAAACGTCACCTGTACTACCGTTCAGTGATATATAGTCTCCTTCTTTCAAAACAGTACCGTCTATTTCCACTGTGCGGGCCTTATAGTCAACATTGATTGCTCCGGCACCTGATACGCAGCATTTACCCATACCGCGTGCCACTACGGCAGCGTGTGAAGTCATACCGCCACGTGCTGTGAGGATACCTTCGGCAGCTGTCATACCAGCAAGGTCTTCTGGTGAGGTTTCGATACGAACAAGAACAACTCTTTGTCCATCTGCTCTCCACTGTGCGGCATCTTCAGCGAAGAATACTATCTGTCCGCATGCTGCACCCGGTGAAGCTGGAAGCCCACGTGTAAGAGTTTTAGCGGCGCGCAATGCTTCCTTGTCAAATACAGGGTGTAACAATTCATCAAGTTTGTTAGGTTCACATCTCTTTATAGCTGTCTTTTCGTCTATGATTCCCTGTTCAAGCATTTCCATTGCTATGCGTACCATAGCTGCACCTGTACGTTTTCCGTTACGTGTCTGCAAGAACCAAAGTTTGCCTTCCTGAACTGTGAATTCCATATCCTGCATGTCATGATAGTGGTTTTCAAGTTTTGTCTGGATGGCATCGAGTTCCTTATATATTTCAGGCATTGCTTCTTCCATAGAAGGATATTTTGCAACTCGTTCTTCTTCAGAGATTCCCTGAAGAGCTGCCCAACGCTGTGAACCGATTTTTGTAATCTGTTGTGGTGTACGGATACCTGCCACAACGTCTTCTCCCTGTGCATTGATAAGGTATTCACCGTTGAAGAGGTCTTCTCCTGTAGCGGCGTCGCGAGAGAATGCAACACCTGTTGCTGAAGTATCACCCATATTACCGAACACCATTGCCTGTACGTTTACAGCAGTACCCCATTCGGCAGGTATTCCTTCCATCTTACGGTAGAGGATAGCACGTTCGTTCATCCATGAATCGAATACGGCACAGATAGCTCCCCAAAGTTGTTCGTATGCGTTTGATGGGAAATCTTTTCCTGTCTGAGCTTTTACTGCAGCCTTGAATCTTACTACCAGTTCTTTCAGGTCTTCAACTTCAAGTTCGTTGTCCAGACGTACACCTTTAGCTTTCTTTACGTCTTCTATAATTGCTTCAAACGGGTCTATATCATCTTTGTTTGTAGGTTTCATGCCGAGAACTACGTCACCATACATCTGTACGAAGCGGCGGTATGAGTCCCAAGCGAAACGTTCGTTTCCTGTTTTACGTGTCAAACCTTCTACTACCTCATCGTTAAGTCCGAGGTTTAGAATTGTATCCATCATACCGGGCATTGAAGCGCGGGCACCTGAACGTACTGAAACAAGAAGCGGATTTTCTACATCGCCGAATTTTGATTTCATAAGTTCTTCTACGCCTTTGATGGCTTTTTCTACATCTTCTTTAAGCAGGGCTACTACTTTATCTTTGCCTTCGGCGTAATATTCGTTACATACATCTGTAGTTATGGTGAAGCCTGGAGGTACCGGAACGCCAATAAGATTCATTTCTGCAAGATTTGCACCTTTTCCCCCAAGTAAGTTTCTCATGTCTGCTTTTCCTTCGGCCTTACCGTTTCCGAAGGTATAGACTCTTTTTGTTTCCATTTTTAATGATAAGGTTTTTAAAGTTATTAGTTATTTTAAGTATTAGTTTCTATCCTTTTGTGCAGACCGTAAATAATGTAAAATACTGTCTGTTTTTCTTTAACGATGGCAAAACTATATATTATTTGTATATAAACAAACATATATATTATATTCTACAACATGTTTTTGCTATGTCTATATAGCAAAAATAACTATTTTTGAAATCATGGTGTTTTGTCAGAAAAAATGACTAAATTTGCCCCAAATTGGTTTTATTGAAAAATAACGTGGCAAGGAAGAAAAAAGAACTACCTTTATTGGAAAAGGTAACGATAACAGATGTGGCCGCAGAAGGCAAGGCCTTGGCTAAAGTGAACGATTTGGTGGTGTTCGTACCTTATGTAGTACCGGGAGATGTGGTTGACCTGCAAGTGAAACGTAAAAAGAACCATTATGCTGAGGCAGTGGCAGTGAAGTTTCACGAAAAATCTCCTATGAGGACAGAACCTTTCTGTCAGCATTATGGTGTATGTGGAGGCTGTAAGTGGCAGTGTCTTTCGTACGAAGATCAGATAAAGTATAAGCAGAAACAGGTTTTTGATAATCTCACACGTATAGGAAAGGTAGAACTTCCGGAATTCAGACCTATACTTGGTTCGGAGAAGACCAAATTCTATAGAAACAAACTCGAATTTACATTTTCAAACAAGCGCTGGCTTACTGAGGAAGAAGTGAAACAGGATGTAAAGTATGACCAGATGAATGCCGTTGGTTTCCATATACCGGGGGCTTTTGATAAAGTTCTGGCCATAGAGAAGTGCTGGCTTCAAGACGATATTTCAAATAGGATAAGAAATGCGATACGTGATTATGCGTACGAGCATAATTTCTCTTTCTTCGACCTCCGTTCGCAGGAAGGATTGCTTCGTAACATGATGGTGCGTACGTCTTCTACAGGCGAATTGATGGTTTTGTTACAATGTAAGGTTGTGACAGACGATGACCGTGCCAAGATGATGGAGATACTTCAGTTTGTGGCCGATTCATTCCCTGAAATAACATCTCTTATGTATGTTATTAATAATAAATGTAATGACACCATTGGAGATCTTGATGTAGAGGTATTCAAGGGCAACGATCATATATTCGAAGAAATGGAAGGTCTGAGATTTAAAGTAGGACCTAAATCATTCTATCAGACAAATTCCGAACAGGCATATAATCTGTATAAAGTGGCAAGAGAGTTTGCCGGACTTACAGGAAACGAACTTGTTTATGACCTTTACACAGGAACAGGAACTATTGCCAACTTTGTTTCGCGCCAGGCCAAGAAAGTAATAGGTATTGAATATGTACCTGAAGCGATAGAAGATGCAAAGGTGAACTCTGCAATAAACGGTATAGATAATACTCTGTTTTATGCAGGCGACATGAAGGATATACTTACTCAGGATTTCATCAATGAACACGGACGTCCTGACGTTATTATTACCGACCCTCCACGTGCCGGAATGCACAATGATGTGATAGATGTGATAATGTTTGCCGCTCCGGAAAGAATTGTTTACGTAAGCTGTAATCCGGCCACACAGGCACGCGATTTGCAGTTGCTTGATCCTATGTATAAGGTAATGGCTGTGCAGCCTGTTGATATGTTCCCTCATACACATCATGTGGAGAATGTGGTACTCCTTGAGAAAAGGAAAGTATAAGTTCAAACTAAAAACAGAAAAAAGTGGAAGAAAGAAAAAACAGACCGGAAAGACGTCCGGTGGCACGTGCGGCTGCAAAATATACTGTATATAATGTAACGGAGCCGTCTGAGCTGATGGAATTCCTTATGAAAAAAATGTCCGGAATAAGCCGTACACGAGTTAAGGCTTTGCTTACAAATCGTGTAGTTATGGTTGATAATAATATCCAGACACATTATAACTTTCCTCTTAAACCAGGAATGAAGGTTCAGATTAGCAAGGAGAAGAACAAGCATGAATTCCATAACCCGCTTCTTAATATACTGTACGAAGACGCTTATTTGATTGTGGTGGAAAAGAAGGAGGGGCTTCTTTCTGTAGCAACAGATCGTCAGAAAGAACGTACAGCACAGCATATTCTGAATGAATACGTAAAACGTCAGCATCCAAGAAACCGAGTGTTTGTGGTGCATCGTCTTGACCGTGAAACTTCAGGTATAATGATGTATGCCAAAGATGAGAAAACACAGCATACTTTGCGTGACAATTGGCATGACATAGTGTTCGACCGCCGTTATGTATCAATAGTAATGGGGGATATGGAAAAAGATCAGGGTACCGTGAAGTCATGGCTGACAGACCGTAAACTATACGTAAGTTCATGCGATTATGATGATGGCGGCAAGCTGTCTATTACTCATTTCAAGACAATAAAGCGTGCAAATGGTTATTCTCTGGTTGAACTCAATCTTGAGACAGGACGTAAAAATCAGATACGCGTGCACATGCAGACGTTAGGACATCCGGTTGTTGGAGACCATCGATATGGATGCGAGACTGATCCTCTTGGCCGATTGGCGCTTCATGCATTCAAACTTTGCTTCTATCATCCTGTTACCGGTGAGGTGATGCAGTTTGAAACTCCTTATCCTGCACCGTTCAAGACATTGATGCTTAAGAAATAAAGTCACAGAAATATCGTCTGTATGTTCTTTATATACGGATATAATTATATAGGCTTTTGATATGCCTGAAATGTTTTATAAAAACGCTTTGTCGTTTTAAACAAAATGCTTTGTCATTCGATTTAAAACGACAAAGCATTTTTTTGAAAAAAGATTGTACAAACTATTGCTTGTTTAAAAATAAACATGTATCTTTGCACCGCATTTGAGAAAAACGCCTTCGGGGTGTAGCGCAGTCCGGTTAGCGCACCTGCTTTGGGAGCAGGGGGTCCCAGGTTCGAATCCTGGTACCCCGACAAGGTAAAAGAAATCAAATATGCAAAAACATCTTCGGGGTGTAGCGCAGTCCGGTTAGCGCACCTGCTTTGGGAGCAGGGGGTCCCAGGTTCGAATCCTGGTACCCCGACAAGATGAGAAAGAAGATGTATCTTCAAAATATCAGACACTTTCGGGGTGTAGCGCAGTCCGGTTAGCGCACCTGCTTTGGGAGCAGGGGGTCCCAGGTTCGAATCCTGGTACCCCGACAAAATGAAAGAAGATACATATCTTTAAAATATTAATAAACTTTCGGGGTGTAGCGCAGTCCGGTTAGCGCACCTGCTTTGGGAGCAGGGGGTCCCAGGTTCGAATCCTGGTACCCCGACGGATAGAAGAGGCTTATGGCCTCTTTTTTAATTTATAAACGATATGGAAGACTTCATCAGTACACAAATGCATGTCGAAGACGGTCGTGGTCATAGCCTGTTGAACCGTAAAATGATATTCAGAATCTTGGGCATACTTCTTTATCTTGAGGGGATGATGTTTTTGGTGTGCACTTTGGTTTCTCTTTTCTATAATGAAAGTGACTATATATATTTTGTATATTCCATGCTAATAAATTTTGGTGTTGGGAGTATATTGTTTTTCTTTGGTAAGAATGCCGATAAAAGACTTTCACGCAGAGACGGATATTGTATCGTTGCTTTTACATGGCTCTTTTTTACACTCTTTGGTATGCTGCCGTTCTATATAAGTGGCAGTATCCCTTCTGTGACTGACGCGTTTTTTGAAACCATGTCAGGATTTACCACTACAGGTGCGTCAATACTTGATAATATAGAGTCTTTGTCTCATGGAATGTTGTTTTGGCGAAGTTTTACTCAATGGATCGGAGGACTTGGTATAGTATTTTTCACGATAGCAATATTGCCTATATTCGGAGTGGGAAACCAGGTACTTTTCTCTGCCGAAGCTACTGGGGTAAATCATGATAAAATCCATCCTAAGATAAGTAAGATGGCAAAGGGATTGTGGATGGTTTATCTGGTTCTTACTGCGGTAGAGGCCATTCTTTTGTGGTTTGGTGGTATGGGAGTATTTGACGCCGTATGCCATTCGTTTACATCTACTGCAACAGGAGGATTTTCTACTAAACAGAGTAGTGTTGCCTATTGGAATTCTCCTTTTATAGAATATGTGATAACCATATTTACAATGCTGGCTGCAATAAACTATTCTCTTTATTTCCTCATTCTGAAAGGAAAAACTTTCAGGTGGTTTAAGGATGCGGAAACCAGATTTTTCCTGATATCTGTAGGTGTTGTCACTGCAATAATAACTTTTGCATTGTATTTCATAAAAGGATATGGTCTTGAACTGGCATTCCGTCGTGCTTTTTTCCAGGTTGTAACAATCCATACTTCATGTGGATATGCCACAGATGATTATTCTACATGGCCACATTTTACGCTTATACTTATAGTTTATATAATGTTTGCGGGTGGTTGTACGGGTTCTACGGCTGGAGGAATGAAATCAATGCGTCTGCTCATTATTCTTCAGAATGTGAAGAATGAATTCAACAGGCTAATGCACCCACGTGCCGTGCTTCCAGTTAAGGTTAACGGTCAGTCCGTTTCTACTTCTACTATATCGACGGTAACAACATTTGCAATGCTTTACTTAATATGTACATTTGTAGGTTGGTTTATCTTTATGGTAATAGGTCTTGAAATGACTGAAGCCATGGGAATTGCTGTATCCAGTATAGGTAATGTTGGGCCGGGTTTTGGAAGTTTTGGACCAGCATTTTCATGGAGTGCTCTTCCTGATGCGGCAAAATGGGTTTCTTCTTTTTTAATGTTGATCGGCCGTCTTGAGCTTTTCGGTATATTGTTGATGTTTGCTCCTAGTTTTTGGGAGAAAAGATAAAATCAAGATAAGTAAGGAAATATATTTATAATATTAAAGCTTAAATCTTAAATTATTGAAGAATAGGTGCGGCAGTTGCGAAAATATTGCTATATTTGCAAAGTACCATATGTCTAAACTTTATTAATAATGAAAGAAATTACAGTTAAGAAGGTTGCCGGTGGCGTAGAAAGCGCTGAACAGGTAGGTAAACTGATGAATGATTTGTCGGTAAACTTCAATTCTATTGATGTTGTTAATTGGTCTGATTTCCCTTATTCTCCTGATGTAAAATTCAGAGTATTACATACCGGTGATGCTATTCTGCTAAATTTTGTAGTTTCAGAGGCAAGTGTGAGAGCTGTTGCTTCTGCCGATTTAGGTAGAGTTTGGGAAGATTCATGTTGTGAGTTTTTTGTAAACTTTGAAGGAGAGGAAGAATATTATAACTTTGAATGTAACTGTGCATGCAAACTGCTTGTTAATTACGGAAAGAAAGGTGACAGACACCATGCTCCTCAGAATGTTCTTGAAAATGTGAAAAGATGGTCTTCATTGGGAAACGATCCGTTTGAAGAGCGTATAGGTGATTGCAGCTGGGAACTTTCGCTGATTATTCCTGCATCATCACTTTTCAAGCATGACGTAAAAGATTTGTCAGGAATGACTCTTCGTGGTAATTTCTATAAGTGTGGCGACCTGCTTCAGACTCCGCATTTCCTTTCATGGAGTCCGATAAACTTGCCTCAACCTTGTTTCCACTGTCCTGAGTTTTTCGGAAAACTTGTTTTTGAAAAATAAAATTTGTTCGTAAATAAAAGCCAAGAGACCATTCCAAGTTTATTTTGAGACGGTCTCTTGGCTTTTATTATGATATTATCGTCGCTACGATTTTACGTGCTCCTCCGGAATATCTGAACTCGCAAAGATATATGCCTTGCCATGTTCCCAGGTTTAGCCGTCCGTTTGTAATCGGGATGGTTATTGAGACTCCTGTCAAGCTCGATTTTGCATGGCTTGGCATGTCGTCTTCACCTTCGTCTGTATGACTATAGTAAGGCTCGTTAGTCTTTACAAGGCGATTATAAATCTGTTCCATATCTGAGCGTACGCTTGGATCGTAATTTTCGTTTATACTCAGTGCGCAGCTTGTATGTTTTACGAAGAGGTTCAGTATTCCCTGTTCAGGCAGTACAGGGAGGTTTTTCATTATCTCCTGTGTCACCAGATGAAATCCTTTCCTCTTCGGACTGAGTGAAAATTCAACTTGCTGTACCATGATATTACTTCTTCAACCATTTGTCCAACCATGCGAAGAATGTGCGTTGCCACAAAACTCCATTCTGTGGTTTCAGCACCCAGTGGTTTTCATCAGGGAAAACAAGTAGCTGTGCAGGAACTCCTCTCAGTTTGGCAGCATTGAAGGCTGCCATTCCCTGTGAAGCAAGAATACGGTAGTCTTTTTCACCATGGATGCATAGGATAGGGGTATCCCATTTCTCAACAAAGAGGTGAGGAGAGTTTGCGTAACTACGTTTTACTGCAGGATTTTCAGTTTCCCAGTAAGCACCTCCCAGATCCCAGTTAGTGAACCAGAGTTCTTCTGTTTCAAGATACTGCTGCTCCATGTTGAAGAAACCATCGTGTGCAATAAATGCCTTGAAACGTTTGTTGTGGTGTCCGGCAAGCCAGTAAACCGAATAACCTCCGAAACTTGCACCAACGCATCCTAAACGGTCTTTGTCAACATATGGTTCTTTTGCTATATCGTCTATTGCACTCAAATAATCGTCCATACAGTGGCCGCCGTAGTTAGTGCTAATATCTTCAAGCCATTCCATACCGAAACCCGGAAGTCCGCGGCGGTTAGGGGCTATGATTATATAGTCGTTGGCTGCCATAATCTGGAAGTTCCATCTGTAGCTCCAGAACTGGCTGACAGGGCTTTGAGGACCTCCCTGACAGAACAGAAGGGTAGGGTATTTTTTGTTTGGATTGAAATCGGCAGGATATATAACCCATGAAAGCATCTGTTTGCCGTCAACTGTCTTTGTCCATCTCGGCTCAACTTTACCTGTTTTGAGCTGGCTGAAGATATGGTCGTTTTCTTTTGTTATACGGCTTACTGAGTTATTATCGTTCAGTGATACAGTATAAAGTTCATCAGCTTCGCTTATTGAGTGACGTTTTGTCAACAGCTGTCCGTCATTAAGTAATGCTACTGAAGCATAGTCGTACATACCGTCAGTCAGTTTGTTTACTTCACCATTAATGTTAGTGTTGTAAATCATGCTTGTTCCGTGCCAAACACCAGTGAAGTATAGTGTCTTGCTATCATTTGCCCAGCAGTATGAATCAACACTCGATTCGAATGATTCTGTGACGTATGTTTTTTTGCCACTGGCCAGTTCCATTACGCAAAGGCGGTTGCGGTCACTTTCATATCCGTCGCGTTCCATACTTTGCCATGCAATCATTGTTCCGTCTGGTGAGAACAGAGGATTTGTGTCGTACCCCATGTTCTTGTCATTTGCATCTTCTTTGCAAAGGTTTCTTGTTTCCTTGCTTTCGATGTTGTAAAGATAGATGTCAGAATCTGTAGAAACAGAATATTCCAAGCCTGTCTTCTTGCGGCATGTGTATGCAATCTGCTTTGAATCGTTACTCCAAGTCAGCTGCTCGATACCTCCGAAAGGTTTCATTGGCGATTCATATGGTTCACCTTCCATTATATCTGTAGCTGTACCAACTTTGTTTCCGTCAAAATCGGCTATGAAAGGATGTGGAACAGTCTGTACCCATTCATCCCAATGCTTGTACATCAGATCGTCAATCACCATACCTGTAGCTTTGTCCAGGTCAGGATATTTGTCAACTGTACGTTCTCCATATTTTACTTGTGAGATAAACAATACCTTGTTTCCGTCAGGTGAAAAACTGAAACCGTCTATTCCTCCTTCATAATCGGAAAGCTGTTTGCGTTCAGTACCGTCAGGATTCATCTCCCATATCTGACCATTTGAAAGGAATGCGAGTTTTTCTCCATTCTTGATCCATGCAGGTTCATATTCACTTGCAGCAGTAGTAGTGAGGAGCTTGTTTTCGCTTCCGTCTGCATTCATTATGTAAATGACAGTATGGCTTTTGTTCTCTTTTACGCTATAGTATGAAACTGTATATGCTATTTTCTTTCCGTCAGGCGAAACAGTTGAACTTCCTATACGTCCCATAGCCCAAAGAACTTCCGGAGTCAGACGCCCGTCTTCAATTTTTATTTCCTGTTTGCCTATTATGGTCGCTTCATTTTCGGCAGACTGTTCGGTGCTTACGCATCCTGATGTGGCTAACATTAATGTAGCAGCAGTCATTGTGATTAGGTTTTTATTCATTGTTGTATTTTTTATGTGTTTTACAATAAAAAATATTGTCATCCAGAGAGAACATCTTATCTCTGAATGACAATATTATTATCGGTGTCAGAATGTTATTTCTTGTTCATTCTCTCCTGGCGTTCTTTCTGAAGGCGTTCCTGCTCTTTCTGCAAAGCCTCAAGTCTTGACAACAGGCTGCTCTGTTTCATCTGAGCCGGATTTTTCTTGTTTGCTTCAAGTTGTGCAAGGAGTTTCTTTTCGTCAGTAACCTTGTACATGATCCATGTAGTGAGGATACCAATCAAACTTGATATGAAGTAGTAATAACTCAATCCTGATGCATATTCGTTGAATATGAAGAAGAACATCACAGGCATGATGTACATCATCCATTTCATTGCCGCCATCTGAGGATTATCACCCATATTCTGCTGTTTCATCATAACCAGCTGGTTGATAATTGTTGTAACACTGAACAACAAACAGAACAGACTCAAGTGATTACCCAAAAGAGGTATTGAAGTGCTCCAGCTAATCAAGTCATCGTAAGCAGAAAGGTCATCTGCCCAAAGGAAACTTTGCTGGCGCAATTCTATTGCGTTCGGAACAAAGAAGAACAATGCCATGAACACCGGTGTCTGAAGCAGCATAGGCAGACATCCTCCCATCGGGCTTACTCCGTACTGGCTGTAAAGTGCCATTGTTTCCTGTTGTTTCTTCAGTGCATCTTCCTGTTTCGGATATTTCTGATTAATCTTTTCTACGTATGGTTTCAATGCTCTCATCTTAGCTGATGAAATGAATGATTTCCATGTTGTAGGAAGAACCAGAACCTTAACGATGATAGTCATAAGCAGGATAACCATACCCATGCTCAGTCCCCAGCTTGACAACCAGTCGAACAGGTTGATTGTGAACCAGCGATTTATCCAGCGGATAATAGGCCATCCCAGATAAACCAGGTCTTCAAGTTCCTGATCTTTGTCTGCAAAACTCAAATCGTTGCTTGCAAGGAGAGTCTTGAAGTGGTTAGGTCCGAAATAGAACTGGAAGTTGCTTGGCTGCGCACCTGTAGGGTCGAAAGCAGTCTGCATGTCTGCATGATAGTTCTTCATGTAGCCGCTGCCTTTCTGTTCCATTTTCGATTCCAATGTAGCGTTCTCAAAATTTTTCTCAGCCATGAACACGCATGAGAAGTATTGGTTTTTGAAAGCTACCCAGTCAAGAACTTCTTTGATGGATTCTTTTTCATCCTTAGCCTTGTCAAGATTGTCGAAGTTGTCATCTACAGGCTTATATGTCAAAGAAGTGTACTGCTGTTCGAAAGTATAACCCTTCTCCATTTGGCGTGCTCTCTGCTTCCAGTCGATAGTCATGGTCTTGACAGAAGGCGAGAAGAAATTCTGCATTCCTGTAGCCTGTACTGTAAAGTTCACCATGTATGAATTTGGAATAAGCTTGTAGCAGAAATCCAGATGACCGCCATTAGCGGCGTTCAGTCGCATTGTTACTGTACTGTCTGTTACGTTTGTTGCATCGAAATACATCTGGCTACTCATGATATTTTCATTTTTGCCTTCTAATCCGATATTTAACGAAGCGTCAGTACCGTCGAACAGTACAAGCGGTTCTTTCTTCTGGTCTTTATATTCCTTTAATACAGCTTTACTGACACGTCCTCCCTTATTTGATATTGTCAAATCAATAAGATCATTACTCAAAGTAATGAATTGTTCAGTTCCTTTTGTAGCATTAAAGAAGATAGAAGTAGAGTCAACCATCATAGCCTTTTGTTCGGCTGCGGCTTCCTGTTTCTGCATCAGCTCTTCTTTCTGCTTGATTACTTGCTGTATAGAATCCTGATAATGTTGCGCACGAGCTCTTTCTTCCTGATTAGGAGTGTTATATATACCAAAACCAATTATAACAGCTCCAATCAAGACGAAGCCTACTAACGTGTTTTTATCCATTTTTTCTTAGTAGTTTATTAATTACTTTTCAATAGCTGCTTTAATGAATGACAAGAACAATGGATGTGGTTTCAGAACAGTACTGCTGTATTCAGGGTGGAACTGAACACCTACAAACCATTTCAGAGCAGGTATTTCTACGATTTCAACCAAATCTGATTCAGGGTTGATACCTGTACACTTCATTCCTGCCTTAATATATTCTTCCTTGTAGTCATTGTTGAACTCATAGCGGTGACGGTGACGTTCCTGAATGTGTTCGCTCTGGTAAGCTTCATATGCTTTTGAATCTTTGTCGAGTACACATTCATAAGCTCCAAGACGCATTGTTCCACCCATGTTAGTAACAGATTTCTGTTCTTCCATGATGTCAATAACATTGTGAGGAGTCTTTTCGTCCATTTCACGGCTGTTTGCATCTTCGTAGCCAAGTACGTTTCTTGCAAATTCGATAGCCATACACTGCATACCAAGGCAAATACCGAATGTAGGAACATTGTGTGTACGGCAATATTTGATTGCAACAAATTTACCTTCGATACCGCGCTGTCCGAATCCCGGGCAGATGATAACACCGTCCATGTCTTTCAGAGCTTCGGCAATATTGTCATCAGTAAGCTTTTCACTGTTCACGAAATGAATGTCTGCCTTGTGGTCGTTGTAAGTAGCAGCCTGTGACAATGCTTCAAGAATAGATTTGTAAGCATCCTGCAAATCGTATTTGCCGACCAATGCAATTCTTACCTTTTCTGTAGCGTTGTATCTGCGGTTCAGGAAGTCTTTCCAAGGACCAAGGCTAGGTGTTTCGCCTACAGGCAATCCCATCTTTTCAAGAATTGTAACATCAAGTTTCTGTTCCTGCATGCGGAGAGGAACTTCGTAGATTGTAGGCATATCCTTTGACTGGATTACAGCATTCTCGTCAACATTGCAGAACAATGCTACTTTCTTTCTCAATCCAAGGCTCAGTTCATGTTCTGTACGTAATACGAGAATATCAGGCTGGATACCTACAGACTGAAGTTCTTTTACAGAGTGCTGTGTCGGTTTTGTTTTCAATTCGCCGGCAGCAGCAAGATAAGGAACGTATGTCAGGTGAACACACAAGGCGTTTCTGCCAAGTTCCCACTTCAACTGACGGATACTTTCAAGGTATGGCAATGATTCGATATCACCTACAGTACCACCAATTTCTGTTATAACGAAATCAAACTGGTTTTTGTTACCAAGTAATTTAACATTACGTTTAATTTCATCAGTGATATGAGGGATAATCTGTATAGTCTTTCCCAAATAGTCACCGCGACGTTCTTTGTCAATTACGCTTTTGTAAATACGTCCTGTGGTAATGTTGTTGGCCTTAGTAGTCTGGATACCAAGGAAACGTTCATAATGTCCAAGGTCAAGATCGGCTTCATGTCCGTCAACTGTAACGTAGCATTCTCCGTGCTCGTACGGATTCAGAGTACCCGGGTCAATGTTTATGTACGGGTCGAACTTTTGGATAGTCACGCTGTAGCCTCTTGCTTGCAGCAATTTACCTATTGAAGATGAAATGATACCTTTACCTAATGAAGAGGCAACACCACCTGTTACGAAAATGTACTTTGTTTCTGCCACAATAATGTATGTTTAAAAATTTGATTCAATAAGAAATATTTCTACAAGTGTGCAAATTTATAAAAAAAAGCCGAAAGTCAAGGAGTAAAAAGGCAAAACATTATTAATTGTGCAAGAAGTTTCATTCTTGTTACATATTTCCATGATATATAATATAGTATAAAAGAAATATTTGTATTTTTGCGATAAGTTTAAACACAAAAATATAACGATGAAATCATTAACTGTTTTATTATTATTGGCATCTCTATTTGTTAATAGTTTTTTATTTGATTATTCTTTTGCTTCAGATTTAAAAGGATATTCTATGGTGCAGGATTCAATCATTACTCTTTCTCCTGATTCTGTAATTGATATTGATTTATTGTTGAATGATACAACCATATTTAAGGAAGTAAAAGATAGTATAAACAATGATACATTGGCGATTGATTCAATAAAGGCTGATTCTTTGTTGAAGTCAAATGTTGACACTGTTTTGGTTAAGAAATCAGATACAATCGCCAAGAAAGTCGTTCCGCAAAAGCCTGTTGTGGTTATTCCAAAGTCGGTTATAGAACTCAATAAAATATATTCTGACTACAGAAAATATTCGGAATGGGCACAAGAAAGATGGGATGATATTTATCTCTCGTTGTCGGAGATAGATATGAAGTCTGATTATTATAAATTCGTAGTGCCTCTTACATATTATTCCAAGTCATTTGATCAGGCTTCAAGCATTGATTCGTGGTTCCCGCGAGATATACTTGTGAATGACTCTTTGCGTAAGGCGTCAATGTTGGAAATCGGTATGCCTCATATGCAGATATCATCCGAGGTAGATAGACGTATCAATAGACAGTTGCTTGATTTTTATGTGCAATATCCGCAATTGGTAAAAAAGAACGAGACTAGCTTGAGAGGACTTGATTTTATGTCTTCCGAAGACATGACTTCAGCGCATCGTGAAGATAATATCATAAGTCTGATACAGAACAATGCCGGTTTTGATCAAATGTCTGATTCTGAATTATTGGTGTTGAAGCCTAATTTCTGGTCATATGGAGGAAACGGATATCTTCAGTTCTCACAAAACTATATTTCTGAAAACTGGTATAAAGGAGGTGAAAGTACTAAATCGCTTGTTTCCGGATTTACATGGCAGGTAAAATACGATGATAAGCAGAAAACACAGTTTGAAACAAAATTGGAATGGAAGCTCGGATTTATAACAGCGCCATCCGATACGGTACATACATATAAAGCCAACAACGACTTGCTGCGTCTTACATCTAAGTTGGGATATAAGGCGATACAAAATTGGTATTATACACTCTCTGGTGAATTCCAGACACAGTTCTTCTCAAACTACGCTACTAATTCGGACGATCTGGTATCTGCTTTACTTTCACCGGCTACTCTTAACATTGGTCTTGGTATGGACTATAAGTTTGTAAAAGATGGAAAAGTAGATTTGTCTGTACTGCTTAACCCTATAAACTACACTTTGTATAGTGTAAGGAGTGATAAGGTAGATCCTACGAAATTTAATATCGAAGAAGGTCATAAGCGTGAAAATGTATTAGGTTCGCGTATTAATGCCACTTTGACATGGAAAATTATCCCGTCATTATTGTGGGAATCGAAATTCTCTTATACAACCAATTACGAGAAGGTGTTCAGTGAATGGGAAAATACTTTCACGTTTGTAGTGAATAAGTACTTATCTACAAAACTGTTTGTTCACGCAAGATATGACGATGGGGTAACCAAAGAGCCTGATGAAAGTTATTTCCAGCTGCAGGAACTGTTTAGTTTTGGTTTGAATTATACATGGTGATTTTTATAATTTGTAATTATATATGTTTGAAATTCCATCTTTTGTTGAGATACTTGATTTTATAGGAACTTTTGCTTTTGCAATAAGTGGTATCAGATTGGCTTCTGCAAAAAGTTTTGACTGGTTTGGCGCTTATGTGGTTGGTCTTGCAACGGCTATTGGCGGTGGTACATTACGTGACTTGCTTCTAGATGTAACCCCTGCCTGGATGATCGATCCTATGTATCTTATCTGTACGGCTTTGGCAATGTTTTTTGTCATACTGTTTCGTCAATATCTTATACATCTTAATAATACATTTTTTATATTCGACAGTATAGGTTTGGCATTGTTTACAGTGGTAGGTGCTACAAAAAGTCTTGATTTAGGATATTCGTTTTGGGTAGCGATAATCATGGGAAGCATTACAGGTGCTGCCGGTGGAGTCATTCGTGATGTTTTCATCAATGAAATTCCGCTTATATTCCGAAAGGAAATATATGCCATGGCATGCGTGGTAGGTGGAATCGTTTTATGGTTATGTTCTATTGTAGGTTTTGAAAGCTATATTTCGCAAATAGCTTGCGGAGCTACAGTCTTTATAGTTCGTATAATAGCAGTCAAGTATAAAATCACATTACCTATTTTGAAAGGGGAACCTGTAGATGATAAATAAACAGCTTTTTATTTTCATTGTAATATCATTGCTTGCCAATCCGGCTTTCTCCATAAGTCACGATTCATTATTTGTTGACAGTATAATAGAGAACAGTGCAAAGGCCGATTTAAAGTCAGATGCAGATAGAATAATGTTCTTTGCAAGGAGTATGATTGGGATACCTTATTGTGGAGGGACATTGGATGTCAATGAAAATGAAAGTCTGGTTGTGCGGACTGATTCGGTAGATTGCACTACATATGTAGAAACCGTACTGGCAATGTATCTGGCTTCAAAGATAGAGCATGGCGGATATGATGATTTTAAAAAAGCGCTCACCAAAATCAGATATCGTGATGGAGTGATAAAAGGATATTCGTCAAGACTGCATTATTTTTCAGACTGGGTGGCTGATAATGAAAAAAAAGGAATTTTGTATGAGGTTACATCTCGTAGTAATCACTCGCAAAGACATTTCTCTATAAATTATATGACAAAGCATCCCTTGTTGTACCGTCATTTGAAAGGAGATTCATTATCGGTAAGTGAAATGTTGCGTATAGAGGAAAAATGGAGAAATTATGATATGCCTTACATCCCAAAGGATTACCTGAAGACATATAATAATATTGATATATGTAATGGTGATATACTTGCTCTAACCACTAATATAGACGGTCTTGACGTATTGCATTTGGGATTTGCAATTTGGGTTGATGGTAATATCCATCTTCTTCATGCCTCATCTTTGTATGGTAGGGTTGTTATTGACCGTATGTCACTTTATGAGTATCTGAAAGACAGGAAAAAACATACCGGGGTAAGGGTGATAAGAGTAAAATAAAAAAAGTTGTTCAGGTTATCCTGAACAACTTTTTTTATTATTGAAGTGTACCGTTTTCGGCTTGTTTGATCATTTCTTCACTGGCATACATATAAATTTCAACACGTCTGTTTTCCTGACGTCCAGCTTCTGTATTGTTGCTGGCAACAGGATTTTCTTCACCAAGTCCTTCTACTGCTTTTATTTGGTTTCCTGATACGCCACAAGCCAGAAGATAACCCGAAACGCTTGCCGCACGTTGCTTTGATAGTTCAATGTTTTTCTGTACGCTTTCAGCAGCTGTAGAGTTTTTCCATCCAGTGTTGTCTGTGTACCCATAGATTACCACGTCCATGTTAGGGTTCTGTTTGAGTACATTGTTTGCAAAATCAGTTAATGAACTTTTTGCTGATGCACTTAATGTTGAGCTGCTGGTACTGAATAATATTCCGGAAGCAAAAGTAACTTTTACAGCTTGCAGGCCATTGTTGTCTGTCACCTGTTCCACTTGTGCGTTTTCTATTTTAGCTGCTTCTTCAGCCGCCTTGTCCATCTTCTTTCCAATCAGTACTCCGGCTCCTGTACCAACGGCAGCACCTACAGCAGCGCCGATTGCTGCACCTTTTCCATTTCCTGCCAATCCGCCGATTAAGGCTCCTAAAGCGGCTCCACTGCCACCGCCAATCATACCACCTTTAGCAGTATTGCTCATACCGCAGCTGCCCATCAAAATTCCGGCAGATAGAATTAAAGCTACATGTTTGTAATTTGTCATTGTAATTTAAATTGATTGTTTAGTTATATCCATATATACAAATGTCCGATATAATTTGTTTACATCGGACATTGATTTTTTTATTGATTTCTTTTAATAAGCGAAAATAGGGTAGTTTTTCATCTTTTCGTTTACTCTTGCTCTTACAGATGCTATCACTTCTTCGTTGTCAACATTTGAAAGAACTGTTTCTATCATTTCGGCTATTTCGTACATAAAATCTTCCTTTGCACCGCGTGTAGTGATTGCTGGTGTACCAAGACGGATTCCCGAAGTCTGGAAAGCAGAACGAGTGTCAAATGGAACCATATTCTTGTTAACTGTGATATCAGCAGATACCAAAGCCTTTTCAGCTACTTTACCTGTAAGGTCTGGGTATTTTGTTCTCAGATCGACAAGCATTGAGTGGTTGTCAGTACCACCTGATACGATAGTGAATCCTCTGTCCATAAGAGCCTGTGCCAATGCAGCAGCATTCTTCTTAACCTGCATCTGATATTCCTTATATTCAGGCTGCAGACATTCGCCGAATGCAACAGCTTTGGCTGCTATTACATGTTCCAGCGGACCACCCTGAATACCTGGGAATACAGCCGAATCCAATAATTGTGACATCATCTTGATTTCACCCTTAGGAGTTTTCTTTCCCCATGGGTTAGGGAAGTCCTTACCCATCATGATGACACCACCACGAGGGCCACGCAATGTCTTGTGAGTAGTAGAAGTCACGATATGAGCATATTTCACTGGGTTGTCAAGCAAACCGGCAGCGATAAGTCCTGCAGGATGAGCCATGTCAATCATAAGCAATGCGCCTACCTTGTCAGCAATGTCTCTCATTCTCTTATAGTCCCATTCTCTTGAATATGCAGAGCCTCCACCTACGATGAGTTTCGGTCTTTCTCTCAGAGCGATTTCTTCCATCTGGTCGTAGTCAACTCTTCCTGTTTCCTTGTTCAGGTTATATTCGCATGGAGTATAAAGTATTCCTGATGTGTTTACGGCAGAACCATGTGACAGATGTCCTCCGTGAGCAAGGTTAAGTCCCATAAACTTGTCGCCAGGGTTCAATACTGCCAAAAATACTGCAGCATTAGCCTGTGCTCCTGAGTGTGGCTGTACGTTAGCCCATTCAGCTCCGAAAATCTGTTTTAGTCTGTCAATAGCTATCTGTTCACTCTGGTCAACTACTTCACAACCTCCGTAATATCTTTTTCCTGGATATCCTTCAGCATATTTGTTAGTAAGGCATGATCCCATAGCTTCCATTACCTGGTCGCTGACGAAATTTTCCGATGCAATCAGTTCTATACCTTTAAGCTGACGCTGGTGTTCTTTTTCTATAATTCCGAAAATTAAATCATCTCTTTTCATAGTTGTGAATAATTTATTTGTTTGTAAATGGTTTTTCCCGTATTAAAATATTGCACCTACAGAGAAACTCAGAATGTTTTTACGTCTTTTAAGCGTAATTTCCTTTTCGTTATATGGTTCCGGAGTAGATGCGTGATCATATGAAACAGACTTGGTGATATTGTTGCATCCTATTTCATATCTGAAGTCAAAGAATATATTTGATATATTGACTCCTATGCCAAGTACTGCGCTGTAGTTTATAGGTTTTATATGTTCAACGATATTTTTCTGGTAGAAACCAGAGTACTCGCTGTAGCTTTGTTTTTTTATTGTCCATGCTATTTTAGGCCCAAGAAAGAACGACATCCCGTATGGATATGAATCAATAAATTTATATCCGTACAGAATTGGAACCTCCAATGACGATATTTTTGTTTTAATCAGGGCATTGTCTTCAAGTATGGTTGCATTTTCGCGCAGATTGCTCATGCTTATACTTCCATGTGAAACGGCATACGAAATTTCCGGTTGTATGAAGTGCTTTTTTATCAGATTTATTCGTGTGAAAAGAGTGGCAATATATCCCACCTTGTAGTTGTTCTGTATGTCTGTAATGTCTTGGTCTCCATATGATATTTCGTCTGTAAATGTCATAGTGGAGTTAAATCCCCCTTTAATACCTATACTAACTCTCTGCTTTTTCTCATGTCGCATGATATCTTGTGCATACAGCTGTGAACTGCATGCAATCATTACAACAGAAAATATATATATAAGTATATGTCTCATTGTCGGCTTATTTCTTCTTTTCGACCGACCATCCGAATTTACCTATTTTTTCACCCAAAGAATAATATCCGCCATGCACATACACCAATAAGTTGGATTGTGCAAGTTCGAATTTACCTGTTTCCGAATTTAGGTATTTCTCGTCGGCTTTAACGTTTACCACATCGGCTATGAACATATCGTGCGATCCCAGTGATATCACTTCTTTTACCCTGCATTCTATACAGAGTGGTGATTCTTCTATAATGGGAGCATTGACCACAGATGCTTTTCCCGGTGTTAGTTTCATTTCGCTGAACTTGTTGAAGTTCTTGCCCGATCTCACTCCGCACCAGTCTGTGGCATATGCCATATCTTTAGTGGTAAGGTTTATCACAAATTCCATATTCTTTTTCAGAATAGGATAGGAGTGCCTTTCCGGCCTTACCGATATGTAACACATAGGTGGGTTGGTACATATAGTACCTACCCACGCTACAGTAATTATATTATATTCTTCTTCACAACTGCCGCAACTCACCATTACGGCAGGAAGCGGATAAACCATTGTTCCGGGTTTCCAGTCCTGCTTCATTATCAAATAAGTTTAATATTGTCCTTCTGCTGTTCTTTTTCGCAGTAATGACATTTCAACAGTCCTTTCTCCTTGTCTGTCACGTGGAACCATGTCTGCATCGGCTCGTTGTTTGTGATACATTTAGGATTGTTGCATTTCACAATACCTTTCAGTTCGTCAGGCATGATTGCTTCTTTCTTTTCCACAACCGCATAATTTCTTATCACGTTCAGCTTGATGTTTGACGCAACTACAGAGATACGGTTGATTTCTTCGTCTGTGAAAAATTTGTCAGCTATTTTTATAATACCCTTTTTGCCTAGTTTCTTGCTCTCAAGGTTATATCCTATAGTGATATTGCTGTCCATGTCCTTCAGGTTCAGCAGGGAGACTACTGTGAAAAGTTTGTCGGACGGTATATGGTCTATAACAGTGCCGTTTTCTAGTGCGGCCACTTGGAGTTCTTTTTTCTCGTTCATAATCATTTCATGTTTATATCCTGTTATTATTTATCTGTGTCGGCTTTCACGTCATCCAGCGTGATTCCCAAAACGTCGCAGAGTATTGCCTGTCTGGCGTACAGTCCGTTTTGTGCTTGCTGGAAGTAGTAAGCCTTAGGGTTCTCGTCCACGTCGTAAGCTATTTCGTTCACTCGTGGCAGCGGGTGCAGGATACGCAGGTTGGGGCGTGTCTTGTCCAGCATCTTGTTGTTCAGAATATATACATCTTTAACTCTTTCGTACTCCATCAGGTCTGTAAAGCGTTCCCTCTGCACGCGTGTCATGTAGAGGATGTCGGCGTCTGCTATGACATCTTCGTTGAACTCCGTGTGTTCCACATATTTGATATTATGCTCCTTGCAGTAAATCTTGTATTCTTCCGGCATTTTCAGCTCGTCAGGCGCGATGAAATGGAATGTAGGATTGAAATGGCGCATGGCCATAAGCAGTGAATGTACGGTACGACCGTATTTCAAGTCTCCCACCATGTAGATGTTCAGGTTCTCCAGAGTTCCCTGAGTCTTGTATATGGAATATAAGTCCAGCATGGTTTGCGAAGGATGCTGGTTCGCTCCGTCTCCGGCATTTACTACAGGCACTTTTGTCACTTCGCTGGCATATCTTGCCGCACCTTCCAGATAGTGTCTCATAACTATTATGTCCGCATAGTTACTCACCATCATTATGGTATCCTTCAGCGTTTCGCCTTTCGATGAACTTGTCACCTTCGGGTCAGTAAATCCTATTACTTTTGCGCCCAAGCGGTTTGCGGCTGTTTCAAAACTGAGGCGTGTACGGGTAGATGGCTCAAAAAACAGTGTTGCCACTATTTTTCCGTCCAGAAGGCTACGGTTCGGCTTCTTCTCAAATTCTCTTGCCATTTCCAGAAGGTAAAGTATTTTCTCCTTGGAATGTCCGGCAATTGTAACTAAACTTCTATTTTCCATATAAGCAGTTTTATGTTATTTTTTATACCGAAGTCCAAAGGTACATAAAATATTTCAAAGTTCCGCCCAATTATGGATATTTGTGATAAGTTTTGATAAAGAGATTGACAATGAAAAAGAAATTCCGTAAGTTTGCGTTATAACTCAATAATCTATTTATTTATATGAAAACAAATTTCTTTAAGAAAAGTGTTCCGTATATCATTGTCGGAATGTCTTTGTGCACAGTTGGTTGCGAGAGTAAAAAGGGGAATGATGTTTGTCGTGTTGACGCGATGGATACTTCTGCGTGGGATTCTTCATCATGGATTTCTGTTGTCAATGCTCCGGTGGTGACAGGTAAGGTCACGAATGGTACAAGGTCTGCCGACGGCGCAAGCTGGTTCCTTTCTTCTGTAAAAAACAGTAAGGATGTGGTGGCCGCACGTTGGATGACTACGGGATTGGGTGTTTATGATATCTATATTAACGGTGAGATAATAGGAAATGAGATATTAAAGCCAGGGTTTACACATTATGAAAAAACGAAATTATCGTTTACTTATGATGTTACCGGAGCTATGAATACCGACAAGGGTGATGAGAATATATTTTCAGCACAGGTAACGCCGGGCTGGTGGGCGGATAAGATTATTACACCGGGCGGTCACGAAGGAATGATTGGAGAAAAATGTGCTTTCTGTTCAGTTCTTGAGCTGACATACGATGATGGGAGCAAGGAACTGTTCGGAACTAATACTGATGATTGGAAAGCCGGTATAGCCGGACCTGTTACTCATGCCTCAATATTCGGCGGTGAGGAGTATGACGCGCGCATAAAGCCCGGTTATGAAACTCCCGAAAAATTGTCAACTCCGGAGATAAATACCGAGTTCAGAGGAGAAATATTGCCTTCCAATGCCGGTGAAATATATTTTCGTCCGGACCTTGTTCTCTCTCCTGTTAAGGCATACGTATGGAAAGGCGTAACAGGCGAGAGTGATGACGCTTACGGAAAGGTCATTATTGAAAGAGAATACAAGGCGGGTGAGCCGATGACAGTCAACCCCGGCGAAAATCTTGTCATTGATTTTGGTCAGAATTGCGCTGCCGTTCCTTCATTTGTGTTCAGTGCGGCAGAAGGAACTGTTCTTGAGTGTTTCCCTTCAGAACTTCTGAATGACGGAAATGGTTTGAAAAGCCGTGGTATGGACGGTCCTGAAGGTAGTGTGCATCGCTTGAATTTGAGGACACCGGACAGTGGTATGAAACTTAAATATATTTTTGCGGGTTCCGGCTCAGATGTGTAATACTGTCCGCGCAATACGTTTTTCGGCTATCGTTTTGTATCAATTTCCGCGTCAGATAAGGTTTGTATAAACAGCATAAAGTCGGTACCCGTAACTTCAATTTCAAAAGAGATGGAAATTGGAACCATCACGACAGGAAATGAACTTGTCAATAAATTGATTTCCAATACATTGTGGGGACAGCGTTCAAACTATCTTTCAGTGCCTACCGATTGCCCACAACGTAATGAACGTTTGGGTTGGACGGCAGATACCCAGGTCTTTGCGGAAACAGGTTCTTTCTTTGCCAATACGTCTTCATTCTTTCATAAATGGATGCGCGACATGATGGATACACAGAGCGCGACAGGTGGTTTTCCTGGTGTGGCCCCATTGGCGCAGTATGGCGGTGAGATGATGAGAGTTGGTTGGGCTGATGCCGGAATAATAGTTCCATGGACCGTTTGGAAACAATATGGAGATACCGATATAATAAACAGTTGTTGGGATTCAATGGAAAAATATATGAATCACGTCAATGAAACCCGTTATGACCATAATCTACTGAAAGAGGAGAACAGAAATTATCAGTGGGCAGACTGGCTTAGTTATGAACCGTTGGAAAGTTGTGGAGGTGGAGCGTTCCATAAAGACGCGAAAGGTAAGCGTACCCCTCTGCCCGATGCCATAGACTATTGGAACTACCTTAGTGCCTCATATTGGGTAATTGATGCCGGTATGATGCGTGATATGGCTGTCGCTACCGGTAGAGACGCTTCACGTTATGAAAATATGGTTTCAGAGGCAAAAGCATATATCAGAAATAAGTTCCTTAATGCCAATGGAGAATTTAAGACTTCTGTTCTCAATACAATGCAGACACCCGCGCTTTTTGCTCTGAAGAACGGTATAGTGGAAGGTAAGGCTAAAGATGACATGATAATCCGTTTAAGGAAAAATTTTGCCGACCACGGTAATTGTCTTCAGACAGGATTCCTCGGAACATCAATCCTTATGCCTGTACTTACGGAAAACGGAATGTCGGATATAGCATGGGAATTACTCCTTCAGAGAAAAAATCCGAGCTGGCTATATTCTGTTGATAATGGCGCTACTACAATCTGGGAACGATGGAATAGCTATATGATTGAAAAAGGTATGGGACCGAGAGGAATGAACAGTTTCAATCATTACGCATACGGTGTTGTTTGCGAGTGGATTTGGGAGAGTGTTGCCGGTATAGCTTCCGATCCTTCCAATCCTGGTTTCCGACATATTATTATGAAACCTGTACCGGACAAGAGGTTAGGTTCTGTCAACGCTGTATATAATTCGGCCTCAGGACTTATCAAGAGTGCGTGGAGGTATGAAGGCGATAAATGGATATGGGAGTTTACCATTCCTGAAGGCTGTACAGCTTCTGTAACTGTACCGGGTGAATCCGAGCCGAAAGAATATGTTGCCGGAAGTTATAATATAGTACGTTGATAATTGTCTTACTTTTTTAAACACATAGCCAAATCCTGTCGCGGACTTGGCTATGTGTTTTTTATATATTATCCTGATTCTTCTTTATATAAATCTTGTGAGAGCCTTTGCCCTTGAAATATATACCGGAATTGGGTGTAGCCGCCCATTTCTTTAGCTCTTTTCCGGCGGTAGTATGGCTTAGTCCTGTCAGTTGTTTGTATTCGGCAACTGTCATGGAGTGGTTTGTTTCAAGATAATTCAGCGCGATGGATAACCTTTCTTCGGGCAAGAATTTCGATCTGTTGCATCGCCAGTCACCCTTCTGTCTCTGCAGGTTACACTGCATGTTTGTATCTCTTACGAGTGTCTTTTCCGCACGGAAGTTTATGCCGCCTATTTCTATACTTTGCGCGTTGCGTCGTGGAGAGTCGCCTTCAGTGTCTTCTCTTTCCTTTCCGTCCTTTAATGACAGGCTTGGAGTGAACAGGCCTATACCTTCAAGCCGTACCGAACGGCCGTGTGCCATCATCGAAGCCATTCCGTCTGCTACCAGTTGCAAAGCTGCCATAACTTCGCCTTTTCTCAGTGTGGAGCCTTTGGTAATCATCTCCACCAGTTCTTCGGTTTCGCAACAGCCGTCTATCACCATTCTTGGGTAGAGTAGCGTTTCTCCTTCCTTATGCAGATTATTCATTTCCTGCATCACGTATTTTGCCATAGTCTGTATAAGTTTACTTTGTTAGTATGAAAAGTTATTTGCTTGCTGTAATAAAGTTTGTTTTATGCTTTTATTATCTGTAAATAAAAGTTGTGTTTCTACAAACCACAGTGTGGTTTGTAAAAATTACAGTGTAGTTTCTATAAACCACACTGTGGTTTATAGAATTATTCATGGCAAAAATACTTTTTTATGGTAAGGTTTGCAATTTTTTAATGCAATAATATGTGTTTTCAAAAAAATCCGATAAACAGACATAAGATGTTTATCGGATTTTATACTGTATTTGGTTATTATAGCTTGTTATTCTGTAAGGTTAGCGAAAGGAAGTTTTCCTTCATGCGATTCTTTGAAGATGGTAATAAGGCTTGTCTCTTCCTCTCTTGGCAGGTTTCCGGTCTGTGTCTCTTTCCAACAGAAATATAAATCGTCAGAGTCCTGAAGCTGCCATATATATCGTCCGCCCCAGTGGCCGACTTTCTTTCCGTTGCCAAAGTCGAGATATTGTTTAATTCTTTTGTATAGAGTACTTGATGATGTACCACCTCCGGCTTTTCCTATGTATAGTATCTCTGTTCCGTCCACTCATTTCTCTTCTAAAGTCAGTATATCAACATTTGGATTTCTGTCTTTGAAGAAACCGCCTGTGCCTTTCTTTAAAAATGTAGGTTGGCTTTTGCATAATCTTACTACCGCATATACACCATTTGTTCGAGGTATGGCGGAAGTGTCATTCTGTAAATCTTTAACAGCGATAAATCCCTTGAATCCAAGGGCTTCCAAGTCTTTTTTTGTATTCATGGCTATTTGTTGTTATAAAAATGTTCTTCTATGTATTTAATTGCGTGTTTTGCATTATCTTTTTCTATCTGTGTGGAATAAGGATTGTTCATGATGTTTATCAGTGATATACGCATAGCTTCTATCTCTTGTGTGGTTTTTCCTTTGAATTCGCTTTCAAGCAGATTATTGACTTCTTTCAATCTTTTTTCTCTTTCAAAAGCAAGGTAAATTAGGTACGGTATGAATATTAAGAGCAGCCATGGTGCTATACTTCCAGCTATTACGATTATGATAATCATTAATATTATTCCGAGTAATGATCTGATGCTTTCCATATTATGAATTACGTTTTAATGCTTCCGTGTAAATATCTTTTATCCTTTGTCTCAGCGATTCCGGTTTAATCACTTTCAGCGAGTTACTTCGCGAGAGAAGTTCCATCACGAAGTCGTTGGTTACCTTTAGCTTTAATCCTATTCTTACCGTGTTTTCATTCTCATAAATTATTTTCTGCGAATGATGTATAGGTAGTGTTTTGACAAAAGCTCCGTCCAATGCGTTGTATTCCACCTCTATGTCTTCCACCGGCATATCCGTCTGACTCCATATACCGTAGCAATCTTTAAACAGTTCGTCGGCATTGATTTCTTCCCTTTTGAATTTGCAGTCCATTTTTACTGTCAGGTTTTGCATTCTTTCCACTCCGAAAGATTTCAATACATTGCCGTCGTAGCCAATGATGTACCATCTTTGGTTGGATTCTTTCAGGAAATATGGTCTTAGGCATTTGTGTATTATTTTGTTGTTTTGCCTTACAAGAGTGTAATCAAATTCTATCAGTCTGGATTCTTTTGTAGCGTAAATTAATTCAGGCAGGTAGTTGTTTCCGGATGGGCGGTGATGTTCGGCAAGGATGTATTTATCTTTTCCAGTATCAGCATCAAGGGCACACAGCAGGTCGAAATCATTTAGGAGAGTGTCGTAGTAGTTATTCGGGTCGTGATATTCTTCGTCTATATAATGTCCTGCACCTTTCCTGTGTGATATTTCTATTCCGAATGTTTCTCTGATAAGTGCGAAATCTCTTTGCAGAGTCCTTTGTGATATGTTGTCATATTCACCTCTTATTCTCATTTCCTTATTAATATAGTCTAATAGTGCTTCTGACGATACAAATCTGTTTCTTTTCAGCCTTCTTATTATAAGCAGTAACCTTGCTATAACGTTGAATTTTTTCATGTCTTTGTATGATTTTTTGCAAATATATGTTGTTAGAACGACAAAACATGTCGTTTATAAAGGTTAGTTGTTGGAAAATGTAAGTTATTATGGAGATTTTTTGTTATTGGTGATAAATTGCTTATTTTTGTAAAACTGAATTAATTTAAACTTAATAAGTCTGATGCGATTTAATTTGATGTTCATTTGTGTTATATTAATCAAACTCATTATATAGTTTTTTCGCATGATAGGCTTATCTTGATCGGAATTATTTTACACATAAATGTGAAAGTCTAAAAGATAAAATATTAAGCGTTATTAATCGTGAACAGGTGATAAATGATGATTCTTTGTATATAGACCAAAGTCTAAGTTTTTATAATAGAAACATTTAATATTAGAAAATTATGAAATGGACAGAACTGAAAAAGCTTGTAACTGAGGAATACGACAGACGTAATTTAGCATCAAATGTAAGATACCGTTCTTTAGACAGAATAGAAGAGTTTATTAAAACAAGTTCAGAGGTTACTAATTCAGTAGAAATGCTTCTCCAAGTTGACAAGAATGTTGTAAAAGAGGCATATAGACAATTTAGAGAGACGGAAAATATTAGTGGTGCTGACAGCAATTGCATTAATGAAATTTATAATCAACTTAGAAAATACCATGAAACCGAATTTGATAAATGAACTGGTAAATTTAGTTATATCTCAAAATTTCACATCATAATATCTTGTAAATTAATAGTTTATATTGTGATGTGTTTTTATCAAGAAACAAATTAGGAACAGAAACACGAATTATCTTATTTTCTTGTTTTTTTGTTTGCACTACCTTTCTTTCTCTTCACTTGTTCGTACTTTGAGTATTTTTCCAAGTCTTTTCACACGATTTTCATCCTCTCGCCAAGAGTGATTGTTGCAGTCATCTATGGATGAATAACCACAGCCAAAAGAAAAAAGGACAAATCTCTGTTTCTTTCAAGGAACATTGTTTTTTGCAAAGGTAACCATTTCCCTCAAAACACCTATACAGGCAGTCCAATATATCTGCCTATATTTAGTTTACTTTAGTTTAGCATATATATAAGCTAATAGACTAAACTAAACCTTTACCGAAGTTCTCCCCCTTACTTTTATATTCACAGTCAAAAGAGAAGATAATCGCACCGATATTTTCTTTTTTCGCTGCATCCCAATTTTACGGAAGTTCCTTTTATCGTAACTTCTGCCATAGGCATTCTATCCTCGCATCCCAACTTTCGGTCTGCCTGATGAGAATTGTGTCGCAAAGGTACTTGTCATGTCTTTCTTGTATTCAAGGTCACAGCCTGACGGTTCCCGACAAAATCTCCACGCTCCGCTTTGCAGAGGTCGTATTTGGTCGTGAAACCCTGCATAAAGAGCCATAACACCTTTTGAGGCGACATAATTTTCAATCAAGCCCGAAAGTAGCTGAAATGCTAAAAGAGGGAAAATAAAAAACTTAAAACTTAGGATTATGGCAAACTATGCAACAAACATTTTCTACGCAAGGACGGAAAACAAAGCAGACCTCGACAAGATAGAGGCATTCTTGGATGACACTTTCGACGGCTTTGTCAATAGACACAGCGATAGCGTGGATGCGGAGTTTACCTCTCGTTGGGTTTATCCGGAAGAAGAAATCGACAGACTGATAGCTTCGTTGGAAGCCAAAGACAAAACTTATATCAAAATTCTGTCCTACGAATTTACAGACGAATACGTGAGCTTCAGAATCTTCTCACAGGGGAAATGGGATATCAAGTTGTAACCGTAAAATGACATGACTTATGTACGAATACGAAGAAAATAGCGAAATTATAGGTGCGCACTGCACCTTGCTTACCCCCTATAAAGGCTACTCTGAGGGAACAGTTGTCGGCGACTTCGGCAATAAAATAGTGGTGCGTCTTAGTAGTGGCAAAGAGGTGGTCGAGTATCGTGATGAAGTGATTATTTACGATTAAATACAAGAGCGATGCAGCAGATAGCAATGAAATTCGTCCAATGGGACGTACCCGAATTAGAGAAGCTGAAAGACAGCAGGGTTTACCAGTTACGGGAACAACTTGATAACGGAGACAAGTTGAGCCGTGAAGACAAGAACTGGATTACCCGAAACGTGAAAGAGTGCATCCATTTCAAAAGAGGTATCGCATTGATGGGCTACTTCTTTGATTTCTCCGATGTTCTCAAACGATATTTCGTAAAACAGCACGGACATATCGCCGAGTATTACGCCATTGACAAAACAGCGTTGCGCTCTGTCCTGTATGGTCGAATAGAAGACATAGTAGAAGTAGAATTAAAATCAAAGAAACATGAAAGCAACGATTGAGCATAGCTTTTGTCCTTATTGTGACGAGGTAACAGAACTCTACTTCCGTATCATCAACACGATTCTTTTCTCAACCGATGAAGCGGAACTGCGTACCGGCATGGAACGCCTACAAGAAAAAACACGCCTTGATGATTATTTCGTCTTCGGCTATGGCAAGCATCACCTATGGGTTTGCCAAAGACGTCCCAGTAATCAAAAAAAGATTTTCGAGCATCGGGTAATCATGGCAGAATTTTGATGATACAGGCAGGCAGGAACGGGATAATCTTCCATTCCTGCCACGCCGCATTCCCTTTTTTACATCTATCTCTCTCTTTTGGCTGCGCCATATCCTTTTGTAAAAAACAGCCATTCGTGAAAAGCTCCGTCCGCTTTTCCGAAAAGCAGGGTTCTTTCCTTTTTCCCTTTTGTCCCCTTTTCTTTCTGCCGGACGGGAACATGGCAGTACCCCGATATCCCGTTCCGCCTTTTGTCGCCACTTCGTTGATATTCCCTTCTGCGGTACCGCAACCTGTTGTCAGTTCAGTGTTCTGTTTGTAGCCACCTCAATTCAGTCCGACCGAATTACACGAAAATACCTGCCGATTCTGCGGACTTACAGCCGAAACGCGCACCATTGTGCCGGTGGACGGATTGCACTTTCACTTCCCCTGCAACTACGGTTTTCCGCTCATTTTCAGAATAGTTTTCCGCCGAAGTCATCATCATTTTCCGATGCAAAGATAGTATGCAGACGGGAACGACTTTGGAAGTCTTGACCAATGGCACAGCCGTACAATCTTCCTTTATCGAGCCTTCCGGTTTTGCCTACGGACAAAAATAAAGAGTATTGATGCGTCCGGCCTTGGTGCATCCCCTTAACTGCACCTACTTTTTGAGGCAGCGTAAAATTGATTTAATAACTTCTAAAAACAATTCATTATGAAAAAGATTGAAAACAATTTCGTAGTAACCGGTTTCGTAGGAAAGGATGCAGAAATCCGTCAGTTCACCAACGCAAGTGTAGCACGTTTCCCTCTGGCAGTAAGCCGATTGGAGAATAATGGCGAGGAATCCAAACGCGTTTCCGCCTTTATGAATTTTGAGGCGTGGCGTAAAAACGAGAACACCGGGTCGTTCGACCAACTGACCAAGGGTACGATGCTGACCGTCGAGGGGTATTTCAAGCCCGAAGAATGGAGCGACCAAAGCGGTGTGAAACACAACCGTATCGTGATGGTCGCCGTCAAGTTCTATCCGCCCGTCGAGAAGGAGGAAACTCCTGAAAAGCCGGCCAAACCAGCGAAAAAAGGCAAGAAATAATCCTTGCCTTATCACGACAAAAGCGGCCTTCGGGTCGCTTTTGTTTTACTCATTACGGTGTTGTTGCACCATCTGTACTTTTATACTCTACTTGTTCTCTTTTACCGCATTCAGAAATGCTTTGGCAGGTTTGAATGCAGGGATATTGTGAGCGGGAATTTTAATTGTCGTATTCTTCGAAATGTTCCGGGCCGTCTTTTCAGCTCTCCGTTTGATGATAAAGCTACCGAACCCGCGCAAGAACACCTCGTTTCCCGCAACCATCGACTCTTTTACATTTTCCATGAATGATTCTATCACAGTCATCACCACCGTTTTCTCTATTCCGCTCTGCCGTGAGATCTGAGCGACAATTTCCGCTTTTGTCATATTGTTCTTGATTTTTATGAATACGGTGCAAAATTAACAAATATCTGCCAGTTACAACAATCCGGAGTTATTTGTCATCCCGAAAACTGCTTTTGCTGAATCCTCCGAACACGCCCCTCAAAAGCCTGCCCACTACCAAGAACACCAGCAATAAAATTATAATATCTCCCATAGGTCTTGTTTTTATATAGTTATATCCAACTTAAAGATACGAAAAAACGATGAATTACGCAAGCAATCTATTGATTTTCAATATCCATATTGATTTATAAGTTCTATTTCCGGATGCCCGGCACTCGTCCCGGTGTTCGGTTAAGCTGAACCTTGTATTTATTGAGAATGCTGTACACGGTGCTTTTACTTTGGACACCGCTTTCTTTCCAAATATCACGGATTGAATACCCATTGTTATACATATCCACGATTTTTTTGTCCCGTTCAGTTTTACTCATACTTTTTTTGGAAATCGGAATACTGATACTCTGCTGCAGGCGTATAATTTTATCCGACGACTTCCGCAAAACAGCCACTTCCTCCGGTAATGCCCCGAACATGGCCAATACTTCCGCCGGTGTCGTGTCCGGAAACAATTTGTTGTCGGTGTCAATTTTATCGTGAATGGAGATAATACGCACGACCTTGATGCGGCATAGCTCAATCAATGCCGATAGTTCCCGTAAACCACGAACGGCATTGCTGAATTTTGACATCACCAATTCGTCTCCTCTTTCAAGATTCGACATCAGTTGTTTCCATCTCGGCCTAAGCGTCTCGTGTCCGACCGATTCTTCAACCACCTGTACACACCCATATTGGCGCATCCATTCCTTATCCGCATCAAACGCATCGTAGGAATTAGCCTCGAATATATAACCGACTTTTGCCATATCAATATACAATATTCATGATAACAAGTGCAAATATACAAGTTTTATTCGAGTATATGAATCATACTATATTAAAAAACGAAAATCGTACATTTCCACGTGTTTTATCTTCACTTGTTTTCATTGGTAATCATACTATTAAGTACGATATTAAAAAATGCACAAAATACGGTTTTTCGGATGCGAAGTATCAAAAATAATATATAGTTTTGCACTAAATAGTACGAAATGATATAGTATGAAAACATTAAAATCGAACTTAAAACAGCCGATAATCTTTGCCAAAATAATTGCCGTTTCGATTGCCATATTCCTATGCGCGTCATGCGACAACGGCAATGGCAAACGATTGGCGAAAGCCAAGAATGACCCTGCCGGAACATACAGGGAATACCTGTCCGACATACGCAGGCAGAAAAAACTCTCCATTAAAGAATTGGCCGGACACCTCAAGCAATGGCAAACATTGAGGGATTCCGTATTCCTGCATCTCGAATGTGATACGCTTGGCCGGCTTCATTCCACTGTAAGAGAAGAGTGTGAACAGATACATGATTCCATCCGCATGGAATTTTCACGGATGGTGCTGTCTCAAACACGCACTTATAAGGATATACTGTGGGTAAAAGAACAAATCTCACCGCATCTTGAAGACAAAGAGTTGCATCGTGCGGCTGAAACAATCCGACCGTTCTTTGCCTCATTGGATAACCGGCCCGTCAGTCAGAGAAACCGACAACACATTCTTGCCACTTATCGAACTACCCTTGCTGAAACGATTGATTACGGTATTCATTGTATGGCAGACCTGACGACCTTTATCGAAAAGGAGGATGCCGTGTACCGGGCATTCCTTTCACGTCTGCCTGATTTCGACGGCGAGAATCTTTCCGACATCACTCATGACACGGAACGATGCTGTGCACAGATATTCCTTGCCGCCGAACGGAACGACATCACCTATCGCAATGCCATGATTTATCTGGCCATGCGCACCAACCGCAGGCTGATTCAGAATATCCGAACCTGTATCGACGACATCTGCAATAAAAAAGTCAAGACACCGGCACAGGCACAAGCCTACATCTGGATGCTTCTCCAGCCTTATTCGTCGTTGGACGGTTTCTGCCTGGCGTTGCTTTCAGCCGAAGAAAGAGAGCAACTCGATATGCTTGCCTCGCAGACACCCGACGCTTTCAGGGAGTTGGGCAGGATGCTGCACCCCGGAGACAACCGCTTGGACGAGCTGCCCGGAATGCTGATGGAGGCATTCATACACACGCTGTAAAATATAACAACAGAAAAAGATATGAATATGTTACGACATTTTTATAATGACTTCATGGCATTCGTCCCCCTGCAACTTCCGCAGTTGCTCGATGTGACGACGATGGAAGAACCGCAGTTCTACGGCGACTATGTGCTGCTTACGTTTCCGTTGCGCACCCCTTACGAACTGGACGAAGTAATGGATATGTTCGAGGACGACATGGAGTTGATCACGCTCTACCACCATATTCCGATGCGGACGGAAAAATTCGGTCACAGCACTTGTGCATACTCGAATCCCGCTTTCGGACAGATGTTCAAGATGAACGCCAAGACGGATACGGAGGGCAATGTAAACAGCATCCTTGTCACCATCTATGATTCTTTGGAGCAGATGTACGGGGACTTATGCCTCGACTTGGAACTACACTCCAAAAGCGGGTTCCTGAAATACAAGAAAGACAAGTCCGACGTGCTGATGAATTTTATATGAGAAACACCTTATACCGACAGATGGTCTATTGCATCAATGCCTACCGGACGTGGATAGAGGTTGCCGATGACAATCTCTACAAGGAGCATATCATCTCAAGAACCGACCGCACCGACTACCTCGTTTCCCGTACATTGGTACTGCGTGCCTTCAAGACGAACGGCATACACGCCGAGGGTACGACATGGACTATTCCCGAACACGAACTGGACAAGGCTTTGGCCATCTACCGAAAGCAAGACATTACATTCAAGCAGCGCATCAAGAAAGCGGCCATGTACTTTTCGCCCAAGGATGCCGAAACCCTTATCCGGCTGGCGACATACGGTATTGTCCAGTTGGAACTCATTGTGCGTCCCACTCCCATACCCGAAAAGCCCTATTACTTATGTTACTGAATATCCTGCTACTCATTTTCTGCGCGATACCTTTCGGGGTATCAATGTCATTGTACAAGAACAACAAGCGGTTCATGACACCCTTTTACATGGCAATGGCACGAAGCGGCAACGCCCGTAAACTGTATGTGCAAGTATGGCTGATATGCCTGCTTCTTTTCCATTATGTATATGCCTGTGGACATATGGGTGAGTTTGGAATCCTACTCTCTACCGGTGTCTGTGCCGCAATGTTTTCGTTCCGACGGACGGACAACTGGTTACGCAGGTTGCTTGACCGCCCCCGTGCATTTGTCACACTCGCATCGGGCGCACTGGTCATCGGCTTTGTGCCGCATCTGTACACCTTGGCGATAACCATTGCCTATCTTCTTCTGGCAGCCCTGTTCTATCCCTCCGTTCGGGTCATGTCCGAATGCAAGGATACGGACACACTTTCCGGATGGGCAAAGCATCCCGGAATGTTGTCAGAATCCTATCACGAGAATCATCACGCAAATCTGCCGCATGAAGCGGACAGCGGCAACACTGATATATCCGCACAATATGAATCATTAAAACCGAATGAAAATGAAAAATAACCAAAAGATACCTGTTTCCATATTGGCAGACAGGGAGGTATTCGAATATCTCAAGGAGAAAGGGGATGAACGCAAAACACGCACCGAAGCGTACTGTGACCTGTTGGACAAATCACTGGCAGGTTTCGTTTCTCCGTTTTTAAGAAAGAAGGCCTACGTGCTGCAACCCAACCAGTGCCACCTGACCGTTTCCGACCTCGCATCGGAGTGGCATTGGCACAGGGCTACCGTCCGTTCTTTTTTGAGTGCAATGGAGGCATTCGGTTTGCTGACCCGCATCCAGCTTCCCAAAAGCGTGGTCATTACCATGACCGTACAATCCGGTCAGGCAGCACAGCCCCGCAATGCACAGGAGCAGCCGGACTTTGCCAGACAGCTCCGTGAGGTATTGTCCGATTGGGTAATCGGCAAAACGACCGCTGCCGAAACTGGCGTAATATGTGGACAACTCGTAAGTCTGGCAAAGACTGAAATTGCCGACCGTGACACCGGACTCTGTTTGGACACCCATTCCAACACGACCTCCGCACATTCCGGCACTTTGGTCACGGAACATCGTGAAACAGCCTTGTGCTGCATCGCCCACGCCGCCCTGCAAAAAATCCTGCACAAGTCGAGATTCGATGACAGTTCGCCGCTTGTGGATTTCTTCCGGTTTGACCTCGGTGAAGAATGGGCTGCTTTCATCGAGTCCGCCAAAGACCTCGCCGGGCTGATTCTCGACACCGAGGCATCAGTGACGGACTTCGACATGGACGAAGACCAAGAACGCCTCAAATCGCTTCGCAAACCTTTTTTATCGCTTCTGGCAAAGGCACAGGCGATGGTGGATTGAACCGGGAGTCGAAAACAGATTGTATAACGCGAACAATCCACCTCCATCCCTTAACGGTTATCCTGCCGGTTATAGGAGGCACACGGGCTTGCCCGTCTGCCACGAAACAAAGGGAAGGGGGAGCCTAATACCCCGATAGGTCTCCGACCGTCGGTAGGCTGTCCGGGCAAGCAGCAAGCTGGGACAGGACGGATTGTCCAAACAACACGAAAAGAGTATGGCAGATCAAAAACAGGTACTTGATATGCAGGTGTCGAAAGGCATCACCGCAGCCCAAAGCAACGAACATTTGCGTGACCGCAGTGAAAGGGCGGAAAAGTACGCTATGAATAAGGGGAATTACGACCCCACACGCAAACACCTGAACTTCGAGATTGCGCCCGGAGGCAAGGTACGTCCCATTGACACGAGCCGCAACATTCCCGAACGGATGGCGGACATATTGGAGAGGCGTGGAATCAAAGACCCCAACGAAGGACTGGCAGAACCGAAGTACCGCACGGTGGTGAACTTCATTTTCGGCGGTTCCCGTAAGCGGATGCACGAACTCGCGTTCGGCACGCAGAACGTGGATTTTGATGAAGGTGCGAACAATACCCGTATCAAAAGAATGAGCGATATTGAACGCTGGGCGAAAGACGTCTATTCATTCGTGAGTGGCAAATATGGCGAGCAGAACATCGCCGCATTCATCGTACACCTTGACGAATTGAACCCTCATGTGCATTGTACTTTGTTGCCAATCAAAGACGGCCGCTTTGCGTACAAGGAAATATTCGCCGGAAAGGACAAGTTTGAATACAGCGCAAGGATGAAACAGCTTCATACCGACTTTTTCGCCGAAGTCAATACAAGGTGGGGAATGTCGAGAGGAACAAGCATATCCGAAACAGGCGCACGGCACAGGACTACCGAAGAATACCGCCGTATGCTATCGGAAGAATGTACGACCATCGAGGAAAATATAGACCGCCACCAAAAGGTGCTGGCAACCCTTCAATCGGACATCCGTCTGGCAGAGCGCAGGGTCAAGGGGCTTACGACAATGGTCGATAACCTTGAGAAGTCGAAAGCCGAAAAAGAGGCTCTGCTATCGGCAGCCGAACAGGATTTGAAAGCGAACAAGGGCGATGCGGAACAATTAGCCGCACAAGTTAAAAGTCTGGAGAAAGAGCTGGCAGGCATCAACAGGCAACTGGCAGACAAGCAGGAGAAGTTACAGACGGCTGACCGGCAGCTTGCCGAGCTGAAAGAGAACATGGATGCCATTGAGGAACGTACCGGGGAACTCAAGGAGGAAGCCTACAAATACTCCCATGATATACATTCCAAAGTGGACACGTTGCTCAAGGATGTCCTGCTGGAAAATGTGGTCGGCGAGTATAGGAACGTATCGGCACAGATGGACGTGGCGGAACGGCAACTGTTCGACGGCTCGCTCGTCCAGTCCATAGCGGAACAAGGTACAGACGTGATGCACTGCGCGACGATGCTGTTTCTCGGTATGGTCGATGATGCCACCACTTTTGCCGAAACTCGTGGCGGCGGAGGTGGCGGCAGCGACCTGAAATGGGGGCGCGATGAGGACGAGGACAACCGTGCATGGGCACTCCGCAGCATGAGGATGGCGAGCCGCATGATGCGTCCGGCCATTGGCAAGAAACCCAAACGGTAAGTGGCATACGTCTCATGACAAATCAAAAAGTATAACGAATAATATCATTGGAATATGACGAAACAAATCTTTTTTATATTGGCCGTGCTTTGCACGTTGCAGGCACAGGCAAGTATACAACCCGTACAGGTGGATACTGTACAACATACACCGTACTATAATGTCTCGGAGGAACTGCAACCGATACAGCCCGTCTATCTTGACGGAGTGGTACTTCCGGCATCCCTGACTGGCAACTGGTTTGTCAGTATTGCCGGGGGTACGTCCGCCTTTCTCGGCACACCTCTCGGCTGCGAAGACCTCTTCGGACGCTTGAAACCCTCGTACAGTTTCGCAGTCGGAAAATGGTTCACTCCGTCCGTCGGCGCACGTATCAATTACAGCGGTGTGCAGTTCAAAGATGGAACATTGTCCAATCAGGACTACCACCATATCCATGCGGATCTGCTGTGGAATGTCCTTGGCTGCAGATATGCCCGGCAAGAACAGGTACGCTGGAATCTTGCTCCCTTTGCCGGTGTCGGCCTGTTGCACAATGCCTCTAACGGGAATAATCCCTTTACTGTTTCGTATGGCGTACAGGGAGAATATCGGATTTCCAAACGAGTAAGTGCCATGTTGGAACTCTCCGGCACGACCACCTTTCAGGACTTCGATGGTTACGGACGCCCGAACCGCCTCGGCGACCACATGGTATCGCTGACCGCCGGTTTCACGTTTCATCTCGGAAAGGTCGGTTGGAAACGCGCGGTTGATGCGACATCTTACATTCGTCAGAATGAGTGGCTCGTGGATCATGCCAATATCTTATCCGGAGAAAACAAGCGTTATAAAGACTGGTACGACCGCAACCGACGGACGGTCGCAGAATTGAAGAAAATTCTGGAAATAGAAGGATTGCTTGACAAGTACGGTCATCTGGTTAATGACGATGAGACCGACCGCCGTCAAGGTTATCCCAGAAATAATTACAGCGGATTGAACTCACTACGGGCAAGATTGAAAAACCGGCATTGGGATGGAATCTCGCCGCTTGATTCTGCAAGTATTGGATATGGCAACAACGGAGATGATGCCGAGAAACCGGGCATAATCGTCTCTGAAAGGACGGAACTCATACAAGCCGGGAATTGCATCGGGTCGCCTGTCTATTTCTTTTTTAACCTCAATACGGCGCACCTGACGGATGCTTCCCAAATGCTTAACCTTGATGAACTGGCTCGCGTGGCCAAGAAATACGGATTATCCTTGAGAGTAACCGGTGCGGCCGACAGTTCGACTGGAACTCCTGTGCTTAATGGTTCATTAAGTACATCGAGAGCGGATTATATCGTTGCAGAATTGAAAAAGCGTGGCATACCGATCGAACGCATCGTCAAGGTAAGCAGAGGCGGCATAGCCGACCATGTACCGGTCGAAGTCAACAGGCATACGAAAGTAGAGTTGTTCTTTTAGTTTTTACATTCACTTTCATCGAGTCCCTCAATCTATAATTCGGATTGCAGGGACTTTTGTTATCAATGAGGGTAATAAGATTATAGGTTTCCTGAATCCTGATTACGCTTCGTATGACTGATAATATTTTCTGCCGAATTATGAAATAATCCGCTTACAATCACAAGATATTCCGGTAGAATACCATCCTTTCCCCAAAGCAGCTCTATCCCGAAAAGTTCCGAGAGTGTTCGTGTCATATCGAACCCGAATGCTTCAAGCGAGGGACGTACTTTGTCCGGATGCAGGCAAGGACGGTTGCATTTGCGGGCGCATTCGGAATCGGGACAGTATAGGCATTTTCCTACATAGGCGAATGCCCGACCTCCGTATCTGTGCTCCATTTCCAGCAATTCCCTTTCTATCCTGAGCCGTTCCGGTTTAATCAATTCCTGCGTTCTGTCTATCGGAATATTTTTCTCGACCGGAATTATTTTCGTGGCCATCAGGTGGGCATATTCATATTGGCGCAGAAATTCTCCGGTATCGAAATCGAACGGCGGGCATCCCCAACTATTACCGTAGTTGGGGCATTGTTTGCAAAATTCGACAAAACGTTTTTCGTCCCGGAAGCGTGAAATATATTCGTCCACGCTGATATTTGCTGTGAAATTCTCTATGATATATTCCTTAGTCATTGTCCCACTTTTATGAATCCTGTCGTGGCATCGAACGTCACACAATTATTTCGGAACAGCCGCTCGATGCAGCCGCTCCGGCGCATCTCTTCGGTCGGCATATACGACAACTGGGGTGGGTCGATAAGGGCTATCGCATCGGCAAGCGAGAGGGCGATATCCAGCTCGTGCGTGGAAAAAAGGATGCACTTGTTTTCTTCATGCGCCAGCCGTGCCAGCAGTGTACACAATTCGTAGCGGTTGGGCATATCGAGAAACGAGGTGGGTTCGTCGAGCAGGATAATCGGCGTATCCTGCGCCAACGCCCGTGCGATCATGATGCGCTGGCACTCGCCGTCCGACATCTTGTCCATCGTGCGCTCCGCATAAGCCTCCATGCCCACCGAGGCGAGCGACCGCATGACGATCTCCTTGTCGACCTCCTGCATCTTTCCAATCCAGTTGGTATAGGGTGCGCGGCCGATAGCCACGACATCCTTGCATTTGAGATTGGCGATGCGTGTGCGCTCGGTCGTGACGAATGCCAGCGTTCTGGCCATTTCTGCTGCTCGCATATCGGCGGCGTTATGCCCGTCGAGCAGGATTCGGCCGGTATAACGGCGGTTCAGTCCGGCGATGGCTCGAAGCAGTGTCGATTTGCCCGTGCCGTTGCGCCCGATAAGGGCAGTCAGCCTGCCCTTTTCTATGGTGGTTTCCACCTCGCAGAGCAAGGTGCGCTCGCCGTAGCCTATGGAAAAATCGTGTAACTTTATCATGCGGTGACGGATTTATTGCGCAAGACCACCCACACCACGATGGGGATTCCCAGCAATGCGGTGATGGCGTTGATCGGCAGGGTGAACATTTTAGAAACGAGGTCGCAAAGAAGCAGCACCGCCGCACCCGAAAGAACGGTTCCCGGTACGAGTACCCGATGGTCGCTGTTGCGGAACAGCATTCTCGTGACGTGGGGCATGGCCAGTCCGATGAAGCCTATCGGACCGCAAAAGGCGGTCACCGTACCAGCAAGCAGCGTCGTGGAGAGGAACAGCAGCCCGCGCGAGCGTCGGATGTTCAGCCCCATCGTCACGGCATACTCCTCGCCGAACAGCAGTAAGTTGAGCGGCTTGATCGTCACCACCGCCAACAACAGTCCGGCGATAATCGACGGGACGAGTACCGCAAGCTGGTCGAAGGTCACGTCGCCGAGCGACCCCATCGTCCAAATGACAAAGGCTTTCAGGGATTCTTCCTTGCTGAGATATTGCAATATCTGTACAATCGCGCCGACTCCCGACGAGAACATCATGCCGAGAATCAGAATCACCATGATGTCCTTGATGCGGTGGCCGACGGCGGCGATGACGACCAGCACGAGCGCCGCTCCGAGCCAAGCCGCCCCGGCAATGCCTATCGACGAACCGAAGCCTGCAAGCACGACGAGTGCCACGCCGAGGCTCGCGCCCGAACTGATGCCGAGCACGTAGGGGCCGGCAAGAGGATTGCGGAAGAGGGTTTGCATCTGAAGACCGCTGACCGACAGAGCTGCTCCGGCCAGCAACGCGACCACCGCCTTAATCAGTCGGATATTCAGTATAATTTTCGCCGTCGCCCGCGGGCAGTCGCCGCCCGTCAAAGCCGCCCATACATCGCCGAGCGGTACGGCGACTGCCCCCACCGCCAAATCCAGCAGAAACAGGAAAAGGGTGAGGGCGGCCAGCATGGCAAACAATATGGCGGAACGGGAGCGCATCTATTTCAGTTGCTTGTAATAGACGAAATCTTCCTCGACCAGTTCGGGGTGGAATATCTTCACGAGGTCTCGCAGCACGAGGTCGGGATTTACGACCGCCGACTCATAGTAGTCGTTGCCGCCAGCAGCATTGGTGCGGGCGTTGTTGTTATAGACCTGTCCACCACGGAAACAGCGGGTGTCGATGAACTTCGGGCATGCGGCTTTCAGTTCATCAAGCGTGTTCGCCATCCCCACATGCAGCCACATATCGGCTTGCGAGGCCAGCAGATACGCCTCTTCGAGGTCGATGGGCGCGGAAGCGTTTCCTGTGTTCTTCTTGTAGATGTAATCGCCTCCGGCATCTTTGATTAACCGGGCGACATAGCTTTCGGTCGAGGGCATGAACCAGCTGTCGCCGTAAGGCGTGTTGAGCATGACTGACGGAGCGTCGAGGATATTGTCCGCTACTTTCTTTTTCAGGACATTGTATCTGACGGGGATTTCCGCGAATACTTTTTCGCCCTCCGCCCGTTTTCCGATAACCTCCGAAAGTGCCACCAGCCATTCGGCTTTGCCCAGCGGAGACTCTTCGAGGTAATCGCCGACATACATGAACGGGATATCCAACTCTTTGAGCTTACCCTCCATCGAGCTTGCCCCGTTCACGCCGTAAAGCAACACGAGGTCGGGGTCAAGCGAGAGCAGCAGTTCGTAATTGATGTTCCCTTCGTAGCCCACATCTCCAACGCTGTCCCGCCGTGCCTGAATGTCGGGATTGGAGATGTAGTCGATGCCTGACACGCCGACTACGCGTCCCGTTTCGCCGATTGCGTCGAGCATGGCGATATGGGTCGAGGACATGCAGACGATGCGCTCGGCATCCCCCTTGAGCATCTGACCGGTGAAATCCGCCGGAACCTCTTCGTCATCACGGGCAATGAACAGGTTCGTAGTGATGCTGTCGGCGCCCTGCCAAGGGTTCGTGACGGTAACCAATACGCTCTTTTTGCCGTCTGCACCTTTTATGTCAAACCCCGAAGCGTATTCAGGTGTATAGACCGTTCGGTTGAAATCGGCGAGTTTTGAACTTTTATTGTGGCAGCCTGTGAATGCCAATACAAGTAGCAACAGCAGGCTTAAATTCTTTAATGCTTTCATATCGTTACATATTTGTATTTTCGGACTTTTTCTTGTTTTTCCCGAACTTCGGGGTAATGCCGATGAAGAACTCGAAGTTGATGCCGGGCATGGGGCGCGAGAGTACCGAAAGGTAGTCCTCGTTGAAGAGGTTGTTGACGGCGAATTTTAACTGGATGTCCACCGGTTTGAAAAACAGGTTTTTCTCCAACGAGACATTGCTCATGAAATATTCGGGCAGGTGTCCTGTCAGCGTATAGTCGTTGCTCGACATGGTGTAACGTTCCGAGTAGAACGCCCATTTGTAAAGGAACGCCCAAGTCCGCCACGACAACCGTCCGGTCAGCGATGCGGAGTGCTTCGGCACGTAGGGTAACTGCTTGCCCACTGACTGGTCAGCAGGCGACATCTTCTCACCTTCATTGATGGAGGGTGTCCACGAATAGGACCCGTTCAAGTCGATGAGCCAATCTTTCGCCGGCTGCACGGCGAAGTTCGCTTTGACCTCGACGCCGTAGGCGTGGACCTTCTTTACGTTGCGGGGCGAGAAGAAGCCCTTGGTGGTGGGCAGCCAGATAATCCAGTCGTCGATGTAGGAGTCGAACCAGTTCGCACCGCCGCTCAACTTGTAAATGCCTTTCTTGCCGACATCGAAACTCACCCCGGCATCATAACTGAAACCTTGTTCGTTTTTCAGGTTGGGATTACCTCCCGGCAAAAAGTATAGGTCGTTCAGAGTTGGGAAACGGTAGTTACGCGATATGGATGCTTTCAGCATCACATTTCCTTTCGGGGAAATGATACCGTCAATGAAGAAAGCCGGAATGAGTGGAATCCAATCGGAACCATACATCTCTTCCCGCAGTACCACCGACATACCCAAGCGGTCTATCGGCTGCCACTTGGCGGATACGGAGCCGGAGAGTTCCACGCGCCCCTTGTCATAGCCCACGATGGCCTTGCCACCGTCCTGCAAGATGATGTTCTTGTCCTCGCTCCGTACCAAATGCTGGTGTGCCGATACATTGGCGGTGAAAAACCATTTTTTATCCAAAGAATACTCTCCCTCCGCCTGACCGTAAAACGTGTTTACCTTGCTGCGGGAGCGGGTCATCGACGCCCAGTTGTCAGGTGCGACCTCACGCTTGTAGTCGTAGGCCATCCATGTGTGTATGTAACCGCCTTTCACGCCGAGTTTCCAGTTGCTTTTCATGTGATCCCAGGACAAGACGCTGCGGAACGTCTGTTCTCGCTGGCGGTTCTCGAAGTCGGTTGCATCTCCATAGTCGGTCGTCAACATCGGAAGTTCCCGGTTGGAGTTGATATACCAGGCGTTCAGCCCGAAACGGTCGCCTTTCCCGGTATTGTAATACACTTCCTGAAGCAAATGCAGGTCCTTGAACGCCCCGGAGCGGTTGCGCTCTTTCGGGTGATACTGTCCGACGATGTTCTTATCCTCGTCGTAGATGTTTATCTTTTTGTCGTGGTTGGTGTACTTGTAATCGTTAGGCGAGGAAGAATAGACCGCACGGGTGGAGACGTGCCACCGCTCACTTCCGTAGGTGAAGCGGGCGAACTCATCGAAGGTCTTGAACGAGCCGATGCCCTGCACGTACTGGGCGTTGAACCCTTCAGCGACTTCAGGAGCCGTGCCGAGTTTGACCAGACCGCCCAGTCCACCGCCCGTTTCGTTCACCGATGAAGTACCGTGCAGCAGCGATGCCTGGTCGATGAAGTAGGACGGAATGGTGGAGAAGTCGGTCATGCCGAGCATGGGGTTGTTGATGCGCATCCCGTTCCACGTCACCTGCGTATGGCTGGGCGACGTGCCTCGGAAGGCGACGGTCGAGAGCGTGGCGCGGCCGTAGCTCTTGACAAACACGGACGAGTTGAACGTCAGGATGTCCGCCATCGAGAGGGCGATATTTTCTTTCAGTGCGAGTGAATCGAACTTCGTCTTCTGCACGCCGATTTCCTTCATCGGCCGTTTGCCCCATACGGTCACCTCGTCTATCTGGTGAATACGCCGGGTGATTCCCTGCGCAGACAGCACGGATGGACAGACAACCAATATTGAGAAAAGTAAATATTTTGTATATGTCATTTCCTTTTGTTTTTAATATGGTTATTTACCGCAGCATATGCAGAGAATGATGCCCGCATAAAATCTTGATAGGCATTGAATCCGTTTTCTTCAAGCAGTTGGTCGTATTCGTCCTCGAATGAAAGTTCCTGATGAACCGTCTCTTGTTTCTCAATGTGGTGTTTTACCCGATTCAGATCATTGAATGACACGCTAAACGAATCAAATCCGGCTGCCCATCCTGAAAAATCCGCATATTCCGGATATTTTCGATAGACAACGCCTGTAGAACTTTTTACTTTATTGATAATCTTTGCGAAGTCCGTGGGAGATGGTATCTCTACAAGTATATGAACATGATTGAGAAAAGCATTGCAGGCATAGACATGACAGCCTTTCCTTGTGAAAATTTGTACCATCTGATCGAGAATCATTCCTTTGGTTGTCATTGGAATCGTCATCTCCTGTCTTTTCGTGATGAAAATAATATGGTATATATGCCGCAATTTATTCTTCATTTCCAACAAAATGCACCGGGGATAATCCCGACATAAAATTCATCTATCAATTTCCCTTCGGGCGAGTAGCGGTATATCATGCCCTGCTGCTGGTAATCGATGGCATCGGCGATGTACACTTCTCCGTTGGCGGGGTTTACCGTCAGTCCGTAATAAATCGTGCCGCTGTATTCGAGGAACGGACGTACCGGCACATGGCTGGCTGTCACGTCCATGCTCCAAATGGCCTTGTTGATCCAGTAGAGTTTGTCCCTGTCGCCATTGAGCTGCACCTCCGAGGGCCAGTCGCCCAACTTGAACTTGAACTGCTTCTCCACGGTGAAGGTCTCGGCATCGATGCGGTAGAGCGACGGGGCTTCGTAACCGTAGGGGCTGCCCTCATAACCGCCGTCGGTCACCGTCCACATTTTGTTGTACTTGTCCATGACCAGCGATGTCGGTTGTATGCCGACCTTCAGTTCATCGACTACTTGATCGGTTTCGGTGTCGATTTTGATGATGCGGTTCTGGTAACTCCAGCAGTTGCAATAGACGTATTTGCCGTACTGCACCATTTGCTCCGTCGAGCCGCTTTCCATCGTCATGTCCGGCACTTGAATATAGCCGGTAATTTCGTATTTCTTCGGGTTGATGATGAAGATGCGGTTGTCCCACAATTGGGTGACGTATGCTTTTTCGTCGCTTAGGAAATGAATGTAGCGCGGTGAGGTCAGGTTCTCGATGCGTCCTACCTCCTTGAAGGTGTTCAGGTCGATGGCGAAAATCACGTGGGAGTTGTTCACCACGACCCAGCCCTTGTTGTCGTAGATGGTCATCGACTGTGCCACGTCGCCGAGTTTCATGCCGTTGGCACGGAAGAAGATTTCGTTCTGCACCTGTTTGGTTGCCGGGTCGTAATAGGACAAGGTAGCATTGCCGTACTGGAAGTTGCCCTCGTTGGTGATGAACAGTCCGGCTCCCGTGGCGTTGAAATCTTCCACGGCATCGCCGTAGTCCCACTTCATGCAGGATGTCAAGGATAGTGTCACTCCGACAACTACGCTCCATAGCAGATATTTCAATTGGTGATAGGTCATACCGTTATTTTTATAGTTAATCCCCGGCAGCTTACCTTACGGTAAGCATACCGAGGATTGGCAGAAAATTTATTGTTTCGTTATCTATTCGGCAAGCTTGTACTTCCCGTCTTTCATCTCTTGGAAAGTGGGGTTGTAACCACATTCTTTGACAGACCATTGAGATTCTCCTGTTAGAACATTGTTTTCAAACAGGTATTTGAAAGAACTGAAATCAGTAACATCTCCTTGCCCGCTTATACTAATCCCTTTTGCTGATTTGAGACCTGAAAAATCAATGGACAAAATACCATTAGAACCAAAATCAGAATACGGGCATGTTATTGAAAGATTTTCGGATATTGATTCTACGTTAGGATAAGATACTTTATCTACTTCCATATCAAACATAAAAGAAGATGTTGCAATATCAAACTTCCCATTTATCGTTTTTAATTTGGGACATAGAATATTAGTAGCCTCAATCTCAAACTTAATTTGTGCATCAGCTCCATCCGTTCCAATGCTTTCCAGATTGGTAAACTCAATATCATTCTTAAGTTTGTAAGTCGTAACTGAACATGAACCGAGAATTTTTTTCAATAACGGGAAGGTAATATTATTTGCATTCCTATTTGTCCCTAATGTTAAGGTCCCTCCAATTTCCTGCAATTTAGGAAATTCGATTTCCGCCGCCGTATTAACACTTCCCGAATTCAATGCAATAGTCATATCTCCTGCCACACGAATAAATGGCATAACAAATTCTTTTACATAAAAATAATCTATGCATTGGAAGTCACCCTGTATATTTGAGATTCCTTCCAACGTAAATTCTGTCAATCGACAATCTTTAGGAAGTAGAAAAAGGCTACCGTTAAATGTTTCCGATCCTACGATTTTATTTAGTTGCTTACATTGTAGGGTAAGTGTATTTCCGTTAAAATTTATCTGGGACAAATCCAGTTCTTCTATGAGCAGATTAGTTAAAGTCATATCACCGAGTACATCTTTCAAAGAAGCTATATTGAGTTTATTGACTTTATTCGCATCCACACTGGTCTCTCCGCAGGAAATAAGACCGGGAAGTTCAACAATGGAAATTTCTTTGCAATTTTTTATAGTTAGTCCTCCAACCGAATGTAATTCGGTCATTGCAAGACTTCCGATGGAGGACATATCGGAGAATGAGGCAGTACCGGCCACACTTTCCAATGCCGGTAGATAAATTCCTTGCAGTTTGGGAAAATATTGGATTGTAAGTTCATTCCCGACCTGTTTGAGCGCTGAGAAAACAATGGCTTCGGTTGTCGCTGATTCTTTTTGTGCTACCGAACCTTTGACAATTAAGGAAGCTCCGACAGATTCAACGGCATTTGCATCCAAATCAAGTAAAGCATCGGAAGTTATATACATATCCTCACCAATGAACTCGACTTTGGGTATAGATATTTTTTCAATGACAGAACTGTTAACGACAAAATCACCGGTCACTCCAAGCAAAGAGGGCAGATTAACCGTTTTGAGCATTATGTTTTTACTGGCAGAAGTTGTCGAACCTAATTTGAAACTTCCGAGTTGTTCCAGATTATCCAACCCGGTCAAATCCGTTCCTTTGTAAGACGGATTGATGACAAGGGAGTTACTGATTTGTTTCAGGTTGGCAAGTCCGTCCAGATTGGTGATTTCTTCTCCGTCTGCCGTTCCGATGGTCAGGCTGCCTTCGATTTTGTTTATTCCTGTCTTTGCAAAATTATCAACCTCGGCTTGCGTGGCAAGTACTACGCTGCCGCTCTGTTCGATGTCTGTATATTGATAAGTATAGGAATATACTTTGCTATCCTGCATTTTGGAGGTAACTACGAATTTCCATTCATTCTCCCAATCCTCTATGGTCGATGGATTCGGGTTAATAGAGGCTCCCTCGCAAAGGGCATACTCTACGGTAGCCCCTTTCAGACTGGTATTATAAGGTATCTCAACTGTAATCTTGTCCCCGACTATCATGGCTTGATAGGTAATGCCATCTACAGTTAGAGCAAACTCGGAGATGAAGTGATCCTTGCCGTCTATTCCGCTTACTTCAGGGTCGTCATCACTACATGCAGCAAGGCAGAGCGTAGCGAAACAGAATAGGATGAAATGATATATTTTGTTCATAATGAATTTTATTTGTCGTTATTGTTGTTTTCATCACAGAACTTGAAAACTTCCGTGGAATTTTCCCCTAACCATCCGGCTTTTACATTGACTCCGGTCTGCACCTTGATAAAGTCGATATGGGAAAGGTTTGCAGACGTGCCGTCGATATTGAGCGCATCGGAAATCTTAAAATAGTTTCCAAGTGCTCCCGCGTTAGGATTGTCTTTATTGGGCATATCATCACCAATATTATCGGCATATCCCCACCCGAACGGATTATTGGACCACATGCCTGTCGACGGGCTTTGTTCGGTACGTGCTTTCAGGCATGTGCCGTATAACGTATAGGAATCCTCTTCAATCCACAAAGGATAATAAAACTCTTGCGGGTGATAGTTGCCGAGACGGTCAATCGCCCCTTTATTTCCCTTGTTGTCTTGCCATTGGGTGTCCATGTTGGGACCGGGACGGAAATAAGTTACGGCATAGTCCTGAATGGTTTCGGGTTTTCCATATTCAGAACCCTTCAGTTCATACCATTCATCGTTGGGCAAGCCGTCTCCATTGACATCTTGCATTACCCATACAATGCCCGGTTCATTTGACGAATCAAAGGCATTTCCTTTGATGGAAAAATCATAACCGCCTTTGTTTTCGATACTGTGGTCGAATCCTACTACAATATATCCTCCCCAACCTCCGAGAGAAACATATTGTTCATTATCAAGACGTTTTTGTGCGTAAGCACAGGCTGCTTCGTGCGTGCTTTCCCCATTGAAACCTGCTGTATTCGTTTCGTTTACAAATTGTCCCGGAGCCGGAACAAATTCATATACTTTATTGCTGTAAATGGAATTTCCGGCAGCAAAAGGTCTTTTTCCGGCCGCTTCACAACATTTCACCGGAATATTGACACTGACTTCATCGACACCGGAGACCGAAATATTACGGGTGAGCACTGCTTTTGTATCTTGATTGTCGTATTTCACAGTAAAGGTAAGCGTGTGTTCTCCGGTTTTAGCGGGTTTGAAACCGTAAACCAAAGAATTGGCTCCCTCAATCGGTTGCCCGTCCAAACTCCATTGATAAGAAGGCTCGGCACTTATTGATACAAAGGGGCGGACAAACAAAGTACGTCCTAATTCTACGTATTTGGTATTATTCTCGGTAAAATATAAAGATGACGGAACTACGATTTCAATCGGAAGTTTATCGACAACCTCAATAGAAACTGTCTTCTTTGATTGTCCGTCTTCATTTGTTACGGTTAAGGTCAGTTCATAAGTTCCCAACTCATCTTGCTTGAATGTATAAGTATTTTCCGTTCCGACTTCGTTTCCGTTAAGAGTCCACAAATAAGTAGCTCCTTCTGCATTTTGAATGTCGGGTGTAAGGATATACTCACGTCCTGCGACAACTTTAAGCCCTATAGAGGGGGTTACCAATGAAATAACGGGCGGAGCCAATTCATTGACATCCACACGAATTTCTTCCTCTGTGCTGGCATCCCTCGTATCCACACGCAGGGTAACGTAATACGAACCGCATTCGTTGAAAATGTATTTCAATTGAGGCTCGTCGGAAATGATACGACCGTTGCATTTCCATGAATAAACGGCGTAATCGACATTCTGATAGGTCGGCTCAATAACGACCTCTTTTCCTATCTTTACAACGTAGATTCCGTCCTCGCTATCCAACTCAATGACAGGAGGCAATATCACGTCCTGCGATATTTCTTCGTCTTTGTTGCATGCAAATAGAAATATCGTCAAGGAGAATAAAAGCAAATACTTCTTCATTATATTTATAATTTTAATGCTGAAATTCCCTTGAAGAAAGTATTTGATTCCAATCTCCATTGGGATATAATAAAAAGGGGCAAATACTTTGCACTTGCCGTTAAAAAGCATTTGCCCCAAATTCATGTTATTCGTTTACGGTTACATCAATATCGTCTATAGCAACGTAAGCAGGAGTGTTCAATCCGTATGCGCTTGAATCGCTTCCTTCGAAATTGATAGCTACAGTACATACGCTGTCACCTAAACCGCTTAAATCCACTTGATTCCATCCGGTACGGATTTTATTGGTCAAACCTGATTCTGCATCTTTACTGGAATCGAAGTTTGCCAAATAGTATTCTACTTCCTTACCTGTAGGTTTACCCGTCGCATCCAACGCAACAAATACCACCTTAAACCATCCTTTTTGTGCCGACAAAGAGCCTTGTGTAAACGAGTTGCCATCCTTCATGACTAAGTAGGTATAAGTCGTATTACAAACCCATACGCTGTTGAATTTACCATATTTCGGTGTACCCTTGACAGGAGTGTTTGTGGTAACGACTCTGTAGCCGGTTGCATCGGTCAGGTAAATCTTCGCACATTTGTCATAGGTTGCTTGTGAATCATTGTATGAATCGCTATAACCGAAAGCTACAGCAAAATTTTTACCGCTATGACCGCCGTTGGGCCAGTACACGCTACATTGGTTTTGATAATCCCCCTGTGTCAGATTATGGAAATTAGAGATGGCAAAACCACCATTCCAAAATTCATATTCCCAAGGCTGTCCGCTTACCCATTCTTGTTCCAAATAGTTAATCGGGAACTGAATGTACGTACCGGTTTGCCCGATTTGAGTGATGTAGCCGGTCGTTACCTGCTTGCCGTTGGCCGTGGCAGAATAGAGATTGTTTCCATACTGGTCAGAAGCCATTACGCTGGAAGGTACGTTATCAAAATCGATAAGCGCATTGGTAGAACTTATCGCGCGGGTTTGAATCGCACTCTCCTCATACGGAGCAAGGAAGTCATCGTCGGATGAACATCCCGTGAACACTGCGGCGGCCATTGCTACAACAGCCATTGCCAAGAATCTAAAATTCTTTTTCATACGTAAATATTAAGCGTCCTACACATAAAGTAGGACAGGTTTATACTAAAATTGATATAAAACCGAGTATTTTGACAAAAGAAAGATTAGCATTCATGAAAACAC